>CANQEE010000026.1 GCA_947594595.1 uncultured Bacilli bacterium
AAATATAAAGGAAATAGTATAAGTGGATGGTACACGCCACCAGGATTTAGTTTTGGAGGAAAAGAGTTATCAGGAGTTTGGATAGGGAAATTTGAGACAGGAAGTATAACAGGAACAAGTCCAGGAGACGTAGAAACAGATAACATAGCAGTGATCAAACCGAATATACCAAGTTGGAGGAATATCAGAGTATCTACTTTAGATTTAGTGTCAAGAGGATTAACAAAAACTAGCAATATTTATGGATTTGATGAAACATATGATAGTCATGCGATGAAGAATAGTGAGTGGGCATTAGTGTCATATTTAACACAAAGTAAATATGGAAAATATGGAAACCCATTATATGAAGGAAGTAATAAAGAAATCTATATAAATAATTCCAGCAAATATATGACAGGATGTTCTGGAGGAAATCCAAATGCACTTTTATCAGAAAGTTGTATATATTCATATGATGATCAAATAGATCGAGGAAATGGGGAAGGATATGGGGGAGCAGGAGCAAGTACCACCGGAAACATTTATGGAATTTATGATCTATCAGGAGGCGCTTGGGAATACATGATGGGAGGTTATGCCTTAAATAAAGAAAAATATTCAGGATATTCTAGTACAAGTTATAGTGTGGAAGAAGCTAAAAAGTTAGGAAGAGGAGATGGACAAGCAGTAGGATTATGGAACTCAGGATATACGGGAATGTGTGGATTTGATAAAAAGGTATTTACAGGAAGGGACTGGCCAGAATCTAAATACTATGACCTATATATAAGCAGTGATTCTAATATAGCCTGTGGAGGAAGTTCCTGTAAGGGACATGCAATGAATGAAGTTGCAGCGTGGTATGGCGATTATTCTGGTATTGTGCAACCTTCATATCCATGGTTTATTCGAGGTCATCACTGGGATACTTTAGAAAATGCAGGTGTTTTCAGCATTTATATTGAAAATGGTAACGCATATAGTTATATCTCATTTCGTGTTGTTCTCACTCCATAAGAAAACACCCTACAAAAAGAACTGTGGGGCGTTTTCTTTTTTTTCCTCATTCGATTGGGAAACATCATCTACAACATCTTCTGTAATTGCAACATCTTCAATCGCACTTGCAATTCGAAACATTGTTCTAGCATTATTTAGAATTGGTTTAATTTGATAAACAATTGGGATTGCTTGGTTAACAATTCCAAGCGTTCTTTGAGTATTGTTTAGAAAATTTCCCCAATTAAATTTTCTCCTAGGACTTCCAAAATTGTTTCCTTTTCGAAAAAGAGAAGTTCTTTGATTTTGCATTCCATTATTTCCATAAGGAAAATACGAAGTTCCATATGGATAGTATTGATTGTACATATCATCACCTTTACTATACTATATGTGAAAATGTTTCTACTTGTGTAAATAACTATTTTTTGATATACTTTTAATAAAGATAGGAAGGGAAGAGAAAAGATGGAGTTCGTATTTAAACCATTCATTTTAATCTATCATCTTGTAGACAAAGTCTTTCAAATTCCTAAGAAAGTACTAACCTATGCTCATTCTGGTGTTTTAGCAGTTTTAGATAAATTTAGTATAGAAAAAGAGAAAAAAGAGGAAGAAGTTCCAGATATTTTAGAAGAAGTTCCCTCTGAAATTAAAGGACTTCGGCCTAAAAAAAAGTCTCTTGAAAAAGATCCAACACTTCTTCCTTTTCGTTATACCATACGGCTTTCAAATGGAAAGAAAGCAAATGGAACTTTTGAAGGGCACTCTTTGAATGAAGTTCGTGATTTTCTTACCAATGAAGGATATGAAGTATTAAAAGTAGAACCTAGAAAAAAATATGATATAGATTTGACAACAGGAGGAAAGTTCAAAGCAAAAGATTTGTCTTTTTCTCTTACCCAATTATCTACTTATATTAAAGCAGGAATTGCTTTAGTAGATGCTGTTCGAATTCTAGAAAAACAAACTTCAAATCCAGCTCAAAGAAAAATCTATCAAAAGTTAGTTTATGAACTTTTAAAAGGAGAAAGTTTATCTACTGCGATGGGAAAACAAGGATCTAAATTTCCCAAATTACTGATCAATATGGTTCAAACTGCAGAATTAACGGGAGATTTAACGTCAGTTCTAGATGATATGGCTGATTTTTATACTTCTCAAGAACAAACAAGAAAACAGATGGTTAGTGCGATGACTTATCCTGTTGTCGTTTTAGTCATCTCTTTTGCAGTTTTAGTATTTATTATGATTCAAGTAGTTCCTGCTTTTGTTGAAATGTATGCAGAACAAGATGCAGAACTTCCAGGACTTACAATTGCAGTCATGGCTGTTAGTGATTTTATTAGTCATAATGCTATTGTACTTCTTCTCATTTTAATTCTTATTTTAACCACATATATTCTTCTCTTCCGTCATGTAAAACCTTTTCGAAAATTTATGCAAAATCTTTATATGCATATTCCTGTAATGAGTAAAATTATTATTTATAATGAAGTTTATAATTTTACCAAAACATTTGCATCTCTTCTAAATCATGGAGTTTTTATTACAGATAGTATTGAAGTATTAGGAAATTTAACAGAAAATGAAATTTATAAAGGAATTATCAATAAGACTCTTGTAAATCTTTCCAAAGGAGCAGCAATTTCAGAATCTTTTAAAGGAGAATGGGCTTTTCCAGTAGATGCGTATGAAATGATTGTAACTGGTGAAAATACAGGGCAGTTAGGTCTTATGATGGAAAAAGTTGCAGATCATTATCAAATACAGCATAAAGCAATTATTACTCAATTAAAAAGTTTAATGGAACCTATGATGATTATGGTTTTAGCAGTCATTGTTGGAATTATTTTATTATCAGTTATTTATCCAATGTTTGGAATTTATAGTAAAATAACATAAGGGGGAGTTATGAAAGCAGTTTATATGAGTTTATTCTTTCTTTTTGGAACTCTTTTTGGGTCCTTTTATACCGTAGTAGGACTTCGTCTTGCAAGAGAGGAGAGCTTTCTAAAAGGAAGAAGTCATTGTGATTTTTGTATGCATCCGTTAGGGGTGTTTGATCTAATTCCTATTTTTTCTTATCTTTTTTTAGGGGGACGTTGTCGATATTGTAAAGAAAAAATTTCTCCACTTTCCTTCTTCATTGAAATAACAACAGGCATTCTTTTTATGCTTGCATATTACAGCTTTGGTTTTGGATTAGATTTAATCCTCCTTCTTCTTGTTATTTCAATGGCAATGATTCTTTTTGCAAGTGATTTAACTGAAATGATTATTCCAGATGGAGTTTTACTTTTTTTTGGAGGATGTCTTTTCCTTTTACAAATTGTAAGAGTGGGTCTTGCTTATGCTCTCATTCATCTTGCGACAAGCTTTTTCCTTTTTTTTGTAATGTATGGCCTTATGTTACTAGGAAACTTTCTTTTTAAAAAAGAGTCTTTAGGGGGAGGAGATATAAAAATGCTTTTTGTTTTTGGACTTGTATTAGATCCAATTCTAGGTCTTTTTTCTATTTTTTTAGGCAGCTTGATTGCTCTTCCTATTTCCTTTCTATTATATCTAAAAAATAAAGAACATATCATTCCTTTTGGCCCCTTTTTATTAGTTTCTCTTCTTTTGATTCTCTTCTCTAAAATAACATCCCTTGATTTCCTTACCTTTTTAGGGTTTTAACTTGTAAAAATAAGAAATTCAAAGTATAATATATCAACAGGAGGAAAAAATATGAAAATTTATTGTTCCAATGAAAAAAGGCAACGAATCTACTTACAAAAAAGAGATTTAATTTACTTACAAAAAACAGGAAGATATTGCTTTCAGCGTGCAATGATTTTGAAACCAAATCAACATTTTGAAACGCTTGCTATGAATGAATTTGTTGCTTTTGAAAAGCAAGAAATTATTTCTTATTTTCTTGAGCAGAAAGATATTTTAGATTATGAAGATTATCTTTTAAAACCAACGCAAGATATTTTAGATCAGTTAGATGAAGAGTTACAATCTCCTTTAAAAAATAAATATCGAATAGAAACTTATCAAGAGCTAGCACTTGAAAAGGAAGGAATTCAATCCTTGCCATATCCTATTGATCGTGAAGCAAGAGTTGTAAAAAATATGCAGAAAACAAAGTTTGGAACTTACTATTTTTATCAAAGTGCCATACCTCATCTATACTTTTATCAAAAGCAAGAACAAGAACCTTTTTCTTCTTATGGCGAACTTCCTTGTTATTTTACATACTCTTGTGAGAAATTACTTGATCAAAGTGAAAAAAGAATTTTGTATACGAGTGGTTATAATCAAGCAAAAGATACAATTTTCTTATTCTGTACAAACAAATCAAAAAAGAAAATAATGAAAAGGTAAACAGGAAAGACCCTGTTTTCTTATTCAAAGGAGGAATTTATGAAAACAGTAGGTTTTTCTACATTGGGATGTAAAGTAAACACTTATGAAAGTGAATATTTAGAGGAACAATTTAAAAAAAGAGGCTATATCCTTAAAGATTATCATACCCCTTGTGATATTTATGTAATCAACACTTGTACTGTTACCAATCAAAGTGATCGAAAAAGTAGAAAAATGATTCGTTTTTGTAGAAAATTAAATCAAGATGCAATTGTAATTGTAATGGGATGTTTTGTAGAAGCTAATCCTAGCTTTGAAGATGGGATCGACATTCGAATTGGAAATAGGGAAAAAACAAAAGTTTTTGAGTTGTTAGAGACCTATGAAAAAACAAAAGAGAAACAATTTTTGCCGATTCAAAAAGAAAAAGGTCATTTTGAAGATATGTTTTTGACATCTTTTCTAGGAAGAACTCGTGCCTTTGTAAAGATTCAGGATGGTTGTGAAAATTTTTGCACTTATTGTATCATTCCCTATGTAAGAGGAAAATGTAAGAGTAAAGACTTTGAAACGGTTGTCTCAGAAGTTTATCAACTTGTACAAAATGGATATAAAGAAATTGTTCTAACAGGAATTCATACAGGACATTATGGTGTAGATATCTCTCATTCTTTCGCAGAACTTTTGGAAACACTTTGTAAAATTAAAGGACTTTTAAGACTTCGTATTTCTTCAATTGAAATTACAGAATTAGATGATTCTTTTCTTGCTGTTTTAAAAAAGTATCCAGTAATTGTAGATCATTTACATATTCCTCTTCAAGCAGGATGTGATCGTACTTTAAAAAGAATGGGAAGAAAATATGATTTAGCTTATTTTGAAGAAAAACTGAAAAAAATAAGAGAAATTAGACCTCAAATTGCTATTACCACTGATGTTATTGTAGGATTTCCTGGAGAAAGTGAAGAAGATTTTGAAGAAACAATTCGCACTGTATCTAAATTCAAATTTATGAAAATCCATGTTTTCCCTTTTTCTCTTCGAAAAAATACAGCTTGTGAAAAATTAGAAGGTCATCTAGATGAATCCATAAAAAAACAAAGAGCAAGACAGCTTCTTCTTACTTCTTCTAAATTAGAAAGGGCTTATTTAGAAGAATTTATTGGAAAAGAAGTAGAAGTTTTAATTGAGACTTCCAAAGAAGGAAAGTCCTATGGACACACTTCAAATTATATGAAAGTAGTTCTTAATGAACCATTAGAAACCAATCACATAGTCTCCTGTTTAATTCTTTCAATCTTAGAAAATGAAAGTATCTTAGAAGCAGAAAAAATAAAAGAAGTATGTGAGGTGTAGAATGGATACGTTTGTAAAAGGAACTTATCGAAAACGTATTTTTCAGGGAAATAATGGATTTATCATAGGACTTTTTAAAGTAGAAGAAGCAAGTAATGATTTAGATGATTTTATTGGAAAAACCATCACTTTTACAGGATATCTTCCTCCTTTCAATGAAGTAGATACTTATCTTTTAAAAGGAAATTTAGTAACACACCCTAAATATGGAGATCAATTGGAAGTGACTTCTTTTGAAAAAATTCTTCCATCGGATAAAGATACAATTGTTGAATTTTTAAGTAGTGATTTATTTAAAGGAGTCGGGAAGAAAAAAGCAGAAAAAATTGTAAGTGTATTAGGTGAACAAGCACTTTCCATTATTTTAGAACATCCTAATGATCTTATTTTAATTGATGGAATTCCTCAAAAGTTGGCGATGGAAATTCATCATACTCTATTGACTTATGAAGCAAGTTATAAAACCATTCTTTCTCTTACAGAAAAAGGATTTTCTACAAAAGATGCAACTTTAATTTATTCTAAATATAAAGAAAATACACTTTTTATTTTAGAAGAAGATCTTTATAGACCTTTTTATGATTTAGAAGAAATTTCATTTAAAAAAATAGATTATATTGCTCAAAAAGAAGGAATTGAAGAAACAGATTTTAAAAGAATTAAAGCCATTACTTATTATACGATTAAAGCACTTTCTTTTACTTCTGGGAATACCTATTGTGAAAAAGAAGAGTTTTTTTCATCTCTTACAAAAATATTGGGATTTCCTATTGAAATAGATATTTTTGAGCAAGCCTGCTATGAATTAGAAAGAGCTCTTAAAATTGTAACCATTGAAGAACGTTATTATTTAAAAGAGTTGTTTGATGATGAATGTTATATTGCACAAAGAATTCGAATGTTAGCACATAAGAAAAAAGAACCGTATTCTTTGCAAGCAACATTAGAATCTCTTGAAAAGGAAAATCATATTATTTATAATGAAGAACAAAAAGAAGCTATCATAGAAGCAATTTGTTCTCCTATTTCCATTATTACAGGAGGGCCAGGAACCGGAAAAACAACCATCATTGAAGCAATTGTTAAAGTATATCAGACTTATTTTCACTATTCTAATCAGGAATTAAAAGAAAAACTGATTCTTTTAGCTCCCACGGGAAGAGCAGCCAAAAGAATGAGTACAAAAACATGGATTGGATCTTCTACCATTCACAGATTTTTAAAATGGAATAAAGAACAAAATACTTTTTCTATCAACGAATTTAATAAAAGCTCTGCACAATTTGTAATTGTTGATGAAACTAGTATGGTGGATACATCTTTAATGGCTTCTCTTTTGAAAGGATTAAGTGCAAATTGTAAAATTTTATTAGTAGGAGATAGTGATCAACTTCCAAGTGTTGGTCCTGGGAATCTACTACAGGATATGATTGCATCCGAAGAAGTTTCAACTATACGACTCAAACATCTTTATCGGCAAGGAAAAGATTCTAATATTATTTCTTTTGCCCATGGAATTCGAGAAGGTAAGTTTTTAGATGAAACCTTAGAAAAAGGAGAAGATCTTTCCTTTTCTGAAACAGATGAATTCAAACTTTTAAAAGAAGTGTGTTCTTATGCAATGCAATATCAAAAAGAAGATTCTTTTCAAATTCTAGTTCCTATTTATAAAACTCATTGTGGAATCGATAAAATGAATGAAGAATTACAACAAATATTTAATCCAAAGGCAGCAAATAAAAAAGAAATTTTTATAGGAGATGTCCTTTATCGAGAAGGAGATAAAGTGATTCAGCTTACTAATTTTCCAGATTTGAATGTTTATAATGGAGATATTGGATTTATTGAGATGATTAAAACGGGAAAGAAAAAGGAAATTTATATCAATTTTGATGGAAATCATGTAAAATATACACCTGCTTCTTTTTCTTCTTTTAAGAGTGCTTGGGCAATTTCTATTCATAAAGCACAAGGAAGTGAATTTGATGTTGTTCTTCTACCAATGGTAAGTATTTATCGAAATATGCTTTATCGAAAATTGTTTTATACAGGTGTTACAAGAGCAAAAAAGAAATTGATTTTAATTGGAGAAAAAAAAGCAATTCAACTTGCTATTTCAAATACAAATGCAGTTCAAAGAAAAACATCTTTAGAAGAATATTTAAAAAATGGAATAATTTAAATCTTTTTGTTCACACTAGAAATGTAAATAAAAAGAGGAGGATTTATGAAAGCAAAAACAAAAAGAGTTATGAAAATAGGAGCTGCCATGGCAATGGTGGGTGCAGTTTCTATGTATTTTAAGAAAAATCCAGAAGCCTTTGAAAAAGTTAAAGGGATGATGGGTAAAATGATGAAAAATAATTCTCAAATGGATTTAGATTCATTTTATGAAGAAATGTAAGTAAAAATAGGGTATTTTATCATTTAAGAAAAGAAATTTAAAAATTTTTAAGTTTCTTTTTTCTCTTTTTGGAAAGATTAAGAATAGGTGATAGAATGAAAATTTTAATAACAGGAGCAACTTCAGGACTTGGCTATGCTCTTGCCAAAGTGCTTTCCAAAAAAGGGCATTTTGTCTATGTGGGTGTTAAAACTGAAAAAGAAAAACAAAACTTAGAAGAAAAAATGATTTTAGATAAAACTATTCTTTTTCCAATTTCTTTTAATTTACTTGATGAAAAAGATCAAGAACAATTAGAAACACTTGATTTAGATGTTTTATTTTTGCAAGCAGGAATAGGAGAGGGAGGATGTCTTTCTGAAATCAATCTTTCTAAGATGAAAGAAAATTATGAAATCAATCTTTTTTCTAATCTTTCTTGTATTCAAAAATTTTTACAAATTTGTGATCAAAAAAAGAAGAGAGGAAAAATCTTTGTGACTTCTTCTCTTCTTGCTCATCTTCCATTTCCTTATCTTGGCAGTTATGGAAGTAGTAAAGCAAGTCTTTCGTATTGTATTAAGACATTGCAATTAGAACTTTTTTTGCAAAAGAAAAAACATTCTCTAACTCTTGTAGAACCAGGAGCTTTTCATACAGGATTTAATCAAGTGATGTTGGAAAATCAAGAAAGAAATCAAAAACAAGTAAGCTGGATAGATCAAAAGATTTGTCGAATAGAACATTTGATTTTTGTATTGATTGAAAGCTTTAGTTTTACTTCCTTTGTCAATTGTTTATCTAAGGAAATTCAAAAAGAAAACCCACAAAAGTTAATTCGAATGCCAAAAAGGCAAGTGATAGGATTCAAATTATATCAATTATATTCTCTATTATTTTACTAGTATTTTTCACTATTTTTTGCTATAATTAGGAGCAACAGAAAGAAGGAGTAGTATGTCAAAAAAGAAACAGATTGTATCTAAAATAATATATATTCTAACAATTCCTTTTTTTGCTGTCTTAAAAAATAAGAAAAGAAAGGCTTCCTTTTTGCAAAAAACGAAAAAAAATTCTAAAAATTTTACCTCTCCACAAGAGATTTTGGTAGAAAAAAAAGAGAAGATACCTACTTTTGAAGAAAAAGAAGAAAAAAATTTTCTTTCTGAGATAACAATCGAAAAAGAACAGGGAGAGAAAAATTCTAAAGAAGAGAAAAGAGAGAAAGAGGAAAAAGAAGAAGATTTTTCTAAACCTTTTTTTCCATATCAGGATCAAGAAGATTCTCTTGTTCAGGAAAAAAAGATTGAAGACTCTCTTTCTCCTTCTCAAAACATAACAAACTTCTTTCTTCTGTTTAAAGAAATTCAAAGCTTAAACGAAGAAAAAATTGAAAAATCCGAATCTAAAGAGTCTTTAGAAGTTGCAAATACTTCTACAGTTTTAGAAGAAGAAGAAATTTCTATTCTAGAGGAAAGAGAATTAAACGAGAAAGTTCAAAATGCTCTTTCTTTTGTAATTTCTTCAAGATATGAAAAAGCAAATGAACTCCTTCATTCTTTGAATCAAATCAATGATTCTTTTGAGGAAATAGAAGAGGCAAACGAAGTAGAAAGTTTATTGGAACAAATCAAAGAAATTTCTTTTCAATTAACCGACTTACAAAAACAATTGGAACAACTCAGTGAAAAAGGAGATATCAAAGCAATTTCAGGACTTGAAAATGTTGTTTTAAAAGAAATTGAGAAGTTAACAGTCTTTTCTAATGAAATGATCCTTTCTTTTGTAGAAAAAAATGAAACTTATCATAGAATTGTGAATCAAATTTTAGAATTAGATGAGAAAAGAGAAAATCTAGAAGAAAAATTAGAGGAAAAAAAAGAATTTTTAGAACTTCGAGATGAAAAATTTAGGGAGTTAGATCAAAAAACAGAAGAAGCTTTAAAATTAGATATAATTCTTTACAAAAGTTGCGTAGAAATGGATCTTTTGGCAAATAAATTATATGAAAAAGCAACAACTAAAATAGAAATTACTGAAAAAATTCAATATCAATTAGAGTTTGAAACGACTTCTCTTGCACTTTTTCTTGCTTATATGTCACTTATTAAAAAGACAAAAGGACCTCGTTCTATAGGAATGAGTTTATTAGCGGGATTTTTAGCAATGAAAGTAGTAAAAAATTTATTGTATAAGAAAAAAACTGTAGATTTTGTAAAAGCATATACAGATTATAGTAATGAGATAGAACGAGCTCTTTTTTCAATAGAAGATATCAAAAAACTACTTACAAAAGGAATACGAGAAGTAGAAGGGTTAGAAAAAGAGTTTGAAAGTACTTTTCAAAATGATTTATCTACCAATAAAGAATATAAAAAGATATATGATGTAATTCGTACTGTAAAAGAAAATTTAAAAGCAAAAGAAGAACAACTAAAAGAACAAGAAGCAAGTCTTCATAAAAGCATGAAAGTAACAAAAGAGAAGGTCTATCAGCTTACTCAATAGAATATCTTTTGAGAAAAATTATCCTAAAAACTTGAAAAAATGTTGTCAAATAGAAAAAGATCTGCTATAATTCTAGTTGTCTTATATGGCGAGATAGCTCAGTTGGCTAGAGCGTTCGGTTCATACCCGAAAGGTCGAGGGTTCGACCCCCCCTCTCGCTACCAAAATGATAAGAAACTCGGACTGAAAAAGTCCGAGTTTTTAATGATAGATATTCATAGTTATCTTAATAGTAAAAAAGAGGAATTCTGCTTGAACTTTTAAAGGTTCGAGTTTAATAAAAAAACTCTTATAAAATAAGAGCTAATCACTATCTGGTGTTCATGACGAGAGTCGAACTCGTGACCTCTTCCTTCGGAGGGAAGCGCTCTATCCAACTGAGCTACATGAACAACTACTATTAGTTTACAGAAATGTAGCTTCTTTTGCAAGTAAGAATGTTTTTTAAAGAGAAGTGCTAATTTTTAAATTCTAATTGTGTCAATTATTAAAATGAAACTTGCCATTTTTTTAAGAATCTATGTTATACTTTTATAAGATATCTTACTTAGAAAGTGAAGGAAGTCATATGAATCAATTAAATGTTAATATCTTAAGAAAAATATCCGCCTCGCTTTTTGCGACTATTTTTCTTCTTTGGGCATTTTTTCAGAATCAGTTGCTTGGCAAAGCAATTTTATGTCCTTTTTTAATATGTTCTATTTCAATATTTTTGGAAAATCTTTTCATTTTATTCAAAAAAGAAAAAATTGCAACATTTTTTTCTTTCCTTTTTCGAATTAGTCTCTTTCTCTATATTTTATTTTTTCTCATTTTTTTCCTTTATTCTTGTATAAAAAATCAAGATTTTTCTCTTCTTATGATTGGAAGTGTTTTTTCCATAATGACATTTTTTATTTTTAAAAGAGCTTTTTCTAGAAAAAATAGATAACTTTTTAATAAAGTTTTAAATTATGAATTTGATGTTATACTTATTACTAAAATGTTTTAAATCCGTATAATCTCGAATATTTTCTTCAATATTGGGATTTTTATCTCGCCATTCTTTTGCAGTCATCCCAAATAAAGCAACATTTAAAACGTCAGCTTCTTCAGCATATACATATTGTTTTTGTTTTTCAGTTAATTTAGGAATAATATTTTCTTTAATTGAATCAGTATGAATATGATAATTAGATTTAGCAAGCATTCTACTAGCTGTCCAATCAACTTTATATTGATATGCTTCATTCTTTTTTAATCTTTCAAATTCTTGGATAACATACAATTTAAATTCTGGAGATAGCCAACTTGCAAATTCTAAAGCTATATCACTGCAAGCATAAGTTCCTCCATTATTACCTGATTTAGATATTATTCCTATTGCGTTGGTTTCTTTAATCCATTTTTGAGGTGATATTTTAAATTTATTACTACCAGCTTCATTTTTAAACGCGTCGAATTCGACACCTTTGAAATTTTCATTATTTAATTTTTCCCACAATCCTAAATAAGCAATAACATTCTTATTACGCATCCGGTTTTGAATAGGGTATCTTGAATCATCTTCATCGGCATATCTAGCCAAATCTGTAAGAGAAATATATTCTTTATTTTCTATTCGCATAACATTAATTTTATTATTATTCACAATAATTTTTGATTTTATTATTTCTTTCTTCATATTTTCCCCCTTAATTACTAAAATCATTTTCTCATAAATTATTGAATAATAAAACTCGAACTAATCAATTTAATTGAAAAGTTCGAGTTTCCTATCACCCCGGTGTCTTAGATAAGGACGTTTGAAAATTTTCATTAAGGCTAATTCCTACAAATATTATACTATATATTTTTTAAAATAGAAAACCTAATTTTTATAATTACCTGTATTTTTATAACTTAAAACATTATCTATTTCATTTTTATAGCAATCAGATAATCTAATAATATTATCTGTACTAATACTTAATTCACCATTACTGACAATAGGAATATCTAAAGTATCTAATAATTTCAAATCAGTATCTGCTACTAGATCAGTATGTCCTAATATATCTATTAAATAACATAGCTGACTTGTTTTTTCGGAGTTGTTTTCTATTTTGTTATGGAAATCGCTTGCTAGTATAGTTCCAATAACATATTTCTGTCTTTTATAAAATTGTAAAGAGCCCAATTTTACAATTTCATTCAAATACGATTCACCCTTCGTAGATAACAGCTCATAAATTTTTGAATTTTTATCCATAGAGTTCAAATAATTTAATAAGATATCTTTTGTAATACAATTATTATTTTGTTTATACAATTTTATTAAAATGTTTTCACAAATTATAGCACCAGCGTCATCGTAGGTTTCTACTAATCTATTATTTTTATGAACCATTATTTCATGATCGTTATAATTTGGATTTTTTAAAAGGTAATCCTGTAATAAAAATTCCATTGTAATCGTTGATGTTTCTCCTAAAAATTGTTTTATTGTACTAGTTTGATTTTTAGGTTGACTAAATTTATGAGTTATTTCATGAGTTATAGTAAAAATATCATCTAAATTTTCAGCAAAATCTATATGGACAAAGCCATTACTTCTTACCTCAGACTTATTACTTCTATGCTGTCCAATATATTCTTCAGTTTTTTCTTTATCTATTATTTTATAAAATTTAACGGAATAATCTTCTTTACTATCATATGTGTTTTTCTCTTGCAAAATATTTCTAAACATATAAGAATATTCTGGTTTTATTGAATTAAAGAAATCTGTAACAGTTTGAATAGAATCATTTAATGAAATATTTGATGAATATTCTTCTAATTCTAAGTCAGGTGTGTTTTCAATTATTATATACGCAAGTTTAGCAATTTCATCAAAATATTTTAATTGAAATTGTAATCCATTATCGTTTAATGAATTTTGTATTGCTAAATTAAGTCTAGTATAGTAATCCATTTTATCATCAACCTCACATTTAATTATTTATTTTATTATATTAAACTTGATACCTACAATCTTACTGTTAATAACGTTTTCTCTTCCAAATATTCCATAAAAAACGATTACTAATTCCTCTTTTGTATAACCTAACACATTATTAGATAAAATGTCTTTATGATTCCATAATTCATCTATATTATTAAATACAAATTTTTCAACTACATTGGTTAAAATATATAAGTTATCATTATCTAGAACTTTGAATTTTATTTTATCACCAGATTTAATCTTATCTGATTTTTCATTTAATAATCTAAATTCAATATTTTTCTTACCTTATAATATATCATCATAAACATTTTTATATATTCTATATTCTATATTCAATCATATTATTCAACGTCCTCTAAATTAAAAAATTCACAGTATTTATCCATTCTTTATCATCTGTAACATGTTCAGGAATTTGGTCTGTTTTAAACACTTGTATATCATTTTCACACATATCTTCTATTAATTTTAAATATGATACTCTATCTTTATCAAAGAAGAAACTTTGTAAAAAAATTGTTGTTTATCATTTTTTTCATAGTTTATCCTCCATATATCTTATATAAAAATTATATCATAAAATTTAAACATTTTAAAACTCGAACTATAAAAGTCCGAGCTTAGTATCTATCTGGTGCCGAAAGACAGAATTGAACTGTCCGCTGATCCTTACCAAGGATCTGTTTTACCACTAAACTATATCGGC
>CANQEE010000027.1 GCA_947594595.1 uncultured Bacilli bacterium
TATATAGATTGTGGATTAGCTAATTATGATTTTAAGAATCAAATTACGATGGTTACAAGATTTATACCTAAAGAATTGAATTCTTCTTCTGTTTTTGGAAACTGGGAGACTGCAGGAGGTGGTATTTGGTATAATAATAAAAAAATATATTTAGATTTATATATAATAGAAAGTTCTTCTTATAGAAAAATAGAAAGTAAGAATATACTAGAAGAAGGGAAAGAATACACAGTAGTAGGGACTTATGATGGAAGTATAATGAAATTATATATCAATGGGGAATTAGTAGGACAGGAAGAAGTTAGTGGAATGATAAAGACTTCTCCAATGCCATTTTATATAGGAGCTAACCCAGATTTAAATAGTGCATCAGAATATGCTAATATTAAAGTAAAGGATGCTTTGATATTTGAACGAGCAATCAGTGAAGAAGAAATCAAACAAAATTATAGAGGAGATATAAAAGTAGAGAATAAAGAAGGACTTTTAATAGATTATGATTTTAAAAGAGGAGATAAGATAGAAGAAGGAAGTCCGATATCAATGAAAGCAATCAATACAATGTGGGTATGGATCCCAAGATATAGTTATACAATCAAGAGTGAAGATGGAGAGAATTACTATGGAAAGGGAGGAAGAAGTAAAGAGGAGCCAGGAGAGATAGATATCCGATTTATTGATAGCAATGTAAAACAAAATGGAAGTGGGAAGTACAAAGGAGAACATATAGAAGGATGGTACACGCCACCAGGGTTTAGTTTTGGAGGAAAAGAGTTATCAGGAGTCTGGATAGGAAAGTTTGAGACAGGAAGTATAGCAGGAACAAGTCCAGGGGATGTAGAAACAGATAACTTAGTAGCAATCAAACCGAATATAACGAGTTGGAGAAGCATCCGAGTATCTACTTTGGATTTAGTATCAAGAAACATAATTAAAGAAGGGAACATCTATGGATTTGATGAAACATATGATAGTCATGCAATGAAGAATAGTGAGTGGGCGTTAGTATCATACCTTACACAAAGTAAATATGGGAAATATGGAAGCCTATTATATGAAGGAACCAATAAAGAAATTTATATGAATAACTACAATCGATATATAACAGGATGTTCTTCAGGTTTGCCAAATGCAGATGCAACTTCCAGTTGTGAATATACCTATGATATAGAAGGAAGTGGGACAGGAGCGAGTACCACCGGAAACATTTATGGAATTTATGATATGAGTGGAGGAAGTTGGGAATACATGATGGGAAACTATGCTCCGAATGGAGAAAAATATTCTGGAACAACTGTGAGTGAAAACTCAGGGTACATTGGAAAATTAAGCGATGGAAGTCAATATACAGATGAAGGAAGAGACTGGCCAGAATCTAAATATTATGATTTGTACATAAGTAGTGATGTAAACACAGCCTGTGGAGGAATTGCATGTAAGGGGCATGCTTTAAATGAAATTGTAGAATGGTATAATGATCATATTTATATGATAGATGATTCCTATCCATGGATTACTCGTGGTGGATACTTTGGAGATAACAATAACGCAGGTGTTTTTAGTTTTAGTCATTACTATGGTAATGCAAGTAATGTTTATTCGTTCCGCATCGTCCTCATATAAGAAATAAAAATAAATGTATAAAATGTAAAAAATCATCACAATCTATTAGTGGTGATAGAATGAAAATAACAAAGAATTTATTAGAAAAATGGCAAAGAGAATTTGAATCAGATCCTCAAAATGAAATGTTAATGCATGCAGTTTGTGAAAATGGCATTTTAAAAGTTGCTAAAAGGAAAGATAGTAAAAACAAGTTAACACCACTTTTTTCAATACGATTAAAAGGAGGAGATGTAACCAATCAAAAACAAAGTGGAAGATGTTGGATGTTTGCAGCTTTGAATACTTTCCGATATCAAATTATTAAAAAATTAAATTTAAAAACTTTTGAACTTTCAGAAAATTATCCACTTTTTTTTGACAAATTGGAAAAATGTAATTATTTTCTAGAAACCATATTAAAAACACTCGACGAAAAAATAGAAGACCGTCTACTTTCTTTCCTTTTAATGGATCCTATTCAAGATGGTGGACAATGGGATATGCTTTGTAATCTTGTTAAAAAGTATGGGCTTGTTCCTAAAAGTGCCATGCAGGAAGTTGCGGTTTCTTCTAATACAGCAGAACTCGATACTTTATTAGATACAAAATTAAGAAGGGATACATATTTATTAAGAAAGTCTTATCAAGAAGGAATTTCAAGGGAAGAGATACAAAGTCAAAAAGAAGACATGTTGCAAGAGATTTATCAAATCTTAGTTACTTCTCTAGGACTTCCTCCAGAAACATTTGATTTTGAATATGTTGATAAGGAAGATCAATATCATGTTGATAAAAATATTACGCCCCAAGCATTTTTTGAAAAATATGTAGGATTTGATTTAGATGATTTTGTAAGTATTATCAATGCTCCTACAGAAGAAAAACCATTCTATGAAACATATTCGGTAAAATATTTAGGAAATGTTATTGAAGGAAAACCCGTAACTTATTTAAATCTTCCAATTGAGCGGTTAAAAGAGCTTGTGATTACTCAATTAAAAGATGGCTATCCAGTATGGTTTGGATGTGATGTAGATAAAGAATTAGATCGACAAGAAGGAAAAATGGATTTAGATAATTATGATAAAAAGACACTTTTTAATAGTGATTTTTCTATGAAAAAGGAAGAAGCATTAAACCATTATGAAAGTCGAATGACCCATGCAATGGTTTTTATGGGTGTTAATCTTTTAGAAGATGAAACTGCAGATAAATATTGTGTTGAAAATAGTTGGGGTAAAGACGTTGGAAGTGAAGGATTCTATGTAATGAGTGATTCTTGGTTTAGTAAATATGTCTATCAAATTGTAATTTTAAAAAAGTATTTAACGAAGGAAGAACAAGAAGCATTCAAAAAAGAACCTCATTTATTGGAACCATGGGATCCAATGGGAGCGTTGGCACAAAAAAAGTGCTAACGCTTTTTGTTTCTTCTATTCGACAAAATGTTTTACATATTGTAGTAGGGGGAGGAAAAAATATGTTTACGAAGAAAATTGATACAAGAATGAAAATTGTATTTCTTCTATTCCTTTTTTGTTTTCTTCTTGTAGTAGGGCGTGTTTTTTATGTGCAAGTATTCGATTATAAGAAATTATCTGATTTAGCAGAAGACTTATGGAGTAGAAATCTTCCAATAGAAGCAGCAAGAGGGTTAATCCTAGATCGAAACGGTGTTGTTTTGGCAGATAATTTGACCACAACATCCCTTGTGTTAATTCCTAATCAAATTACCAAGAAAAAGGAAGTCAGTGAAAAGCTCTCAGAAATTTTGGGTGTCAGTGTGGAAGAGATGAAAAAACATGTCTATAAAAAAACATCCATTGAACGAGTTCATCCAGAAGGTAGAAGACTTTCTTATGAAATCGCAGATAAAATCGAAGCTCTACACTTTGATGGTGTCTACCTCGTTAAGGAAGCAAAACGATATTATCCATATGGAAATTTACTTTCTCATACACTAGGATATGTGGGAATTGATAATCAAGGATTATCAGGATTAGAACTTCAGTATAATCAATATTTAACAGGAAAACAGGGTGCTATTCAATATTTTTCAGATGCCAAAGGAAATAAGCTTTCTTTATCAGACATTTATACGCAACCCCAAAATGGTATGAATGTACAACTTACGATTGATATTAACATTCAACAATCTTTAGAACGAGAACTTTCCAATGTGGTCGATATGTTTAATCCAGATATGGCTCTTGCTATTGTAATGAATCCAAAGAATGGAGAAATTTTAGGAATGGCTTCCCGTCCTGATTATGATCCAAATCATTACCAGGATTATGATACTTCTGTTTTATCGAGAAATCTTCCAATTTGGGCAAGCTATGAACCAGGGTCTACTCAAAAAATTATCACAACTAGTGCAGTTGTAGAAGAGAAGTTAATTGATTTAGAAAAAGATACTTTTTATGATAGTGGAAGTGTTCAAGTAGAAAATGCTAGAATCAAATGCTGGAAAGCAGGGGGACATGGAGCACAAACATTTTTACAGGTTTTACAAAATAGTTGCAATCCAGGATTTGTCAAGATGGGACAGATGTTAGGAAAAGAAAAACTCTTTTCTTATCTTGATTTATTTGGATTTGGAGAAAAGACAGGGATTGATTTGAACGGAGAAGGGGAAGGAATTCTTTTTCCACTTTCAAGGGTTGGTAATGTAGAACTTGCAACGACTGCTTTTGGTCAAGGAATCTCAGTAACTCCAATTCAACAAGTGCGTGCAATTTCTGCTGTTTTAAATGGAGGAGAACTCTTAACACCTTATGTAGTAAAGGCCATTGAAGAACCAGAAACAGGAAGTGTACTTTATCAAAATAAGAAAAAAGTAGTTCGAAAAACCATTAGTAAAGAAACCTCTCAAACAATGCGAATGGCTTTAGAAAGTGTTGTGGCCCTTGGAGGAGGAAAGGCAGCTTACATCGATGGATACCGTATTGGTGGAAAAACAGGAACCGCTCAAAAGGCAGTAAATGGAGCATACCTTGTCAATAATTATATTATGTCTTTTGTAGGAATCGTTCCTTCTAATAATCCAGAGGCTGTTCTTTATATAGCGATTGATAATCCAAAGAAGACAGCACTTTTATCAAGTTATACAACCACTCCAGTAGCAAGAAGAATTCTTCTAGATATTATTGATGCTCTTTCGATCCCTAAACAAAAAGGAGGACTTGAAAAAGATTATATATGGAGTGATAAAGTATATTATCAAGTTCCAAATGTAATAGGAAAAACAAAGGAAGAAGCAAAAAAACAATTGGAAAAATTTCAAGTGGAATATGCAGGAAGTGGAGAAAAAGTAATCGCTCAATCTCCAGAAGGAGATGAACGAATAGAAGAAGGAGCTACTGTAAAGTTGCTCTTAGGAAATTGATGTCAATTGATGTCAATTCTTTTAAAATTGCTTTATCCAAATAAGCTTTATGATATACTATAACAAGGAAATGGGGATGAATACATGTTATTACTTACAAAAGCAATTTTTGCAATTATGATAGGTTTTTTATCTTCTTGTATTTTAGGACTCGTCTTAGTTCCCCTTCTAAAAAAAATGAAGGTAAGACAAAGAATTAGTATTTTTGTAGGAGAAAATCATCGAAAAAAAGAAGGAACTCCAACCATGGGTGGACTAATTTTTATCTTGCCAACTGTTTTGATTACATTCTTTCTTTTATGGACTGGGAAAATTCCTTATACAGATAATTTGTTGATTGTTTTACTTGTTTTTATAAGTTTTGCAGGAATTGGATTTTTGGATGACTTTCTCTCATTAAAGCGACATGATAATGAAGGACTGACTACTTATCAAAAATTATTTTTTCAAATCGTAGTATCTACTATTTTTTTCTATATTTATATGCGAAATGGAGGACAGACCTCTTGGGTGGTTGGAACCCTTCATATTGATCTTGAAATGGGTTGGCTCTATGGAATTTTTATCTTATTTTTATTGGTTGGAGCTTCTAATGCTGTTAATATAACAGATGGTTTGGATGGCCTTGCAGGTGGACTTTCTGCGATTGCTTTTGTTGCATTTAGTTTAATTTCTTTTATGGTTGGTTTTGAAGATTTAGGAATATTTTCAATGATTTTGGTTGGATGTTTGATTGGATTCTTAGTCTTTAACACACATCCAGCACGTATTTTTATGGGAGATACAGGAAGTCTTGCTTTAGGAGGAGTAATGGCAAGTATTGCTATATTAACCCACCGGGAACTTACACTTTTAGTGGTTGCAGGTGTTTTTGTAGTTGAAACATTGTCAGTTATTCTACAAGTATTTTGGTTACATTTGTTCCATCATAAACTCTTTTTAATGACACCACTTCATCATCACTTTGAAAAACTAGGTTGGAAAGAACGAGATATTGTAAAACTTTTTTGGATTTTTGGACTCATCCTTGCTATGGCAGGAATTCTCTTTGGTGTTTGGCTTTAGATAAAAATAAAATGGACTGGTGATGAAAAAAAGAAGAAAGTTCATTGATCAATTCAATTGTGCATCCATCTATAGAAAAGACAAATTTTTTCTCATACCCTTTAGAAAGGAATAAAATCCTTTCTTTTTTTATATAGTAAAGTAGGGTGAATAGGATGAAGAAAAAGTTTGATATCCCACTTTTCATTGCTGTTTTGATTTTAATTGGTTTTGGACTTATAATGATTTACTCATCTTCTAGTATTTGGGCAGAGTATAAGTTTCAAGATTCTTTTCATTACGTGAAACAACAAGCACTTTTTGTTGTTTTAGGACTTTTTCTTCTTTTTCTATTTCTAAAAATGGATTATCAAATATTATATAATCGATCGAATCTGATTTTAGGTATTTGTATTCTCCTTCTTCTTCTTGTCTTAATTCCTGGAATTGGAAGTGTTCGAAATGGAAGTAGAAGTTGGTTTGGAATCGGATCTTTTGGGGTACAACCCAGTGAATTTGCGAAACTCGGTCTTCTTCTTTTTGCAAGTAAGTACTTAAGTATTTCAAAACATTCCCTTAAAAGTTATAAAAAAGGAATTTTCCCAATTCTTTTCATTGCACTATTTTTGTTTGGACTCATTATGTTGCAACCTGACCTTGGAACAGGAATTGTACTTTTAATGAGTATCATTGCACTACTTTTTATTGCAGGAATGGAGATGAAATTTTTCTATATTGCTGGAATTCTTGGAATTTTAGGAGTAGTTATCTTAATTTTAATCGCCCCTTATCGAATGGATCGAATTACGTCGTTTCTAGATCCATGGAAAGATCCTTTAGGAACAGGCTTTCAAATGATTCAATCACTTTATGCCATTGGTCCAGGAGGACTTCTTGGAATGGGATTTTTAAAATCAAGACAGAAACATTTTTATTTGCCAGAACCTCAAACAGATTTTATTTTTTCTATCATTAGTGAAGAATTTGGTGTTTTGGGTGTTATTTTTGTTTGTGCTTTGTTTGCGTTTGTTCTATATCGCGGAATTAAAATTGCCCTACATGCAAACAATTTATTTTCAAAGTATCTGGCCTTTGGATTTGTCTTTCAAATGATTTTTCAAGCACTTCTTAACTTAATGGTTGTAGTAGGACTTATTCCTGTTACCGGAGTGACTCTTCCATTTTTAAGTTATGGAGGAAGTTCTCTTTTAATTAGTATGATCTCCGTTGGGATTCTTTTAAATATTTCAAAATATCAAATAGAGTAAAAACGAGGGAAATTCCTTTTTCTTTTTTCAATTTTGTGATACGATGAATTAGGATCGTAGAGGTGGTTGTATGGATTTACGAGATATTAAAGAATTCCTTAAAGATAGTATGAAGTATATTCTTGTGATTTTCCTAGTTTTATTTCTTGTTTTATATGTTATTACAGTTCAACAGATAGTAGGATCTTCTATGTCGCCTACTTTAAAAAATCAAGATGTTGTTCTCCTAAGTAAAATAAATTATCATTTTACATCCATTAAACGTTTTGATGTTGTTTCCTTAACTTATGCAGATACAAAATATTTAGTAAAAAGAGTAATAGGCCTTCCTCATGAAAAAATTACTTATCAAAATAATATTTTATATGTCAATGGAAAAGCGATCAAAGAACCTTTTTTAAAAAAGACGGTGACAAAAGATTTTTCTATCCAAGATTTAGGATATGATCAAATTCCAAAAGATAAGTATTTAGTGTTGGGAGATAACCGAGAAAATTCATTAGATAGTAGAGAAATTGGACTCGTCTCTAAAAAAGATATTTTAGGAAAAGTTCTTGTGAAATTTTGGCCCATTACAGAATTTAAAATTGTAAAATAGAAATGATTCAAAAATAATTGAAGAAAAAAATTTGAATCTTTTTAGATCAATTTCTTTGTAGGTAAGAAGAATTTTATATTTGAAAAAACACAAAATTCTTCTTTTTTGTTCTATTCATTTAAGAAGGAAACCTTTCCATTTTCAAATTTTAGTATGAAAAAGGAATGAATTCTCTCTTTTTTATTGTAAAGTATGTAAAAAATTGAAAAAAAGCTAGACAAAAAGTTTAAAAAAAAATATAATAAAGGCGAAATCTGATAATTTAATTGGGTTTGGTGTGAATGATGTCAATTATCATCCAAATGTGATAGTGGGCATATAGTATGAATGGAGGTTAAAATATGGAAGGAAAGAAGAAGTACATTGCCTTAATCATTTTCTTATTCCTAGGTTTAATGATCTTTACTTTCGCAAGTTCACCGGAAGAAAAGTTAGAAGATGTAGGAACAGGAAAAAAGAAAGGGGATAGTACAGAAGAAGTATCTGAGAAAAAAGAAGATACGGAAAAAGAAACTTTAGAAGCAGTAGAAGAAACCACTAACGAAACAGATAACATAATCAATAGAGCAGGATTCTATCAAAATCCAGCCATTAGTGGTACAGGTGCAGCTTCATTTGTTCCACTTGATAAGGATAATAGTACAAAAGCAAAACAATTAGTGGAACAATTAGAAAATATGGTTCAACAAGCAACCAGTGAAGAGGAAATTGGATCTGCAAGAGATTTCAGAAAAAAGGAGACTATTCAAGATGTTGTTGAACAATTAGAAAATGGAAGTGTTAAGGACGATTTATTAAAACGTCTAGAAGCATTAGGAAAAATTTTAGATGATAAAAACGCTCCTACTATTACAGGGGTTGATAATAACACATTCACAAAAGAAAATGTAACATTAACCGTGGAAGATGATACAAAAACAACTACTACGGTAACAAAAGACGGACAGGTAATTGAACAAGACAATCTAACCTTTGAAGAAGAAGGAAAGTATGAAATTACTGTAGAAGATGAAGCTTTTCATAAAACAACCGTTACATTTACAATTGATAAGACAGCTCCTACAATTGTTTTAGATAAGTTAGTAAATGGTTATACCAATCAAAAAGATTTAACAATCAAAGATCAAAATCAATTTACATCAAAAATTGAAAAAGATGGAGATACAATTGATGAAAATATCTCTTCTGATTTACAAGACGATGGAACTTATTATGATCGCTATGGAGTTTACTCAGGAGAAGGAAGTTATACCATTACAGCAACCGATCAAGCAAAAAATACAAGCTCTGTAACATTCATTTATGATAAAACACCTGCAAATCTTACTGGATCAGCAATGTATACAGACCAAAAAGCTATTGTAAAGAATAAGAAATCTTATTACTATGCAAGAGTAGGTTCAAAAATTACATTCTATATGACAGTAGAAGAACAACTTGCTCATCTACCAACCATTACTTTGATGGATGAAAAAGGACATGAATTAGTTTTTGATGAAACGAACGAAGAAATTAGTGAAAGCGAGAATAATAAAAAATATACCTATTCTCTAAATTATACCGTTCCAGATGATACTCCACTTGAAGAAGGAATAATTACTGCAAAAGTAAGTAATGTTGAAGATAAAAGTGGAAATGTAGGAATCCTTTGGCCACAAAGCAAAAAGCATCTTGAAACATTTGGTGTTACAAATAGTAGTATGGTTGTTGTACTTAATAAAGAAGCTCCAAAAATTACAAGAGTAAAAGTACAATCTCAAATGAAAAGTACGAATATTGTAAATCTTAAAGATATACTTATGATTACAGTCGAAGTCAATGAAGATATTTTAAAAGAGCCAACTATAACAATCAATGGAATTAAGCCAAAATACAAAACACCAGTAACGAAGCAAACATTCCCTGAAAATTCAGAAAATCCAACTAATGTTAAATATACATTCTATGAAGTTCAGTTAAGTGAAGAGATGAAATTAGAGCAAGATGCTCCTATTTCTGTTACTGTATCAGAAGTAAAAGATCTTGCAGGAAATCCTGCAGAAGAAGTAACCACAACAGGATTTAATAACGGAAAGAAAGAAAAAGAAGTTCTTTATGATAATGATCCTTCTAAGATTTATATCAATGGAGAAGAAGCAAGCGAAGAGAAAGTTTATAATCAATTAGAAGTAACTACTGATTCTGATGCTACTTTTACAGTTGTTGATAGTGAAGGAAATGAAGTAGAAGACTTATCTACTGTAACTGATGGAGAATATACCATTACAGCAACTGATCAAGCAGGATCTGTTACAAGCATTACAGTCGAAGTAGATAAGACCATTCCTGAATTAAAATGGGACAATGGAAAAGTAGTAGGAAATGGTAATATTGTAAATACAATTGATTCTATGAACAAAAATTATGCAACCTCTCTTGTTGCAACAGATAAAAATATTGCCTCTATCATTCTATATAATTATCAAACAAAAGAGACAAAAACAATTGATGCAACTGAAGATGGAATCATAAAATTTGAATTGTCTTCTCTCATAGAAGGTGAAAATAAAGAAATAGCAGATAATTTAAAATTCTCTATTAAAGCAGTGGATAAAGCAGGAAATATAAAAGAAAGAGCTTTAGAAGTAGGAATTGAGTTTTATATAGATAATAAGGCTCCAGAAATTACTGCAAAAGGAAATGTGTTTGCTGATAATGTAGTCATAGAAAATGGAAAAACATATCGAGGACCTGTTTTTATAAACGTTCTTGATAGCAGTTTAAAAATGGTTCAAATCTATAAAGATGGAAAAGAAGAACCTTATAAGACTGAAGAATTTAAGAAGAATAATTATGATCCTAAAGTCACTTTAAAATCAAACCCTGAATTAAATGAAAGTGGATCTTATAAAGTTGTTGCAACGGATCGAGCAAATAATATCACTACATTGGAATTTACAATAGATAATGATCCAGTTCAAATCAATAGTTTTGATGTAGCAATTATTCCATCTACAGGAGCAACGATTCCAGGAAATACAAAATATGCAAAAGAAACAGATTCTTTACAAATCATTCTTCGCTCTAATGAAGAACTTGACTCAGTTGATGGAATGAAACTTATGATTACAACTGAATCATGGAAAGGAACGAAAGAAATTCCTTTTGTAAAAACTTATCATCAAGAATCAAAACAATATATTTATTCAGCAACGACTTATATTTATGAAGGAATTGTTGACAATGATGACTTCTTCCATTTTGAAATTGTAGGTTTGAATGATCAAGTTGGAAATGGAATTCAATTAGGAAATGAGATTTATGAAAAATTAACCGATCAAGAAGCAACAAATCAAGTTCAATTTGATGTAAAACCTATCACTTTAGATATTACAAGTAATAGAAAATTAGTAAGAAAAAATCAAGATGGAAATTATTATTATCACAATGATACTGTTACAGTAGGAATCGCGGAAGATGATGTTTATTCTGTAAAACTAAATGGAAATGATTTTGACTATAAAAATAAAAAGATAAGTAGTTATTCTGAGAGTTCAGATGTTTCTACAGGAACTCTTGAAGTACTTGATAAAGCAGGAAATAAAACAGAAACGAAAATTATTGCTCTTGGTGCTTCTGAGTTATATGGAAAAACTCCTGCTGATAAAAGAGCAGTAAAACTTACAAAAAGTAATACAACCAAAGCGATAAAAAATTATGAAGAAGGACCTGTTACATTAACTTTCAAAGA
Source organism: uncultured Bacilli bacterium (assembly GCA_947594595.1). Lineage (GTDB taxonomy): Bacteria > Bacillota_I > Bacilli_A > RF39 > UBA660 > CANQVB01. The sequence goes on from CANQEE010000027.1 coordinate 11,634, forward strand.
ATATTATCCAGATTCTACAGAGGAAATTATTTTCACAAGAAATGCAGAGCCAATCGAATTTACAATTGGAGAAGATGTGACTGTAGAAGAGGAAGGAACCTATCATTTTAAAGCAACTGATAAAGCTGGATGGGTCGTTGATTATACCTTTATTATTGGAAATCAGGAAGCCTTTGAAAAGGTAGTTGGTGTTAAAAATGTAGATGAATTAAAACAAATTGCATCAACAGATCACCAAGGAAAGACAATTATTTTAACCAGCGATATCAATTTAAAAGGAGCAGAGTGGACTCCAATTGCTGCTTCTACTAACTTAAAAGATGCAGTCATTGATGGAAATGGACATACTATTTCTAATATGACAGTCAATCATCATAATTGTGGAAGTAGTTATGAATGTAATGGTTTTGTTGGAGAAGTCAATACTCCATTAACCATTGAAAATTTAAATTTTTCAAATGTTCAATTAAATACATCAGATAAAGAACATTCTTATGTAGGAGCAGTTGTAGGGCATGCGAATGCAGACTTGACCATCAACAATGTTACAGTGGATGGAATTTCAATCTCTGATTCGAATCAAGCTGCAGCACTTGTAGGAGCAAGTAATAATGATGTAACAATCAATAATTGTGTTGTAAAAAATGCAAAATTAGGTGCAGTAAGAGGAGTTCCATATGCTGGAACAACTGGGATCTTCTATGGTTCTGGTAATGGAAATGTAATCATCAACAATAGTAGGGCAGAAAATGTTCAGTTATATACAGATAATGATGATTATATTTATGCTGGATCTATCGCAAACAAACAGTTAATCATCGATGGAGAAGTTGTAGTACCAAACAAATTAACAGATGTGCAACGCAGTCATCTAGTAAATGTAGTTGCCTATAGTTCTGCGAATGGAAATGAGATATTCACAACCGTTCCTGTTGTTCAAGCAGATCCTGTTGAAGACGATCCAGTAAGTGAATCATCTCCTTCTACACCTCAAGAATCAAATCAACCATCTTTAGATCAAACTCTTTTAGAAGCTAGAAGTTTTCCTACTACTTCAGATGGAGTTGTTCTAAATGATTTCCCATATCTTGCTCAAACTTATAGTAGAATGGAATCTAAAGAAATCTTTGAAGAACCAGAAATTACGGTTACTTCTTCCAAGGATGAAGAATACAATGCTTTTCTAAAAAGTGGAAATTATCAACCTAAAAATGTAATTTGGTGGGCACAATTTAGTTGTAATATGAATCAATGCGAAGGATTCAATAACCGTGAAACTAATAAAAAAAGTGGAACCATCGTAGAAGGTAGAAGAGGAGATGTTTCTATTAAAATGGAAGCTCCAAAAGCCAAAGACGGTTACAAATTTGTAAGATGGGAAACATATACTGCAGATTATGCAAATATGAAAATTCAAGGATTTGAAGCAATCTATGAAAAAGAAGAATCAGTTTTAAGTGGTTTTTCAGAGACTGTTATGAATGTTTTGAATATTCTATTTAAAATTTAGTTAGTTCTCAACTAGAAAAGAAAAGGAAGGATCAACTCCTTTCTTTTCTTTTGGGTTCTTAAACATTAAGGAGTGGTGAAAGAAATTTTGCCACTTTTTTCATTTTTAAAAATATTTGTAGATATTAAA
>CANQEE010000028.1 GCA_947594595.1 uncultured Bacilli bacterium
TAATATCTACAAATATTTTTAAAAATGAAAAAAGTGGCAAAATTTCTTTCACCACTCCTTAATGTTTAAGAACCCTTATTTGGTAATTTCAAAAGCAACATAAGAATCCATCCAATCTTCTTCAATAGGAGAATAGACTGTCCAAGATTGAATATGAGAAAGAGTGTTTTCATGAATATAGAGTTGTAAAGAAGAAGGATCCCACTTTTTCCATTCTAAAAAACAAGAAAAATTACATTCAGAAGGTTCTACCTCTCCTTCTTGAATCATTTTTTGATAATACTGATTCATCTTTTGAGATACTTTTTCTTTCGCTTCTTCTAAACTAATTCCAAATTGTTTCAAAATTTCACTATTTTCTAATTTTCTCTTAGAGGAGATAGAAAAAACTTCTGTATGCATTTCAAAAACAGGCGTACTTCCTATAAGTTTCGTTGTATAGTACAAAATAGAAAGATTATCTCCACTTACATCATATTGATAATTTAAAATTGTATTCTCTTGGTCTTGATAGATTTTTTCCAATCTTTGATTTAAATCTTTTGCATCTTCTCCTTGTAGATTTACAAAAGGAAGGGTTGTTTCTTCTTTTGTATCTTTGAACGAAGAAGTTTCCTTTGTATAAACATATTCTTTACTAGTATCAATCTTTGGTTTTCCAAAAGAGGTAACAATTTTGGAAAAGAGAAATAATCCAAGACAGAGTACTGCAAGATAGACAATGATTTTATATTCTTTAAAGAGTTGCAATAGCTTTTCTTTACTCATGAAGGAATCACTCTCCTAATAATAGGATAAGTTGTATCATTGATCAAGGATACAATTGTTCCTGAGCTTGTTGTAGAAGCATGGACAACAGCAGGTTTTCCCGCTATATATCCTGCATAGATTGCTACATGCTTTCCTTCAGCTGTAAATTTTAAAAGAAGATCCCCTGGTTTTGCTTCACTAAGGCTTCCAATTGCTATTCCATCGTTTTTTTGTTCTGTTGTACTATTTCCTATTGAAATTCCATTTTTTTCATAAACATAATGTGTAAATCCAGAACAGTCCCATGCTAAGAAACCTTTATCTAAATATTGACTTCCTTTGTTAATGGAAGGATCATCTAAATAAATATGCCCTGGATATTTACTTTTAATGGCATTGAAATTATCTGTTGTTAATTCCTCTCCTCTTCCACCATAAACATAAGGATATCCTACAAAAGAAAGCGCGTAATTGACAATTTGAACTCCTAATCCTTCTCCAGAAATACATTGAATTGTTTTTCCTGCTAGATTGGTTCCACCACAATTTACAGCACCTGGTGTGTTTGTACTACCACTACTTCCACTATTTCCGCTATTTTCATTATCACTACTTCCTGCAACGGCTTTGGAAAGAGAATCTAAATTAAGTGTAAAAGAATCTGGGTCTTTTCCCATTCCTGTTGGAGTATATTCTGTTGCATAAGTCACGTTTTGGGCATTTCTCCAACAAGCTCCTAATTCTAATCCTGCAAATTCATCTGGCAACATTCCTAGAACAAGGCTCATTGCAGTTGGAACTAAAAATACAACCAATGCAGCAATGATCACATTGAATAATCTTTTGTTATTCTTTTTTTCATCTGGATTTGCTACCATCCTTGTAATTAAAATTCCTAAAGAAACAATCAGTAAAATTGGAACAATCATTTGAATGTATCCAATTACATCTTGTGCCAATTTTAAAATAGCTGCCAATGCATAATCACTACAGTTTTCTGTAAGATCTAATAAATAAACCATATCCTACCTCCTATTTTTTCTTTTCACTCACTGCAACGCCATCTCCTACTTTATAAATGATGGTGTTATAATCTGGATTATTATTTAAAAAGGAAATATATTCTTTGATCTTTCGAACCAATCCTCTTAAATTTGCACTTTTAATTTCTTGTTCATTTTTTTCAACCAAACCATGAAAATACATATTATCTGTAATAATAAATCCTTTAGAAGTAAGATTTTTAGAAAAAAGTTGGAAAAAATTTGTATTTTGAGATTTTGCTGCATCAAGAAAAATTAAATCAAATTCTCCTTCCATTTTTACATCCAACGCATCTTTAAAAATTAGTGTAATTCGATCTTCTAAATGAAGCTTTTTTATATTTTTAACTGCTTCTAAATAACGCTCTTCATCTCTTTCAATTGAAGTGATTTTTAAAGTAGGTTGTATTAGTGCCATTCGAATAGCAGAATATCCAATGGCAGTTCCTATTTCTAAAACACTTTGAATTTGATGTTTAATTAAGAAAGTTGTTAAAAATTCGATTCCTTCTTCTTCCATAATAGGAATATTTTTCTCTTTTGCATACTCTTTTATTTCTTGAATGATTTGATAATTTTCTCCTACCATATCCAATCTCCCTTATTTTTAATTTCTTCTACTTTTTGAAGATGTTCTTTTTCTGTTTTTGTATAAAAAATTTTTCCATATTTATCTGCAACAAAATAAAGATAATCATTTTCTTCAGGGTTTAATGCTGCATCTATCGCCTGGAAAGAAGGATTGCAAATTGGTCCTATTGGGAGTTTTCCAATCATTGCACTACTTCTCGTATTATACGGATTATATGTTTGAAACATTTCACTAGTCAAATCAGAATCCATCTCTTCTTGAAAAGCATAATAAGTGGTTACATCACTTCCAAGGTTCATTCCTTTTTTTAATCGATTTTGAAAAACTCCTACAATTTTTGCTTGATCTTCCTTGCTTTTCCCTTCTAATTGAGAAATAGAAGCAAGTGTTAGAACATCATGAACATTTTGAGTTTCAAAAGTAGATTGATAAGGTTTTAGAATTTTTTGAGTTTGATTTAAAAGAGTTTGAATCACTTCTTCTATAGAAACTTCTTTATTTTTAAACTCATAAGTATCTGGAGCTAAATAGCCTTCTAGTGGATAATAAATTTCTTCCTTTAAAATTTGATCTGTTAAAAACCAATAAGTAGAAATCAAACTTTGAATATAAGTTCGATCCTGCATTTTTGAAAGAAATTCCTCTTCTTGAATATTTGTTTTTTTAGCAAGTACTTTTGCGTATTGTTTGATTGTTTTTCCTTCTTGAAAAGTAATTGTAATTACATCTGGATTATACTGATTTCCTTTTTCTAGAAGGCGAACAATTTCTTGTGTAGACATATTTTTTTGAAAGCTATAAGTAGATGCTTTTAAAGTAGAGATATGATTGAATTTTAAATAAAGTCTAAATAGGAAAGCATTTCGAATCAAGCCTTTTTTCTCAAGAAGTTCTGCAATCTTTTCTGTACTCATTCCAGAGGGAATCGATACTTCAATCTCTTTCTTGCTATTTGAATCAATTGGAGAGATATTTATTTGATAAAAGATGCTTCCTCCAATACAAAGAAGTCCTAAAAAACCAAGAATGCATGCAAGAACTCTTCCCTTTCTTAACTTCATATTACTACCTCTTTCTATTCATCTTTTAAATTATCAAAATACCCCTGTACAAAAACAACTGGTGTTCCTTTATCTCCACTTCCACTTGTAAGATCACATAAAGATCCAATTAAATCTACATATCTTCTTGGAGTGGTTCCTTGGCTTTGCATGGTTCCTTTCAAATTTTTGTCTTTTTCTTGAATGGCAGAAATAATCGCTTGTTTTAATTCTTCTCCTCGCAAATGATCGTATTGATTGTCTGAGATATATTTCAATTTTAACTCATTAGGGGTTCCTTCTAGGCCTTTCGTATAAAAAGGGCTTACAACAGGATCAGCAAGTTCCCAAATTTTCCCAACAGGATCTTTGAAAGCTCCATCTCCATAAACCATGACTTCTATTTTACATCCTGTTTTCTGATAAAGTTCTGCTTGAATTTCTTGGATTAAACTTTCCCCATTTTTAGGGAATAATTTTAATCTTTCTTCGGTTGACTTATTGGATCCTAATAATCCATAGGTTGGATTATATCCACTTCCTTCTCTTGATTTGGTTAAAATATCATCCAATCCATAAACAAGATTTGCTCCATTTTCTCTTAAAATTCTTTTGGTTTTCTCTCGTGTGTGAATATCACAAGTTAAAATATTTTTTGTATAATCAAGAATGATTTCGGGACGATTTCCAAAGACAAAAGAAATTTCGCAACCTTCTTTTTGAACCAGTTCTCTATAAAAGGTGACATAATTGATTCCTGTAAAAGGATGAACAAGATTTCCAAAATTCTTTTCATATTCTTCTTCTGTTAAAATATCTTTTCTTGGATCATATGCTGTCTTTTCTAATTCTTTTTCATCAAAAAGAGGATTTCCAACTTCATCCGAAGGATAAGATAAGAGCATAACAATTTTCTTCGTTCCTCTTGCAATAGCTTTCAAAATTAAAGAAAAACGATTCCGACTTAGAATAGGAAAAACAATTCCTATTTCTTGACCTAAAAACTTTTCTTTAATTTCTGATGCAATCGTATCAACATTCACATAATTTTTATCACTAATTGCAACGACTGCTTCTGTAATAGCTACAATATCTCTATCATGAAAAGAAAAGCCTTCTTCTTTTTGTGCTTTTAGAAGACTTTCTATAACAGCTTCTTTTAAATTGGTATCTTCTTTGATAATAGGTGTACGAATTCCTCGTACTACAGTTCCTACAGTTCTCATTTTTACCTTCTTTCTATCCATTTCTACTATATCAAACTTGAACACAGAGTTCAAGAAAAAAGGAAGGTTGTCCTTCCGTGATTCTTATATTTTTTTAATAATTTCGCTTGTATAGAAAGATTTCTATATCCTCATTCAAAGCGAATTCTCTCCTCTATATAAGTCTTAACTTCCCTGAATGGAATGGTTACTTGTTCCATAGTATCTCGCTCGCGAATGGTTACGGTCTCCTTTTCTAGAGTATCTTGATCAATGGTAATACAGAAAGGTGTTCCAATTGCATCTTGTCTACGATATCTTTTTCCAATACTTCCTGCTTCATCATAACTACATGGAAATGACTTACATAATTTTTCATAGATTTCCTTTGCTTTTTCTCCTTGATATTTTTTAACCAAAGGAAGAACAGCTACTTTATAAGGAGCAAGGAATGGAGGAAAATGCATAATTTCTCGTGTTTCACCATCTTCTAAAATTTCTTCTTCATAACTATTATCTAAAATAGCTAAAACCAATCGATCACATCCTACAGTTGATTCAATAATATATGGAATATATTTTTCATTTGTTTCAGGATCAAGATAAGAATGAGAGACTTTTGAATATTCCTCGTGACGAGATAAATCATAATCTGTACGGTTATGAGTTCCATTGATTTCACCCCATCCAAAGTTAAATTGATATTCAATATCGCAAGCTTCTTTGGCGTAATGAGCTAATTTTTCGTGATCATGATAACGAAGTTTTTCTTCCTTGATTCCAAGATCGATAAAATATTTTTTGGCATATTCTTTAAAGAAAGCATAAAGAGCACTATCGGTTCCTTTTTTACAAAAAGTTTGATACTCCATTTGTTCAAATTCAATGGTTCGAAATGTAAAATTTCCTGGCGTAATTTCATTACGGAAAGCTTTTCCAATTTGTCCAATACTAAAAGGAATTTTGGCACGCATGGTTCGTTGTACATTCAAAAAATTGACATATTCTCCTTGCGCATTTTCAGGTCGCAAATAAATTTTACTTTTTGCTTCTTCTGTTACACCACGATGCGTTTCAAACATTAAATTAAATTGACGAATCTCTGTAAAGTCACATACTCCACAATTTGGACAAGGAACATGGTGTTCCTTAATATAGGAAAGCATTTCTTCTTGTGTCATGCCATCTGCTTTTGCAGTTGAATCAAAATCATCAATTAAGGTATCAGCTCGATGTCTTTTTTTGCAATGTTTACAATCAATCAATGGATCTGAAAAACTTGAAACATGTCCACTTGCTTCCCAAACTCGAGGATGCATCAAAATAGCTGCATCGACTTCATAGGCATTGTCTCTTTCTTGAATAAAACGCTTTCTCCAAGTCTCTTTTATATTATTTTTAAGTCTTGCTCCTAAAGGACCATAATCCCATGTGTTAGCAAGACCTCCATAAATCTCACTTCCCTGATAAATAAATCCATATTGCTTACAATAAGCTACCAATTTTTCCATAGTTAACTTCTTCATTTGATTTTATTTTCCTTTCTTTTTAATAATTCTTCTAATTCTTTAATCAATTGATCCTCTTCTTTTATTTCATGAAAGTAAGATGCATCCACTGAAGAAATCGTTCCCTTTTTTACTCCATCTTCTAAAAGTGCAAAAAAGCAATCATAACAACCTGTTTCATTATATAAATAAATTGGATAGGTTTCATCTCTTGTCCTTTTCTCATCTAAAAATGCAAAAAGTTCTGCATACGTTCCAATTCCGCCTTCTAAAAAAAGTGCAAAATCTGACTTTTCATAACAAGCCTTCAATCGATCAAAGATAGAATCTACTTGTTTTACTTTTGTATCTACTCCTTCTTTATAATAAGCTTTATCTATGATTACTTCTTGTAAGAGATTGTCTTGAAAAATCTGATAACAAAGGCCTAAAAGTCCACCTTCCATTCCTCCAAGAATCACTTGAATTTCCTCCATCTTTTTTATACGAAGAAGAAGTTTTTCTCTTTTTCGTAAAAGTTCTTCTCCTACCTCATCTCTAGAGGCACAACCAATCATTCCTTTCATTTTTTCACCCTTCTAACACAAAAAAGATTCTTAGTCTGTAAGGACGGATAAATCCGCGGTTCCACCTTACTTATTCTTCGTAAGAATCTCCTCTTTAATGGAATTGCTAGAGGTTTCCAAGCCTCATCATCGCTTCCTATATTTAATATAGCTTGTTTTTTTTTAAGGTGCAAGTTTTTACTTAAAAATTGGGAAAAGTTTTACATAGTTGTTTTGCAGTTCTTGCTTCATTATAAACTGAATTGCTAGAAAGTTGACACCAATCATTACAACCACGATTTAAAAATCCTGATTGAATTCCATATTGATGGTTGGCTAAATAAGCATGAATTTGAGAGTCTGTTAAATAACAAACTTGTCCTGCATTGGTTACCTTAGAAAGTTTTATTTTTTCTTGAATGGGTGTTTGAGAAGAAAAATAATTTTGAAAAGGAATTAAATACTCTAGTTCCTTCTCACGTTTTTCCTCTTTACTTAATGTTTTCTCTGTAATTAGATAAATTGGATATTGATGGAGAAAAGTATGAAGTTCTTTCTTATTTCCAATTTCTTTTGCAAGTATTTTTAATACAGGCTCTTCGATCCAAATTACTTTTGGCTTTTTCTGTGAAATCATAGTCCCCCTCCTTCATGGTTTCTTATTTTAACACAAATTAAAAAAAGATGCAAATGAAGAAAGTTCCAAATATTTCTAAAAAATATTAGCTCACTTTGTTATTTTCTAAATATTCTAAATCTTTTCTAGTAGATTCTTGTTTTCTTTCCATTCTTTTTACTTCTTTTAACATTTTTTTACTCTTTGTAATAACACCTGTATATTTTTCATAATATTCTTCTAAAAATTGATCAATTTCTCTTTCACTTTCCTTTTCTACTTCTATTTTTGTAATTTTAGAAAGATCCACATAATAATACATTCGAAGGAGTTTAATGGTTTTAGAAGAGACTATTCGATCTACTCCACTTTGAAAACAAGATCCACAAAGAAGCCCACCCTTATCACTACTAATGGTAACAATATTATTTTTATTTCCACAAACTGCACAACCATCTAGTGATGGAAGAACTCCTAAGTATGCCAGCATTTTTACTTCATAAATATTGGTAATTGTAGAAGCATCCAATCCTTCTTCAATTTTCTCTAAGGCAGCAACAAGAGAAGAAAAAAGATTCTCATCTGCTTCTTGTTTAATAACTTGTTCTGTTAAATCTGCTATATAAGATGCATAAGTAACTCGTTCTAAATCCATTGTTGTTTTTAAGTATCCATTGATCATATCCACTCCAATTAAAATAGAAAGACCTTTTTCTTTGTAATAAATATGATAAGTTCCATAAAGAAGTTTTCTTGAAACACCTCGCAATTTGCTTTTCAAATTTCTACAACTTTTTGATAAAATTCCAAGCATTCCAAATTCTTCTGTATAAACATTTAAAATTTTACTTGCTTCACTGTAATTTGTCTCTCTTAAGCAAATCCCTTTCACACTCATTATTTTCATCTTTTTCACATCTTTCCAATTCTTGTTTTAATAAGAAGTATTGAACTTTTCCTGTTTTTTTAAATAAATCCCATACTACATCTTTCATTTCTCATCACCTATTATTAAAGTGAGAGAAAAACAAGTTTTTTATTCATCTTCTTGAAGACCTAACTCAATTAAATATTTCTCTTCATCTCTCCAATTTTCAATTGTTTTTACATATGTTTTTAAAAAAACTTTTTTTCCTAAAAATTTTTCCATCTCTTTCCTTGCTAAACTTCCTACTTCTTTAAGCATAGATCCATTTTTTCCAATAATAATTTTTTTTAGATTAGCTCGATCAACAACAATCAAAACATCAATATGAATCAAATTTTCTTCTTCAGAATAATTTTCAACATAACAAGTAATGCTGTGTGGAATTTCATCTTTTAATTTTCTCATCAATTGTTCTCGTACAAATTCTGCCAAGATAAATTTTGTGCTGACGTTGGTAAGTTCTCCACTTTCAAAAAAGGGTTCTCCTTCTTCCAAATATGTTTTGATCACTTGAATAAGATGATCTATATTTTCTAATTTTAAAGCAGAAATCGGAATAATTTCTTGAAAAGGATATAAATCTTTGGCTTGATCAATGATCGAAAGCAATTTTTCCTTTTTCATTTTATCAATTTTATTAAGAAGCAAAAAAACGGGAACATTATTTCCTTCCAATTTTTTTAAAATAAATTGATCTCCTTTTCCTATCCCACTTTCTGCATCCACTAAGAATAGGATCAAATCCGTTCCTAAAAGTCCGTTCTGATAAGCTTTTTTATTTAATAGATTTCCTAATTTATGCGTTGGCTTATGAATTCCTGGTGTATCAATAAAAACTATTTGGGCATCTTCATCTTCATAAATTCCTTGAATAATATTTCTTGTTGTAGAAGGAACATTAGAAGTAATTGCAAGATGTAAATTTAACAAACTGTTTAAAAGTGTACTTTTTCCTACATTTGGTCTTCCTATTAAAGAGACAAATCCTACTTTCATATTTCTACCTTCTTTATTATCTTATCACTTTGTTTTTTTCCAAAACTTCTTCTTGTTTTTGAAACATTACTTTTTCTTCTTCTTTTGTTTCATGATCATATCCTAATAAATGATATAGGCCATGAACTGCAAGAAAACATAATTCTCTTTCAAGAGAATGTTCATATTGAATTGCCTGCTTTTTTGCTCGATTTAAGCAAATATAAATATCTCCTAAAATTCTTTTTTTTCCTGGAAGAAGAACTTTTCTATCTTCTTCTAAAGCAAAAGAAATAACATCCGTTTCTCTGTCTTGCTTTCTATATTCTTGATTGATTTGTTGAATACGCTTACTATCAACAAAAATAACGCTAAAACAAACCCCTTTTAAATTTTCCATAGCAAGAGCACTTTTTAAAACTTTTTCAATTGTTTTTAATGATTCTATTTTCTCTTCCGTTTCGTTATATAAATAAATTTGATTCTTTCCCATAAATTCCTCCTATAAAATAGTAATGATTCCAATCAAAAGCAAAATAGATAAAGAGTTTAAAAACCAAGTAGATTTAAATACTCTTGGACATAAATCTACAATTTTCTTTAAAAGAATATAAAGAGAATACCCTAAGAATCCTCCTAATAGATTGAGAAGAATATCATCTATATCAAAAACTCTTCCAATCAAAGCTTGAGTGCTTTCTATTGAAAAAGAAGCCACAAAAGATAAGAGTAAAATCTCAAAAGGTTTTTCTGATTTTAAATAAGTACTTGCAAAGAAACCATAGGGTAAAAATAATAGGAGATTTCCAAAGACATTTTTGAAAAATAATCTACTTCCAATGGAATATCGAAAAATTTCCTGAAAGGGAACATAGTTATTTCTCCCAAAAGAGGAAGTATCTTGAAAAGTGACAACTTGAAAGAGACAGAGAATGTAAATTAAAAAACTAAGCGAAAAGAGTTCTTTATAGAAAATAAATTCTTTCTTTGTCTTATAAAGATATAAAAGTCTTAGAGAAGAAGCAATTACACAAGAGATGAAAACCATAGGAAAAGAAAAAGCAAATACATTTCCAATGGTTTTTGAAAGACTTTCAAACATAATACTACCCCATTTCTTCCTGTTTTTTATTTTCCTTTGAAAGATCTAAATTTGCAATAGATTCATAAGATGTAATTTCTTCTTTCACTTTGAAAAAAACCTCTATATATATTTTACTTCCTTTCTGTTGTTTTTTCAAAACTTTTTGTGAAAGGATTTCACTATTTTTAGAAAGTTTTACTTTTAATTTTTCTTTTGCTTTTCGAATTCCTTCTTTAGAGCCTGTTTCAAGGTTATATCGTTTGGTAGTTAATTGAACTTTTTCAACTGTATCTAATTGAAAAGAGATAGGAAGGGATATACTTTTAAAAAGAGGAAAACTTTTTCGAATTCGATAAAATTGATTTGTAAAAGAATAAGTATGATTTAAAAAATGAATAGCCCATTGCTTTTTTCCTTTTCCAATTATTTTTTCTTCTTGTTGATAAATAGGAAGAAGAACTGATACAGTATACCAAACTTCTCCATATACGCATCCTTCTGCTCTTACTTTGCTTTTTGCTTCTTCATTTTTATGAATGACTCCAGAAACAATGGTTTCTCCTTTCTTTACATAATCAAATCGTTTCTTAACAATTTCTCCTTTTGAAGCTGAAATAGAAAGAATCATAGCATCTTTTGCAGCAACTAAATTTCTAGGAGTTGTTTTTTCTTCTTCTGTTTTTATTTTTCTCTCTTCTACTCTTACAATATATTTTGTTCCGAATTCTTCAATTTCTAGCCATTCAATTTTATCTTTATATTTTTTTAAAATCTTTTCTTTTATTTTTTCTTTCTTTTGATAAGAAGGTTTCCAATGAAAAGGAGCAAGCTTTTCATCTTCTAAAGCATTATAAAGAAGGGTTCTAATTTCCTCTTTTGTATGAACAACTTCGACATCAAAAATAAGATTAGATAAAAAAAGAAGAAGAATAAATCCAAGAAGAAACATTCCTAAAAATATTCGATATCGTTTATAAATTTGTTGCCATTTTACTTTTCCTTTCAAAGCTATGATTTGTACTTCATAAGTGGTTTTTAATCTAGAAATTTTTTCATAGCCCTCTTCATCCACTTCCATATGAATGCAATCTTTTAAATAAGAAAGAGAATAAATTCGAATTTTTAGGCTTTTCACCATTCTTAGAAAACGATCATAATTTTTTCCAGTAATTTTTAACAGATATCTACTTTTCATAAGAAATTTCCACCTTTTCAATTCTTCCTGAAATCAGCAATTCTTTTTCTAACATTTTAGATAGGATGAGATGATTTCCTATTAAAATTACTTTATAACAAGGTGCTTGAATCACAATTTTTTCATTTCCAATAGAAAGGAGTTCCTGATAGTTCATAACATGAATTCTTTTTTCAAAAAGAGTAAGCCGAAATTCATTATCTTCAATGTAATTTTGCAATTTTTCAAATCGATGGTACATAATTTCCTCCTCTTGTATTTAATGTATGATAGAAGAAGAAGTTTTTAGAAGAAAAAAAGGAAATACATTTGTATTTACCTTAATCAAAAATATATTTCTTTATGGAGTAAGGATTACACGAAAAGAATTAGGGCCATATGCACGACCATCATCATGATGAAAGGAAAATATACCAGTACCTATACCATCCCAATGGTAACCGCCACGAACGAACCATGGACTTCGAGGATACACAACCACAGAATAATCATTATACCATCCTGCAATTTCATTCATTGCATGCCCTTTACAAGGACTTCCTCCACATGCTGTATTAGAATCGCTACTTGTATATAGGTCATAGTATTTAGATTCTGGCCAGTCCCTTCCTCCTAATTCTTTTGTCCACTCTTTATTATCAAATCCTGTCTTTCCTGTATACCCTGAATTTAATATCCCTACTGCTTGTCCATCTGTCCTTCCCATTTGTTTTGCTGTCTCTATATCATAACTCTCACTAGAGTATCCTGAATAATGATTGTAATTTCCCATCATGTATTCCCAAGCGCCTCCACTCATATCATAAATTCCATAAATGTTTCCGGTGGTACTTGCTCC
>CANQEE010000029.1 GCA_947594595.1 uncultured Bacilli bacterium
ATATTATACATATCAGAAAAAAATAGTCAATAAATTTATTGCACAACAATTGTGCACTTCATTTTTTAAATTACAAAACTTATAATTATAAAATATATAAATCCAAAATAATTTGCAAAAATCATACTTTTGTGATAATATATACAGCAATTCAAAAAAGGGTGTTTTAAATGAATACAATTAAAGAAAAAAAATGGAAACAACATAATGATAAATTTAAAAAATTATTGCTATATGGATTAAAAAACGGATATATTGCACCTTATGATGATGCTTTAATAGAAAAATTAAGAAATATTTATGAGGGTGGAATACCTGCTTCAATATTATTGTTATCTGATGGAATGTCTAATGGATATTGCTATGATAGAGCCTTATTGATGTCCAAAGCTTTTCTAGAGGAAGAAGACGATGTTCATCTTCTATATGTTTCAATTGATAGTTTAAGATTAAATCCACAATTTACTAATTGTAATGATCCTTTATATATAGACCATTGTATTGTTGAAAGAATTACAAAAGATGGGCAATCTCTTATTTATGATACTTCAACAGGTCTTGTTTATGATAAAAAGATGTATTGGTTCATGGAACATCCTATAGTTAGAAAGACAAATAGTAAAAGTTCTATCATGGAATTTATTAAATTTGATGAATCCTATCATTCTGAAAATATTGAAAAAGAGAAAGAGAATTTTTCCCCTTTAATACTACCAATGATTGAAATGACTTATGGTAGACCAAATGAGATGTATTCTATGTTAGGTATGGAATTATTACAAAGAGAAGTTGAATATTTTAAAAAGAAAAGCAATTATGATAGTATCTTTCAAAAAATAGAGAAAGATATAAAAAGATTGGAGTTGAGAAAATAACATGTTTGAAAGATTAAAAAAGGAGTTATATTTTTCAAAAATGGAATTATTATTTACTCAAGGTGTTGCTGATCAAAAAATTATTCCTTTTGATGATGACTTTTATAATAAAATGTCTCATACTTATATAAGTGGCATTCCCGTATCTATGCATATAAAATACTTAAAACCACTTGTTCCTCCTGGTAAATGTTATGACAGAAGTTTATATATGTTTTTCTGTTTTGAAAATGCTGTTTTAGTTCGTGGAGATCATAAACAATATGGAAGAGATAGCGCAGGTCATGGTTGGATAGAAATGGATAATTATGCATATGATCCGTCACTAATGATGAGATTTGATAAAGATTTATATTATCAAATTTATATGCCCACAAATGTTTCAAAATATACAAAAGAGGAATATTGTCAAGTTTTAAATAATCGAAAACTTTATGATGAGATTACTCAAACAAAAATGAGTGACTTTCAACCAATGGGGAGAAAAAGAACCGATTTGATAAGCTTTATACCATTATTATCTAATATTGCACAAAACCAAGAAAATGAACAATTTAAAACTGAATTAGAAAATTGGTTATCAACAATTCAATACGATGAGAAAGAAATATATGACGAATTAAATGAAAAAGTAAAGTCACTGCTACGCTGTAAAAAATAACCCTAATAGTCCAACAGACTCATTTGGGTTTTATTTTTCATATAAAAAAAGAAGAGGCAAAAGCATTCAACTTTGATTCATACTTTTAAACACCTCATAAACTTTTCTTCTTTTTGAATTGATACCTATCTATTTTAAGTTCAAACTTATAAAAGTCTGGACAAATTTTTCATTGGAGGGCCTAGTCGGATTTGAACCAACGATCAGGGAGTTGCAGTCCCATGCCTTACCACTTGGCTATAGACCCATATTTGTCTTGCAACTAATATATTACAAGATTGCTTTTACTTTGTCAATCTTTCTTTTCAAAGAAAAGCCCATAGAAAAAGAAACTATTGTTCCTTTCTGTATGCAATCAATTGAGAGGGAAATAAATAAATTTTCTGATTTTCTTCTACAAGTTCTAAAATAGATTTTCCAGTTTTTTCTGCAACACTTTCTAAAGTATCTCCTTCTTCTGTAAAATAAATAACTACATCTTCTCTTGGAAGAAATAAGAATTCATTTTCATATAAAAAATTAGTATTTTCAAGCCCATTGATTTGCTTGATTAAATCAACCGTCGTCCCATATTCTTTGGCAATACTAGATAAAGTATCCCCTTTTTCTACAGTATATTTTACAAACATAGTTCCATAGGTACTTGGAATTTGAATTGTATTTCCTGGAGTTAATGAGAAAGCATCTTCCAATCCATTTTGAATAAGAATTTGAAACATCGGTACATTGGTTTTCTTGGAAATAGATTCAAGAGTATCCCCATTTTGAATTACATAGTCTATATACATATTATATCCTCCATAGTATCCTATGCAAACGTATCATGAAATTGACTATTTTTTAAGAGCAATACTATATCGATTTTTTGCATTAAATGTCAACTCTCTTGTAGATAAAATCGGGCGTAGACCTTTCTCATCTGTATACTGATAAATTGTATCTTTACTGATAAAGAAAAATTGATTTTCTACCATTTTTATCTCTTTTAAATCTTCTAAAGTAAATAGACGAATTTTCTTTTTGGGGAATTCATCTGTTACATAAAAAACAGATTGATCCTTTATCAAATAAGTCCTTCCAATACCATTATAAAGTGTATAATCTGGGTATATTTTTTGAAGAGTGGAATCTATAATTTGATTTGGAAAAAATAAATCTTGCTTTAGAAAATCATAAATATTTCTTATAGACCATTTCTTCCCATTATAATATTGAGCATTTCTATTTGTATCTCCCACCAAAGTAATTTGTTTTTTTCTAGGATTGATCTTATATTGTTTCTTGTTTTTTCGATCAATTAAATAAGCACATCCATCTACAGTCCCTGTAAAATAACTATCCTGAGAAATTTTTTCTTTGACTTTCATTTTTTCTATTTGATTATTAAATAACGAAATGACATAAAATTGATCAAAATCATAAGACTGATCCGAATCAATAACAATCAACTGTTCATTAACAAGAATACTTTTATTATTTTCATATTGATCTATTTCTAGAAATTCTTGATTTGAAAAATCATTCTTTGTTAATAAGTAAACACCTCGATATGTCCAAAAAGAAAGAGATTGATTGGTTGTTATGTTTTCCTGATAATAAGTAGTATCCTTATAAACTTTAGATGAATTTGATAAATTCCATGCTGCTTCCTGATAACCTTTCTTTGAAAGTGTATTGATCACTTCTAAAATCCACGGTTTTTCTTCTTGTAATAAAACTTGAAAAGATACTTCTTCTTTTCCTTTTCTACAGGCAATACTACTTGCTCTTCTATCTTTTAAAACAGGATAAATACAAGAAATATTTCCTGTTTCAAAAAACTCTATCGTATCAATAATTTTTTGCTGTTTATTGTAATTTTCATAAACTTGAAAATGGTAAGTTCTTTTTTTATTATCAAGAATTTCAAAGGTATAAAGATGTTTTTTTTCTAAAATTTTAAAGTGTTCTTTAATTTGAAATCTGTTTTTTCCTTTTGATAAAGTATAAGAAATATCATGACTTTTTACAAAAAGGAGGACAATAAACTGATAGATTAAAAACAAAAATAAGAAAGCTCCAATCAATTTAAAAATACGTCGCATCATTCCATCTTCTTTCTTTTTTATTGTAACAAAAACTCTTCTAAAAAGAAAGCCAAAGAAAAAGAGAGTTAATCTTCTTCTCTCTTTTTTAAACCCATCTTTTGTTTTTCTTCCATCATAAAGGAGGTAATTGCTGTTTCTACTTCTGCAAGAGCTTTTTTATCCAAATGGCTAATTGTAATGAATTCTTTGACGGTATCAATATCAATACTTCCCCATAAAAGACCACTCCGCACCTTTAAATCATTAAATAAATCAGGTGTAATGGCATCAAAGAAATATCCATAGACAACACGATCTCTTCCAATTAAAAGACGTTTGTTTGTAAGAGCAATCACTGCTGTTCCGAAAAGATTATAAAACTCACGATTTTTTTGTCCTGCAAATACATAAGTAATCTCTTCTCCTGGATTTAAATGTTTCTCTATAATAGAAGCATTTTTTTGAATGCGCCAAGCAATTGTCATTGGATATTTTTTTAAAAATTCACATGCCTTTGAAGCTGTATTCATAAAAGACTCCTATTCTGAAATAATTCCATTATCTTTAAAGAATTGAATAGTATTTTCCTTAGTAGTATATCCATTGATTTGATCTACAATCTTATTGTTTTGAACGATCAATGTAAGAGGTGTTCCATATCCATCCTTGAAGAAATCATCTGATTCAATCAATTTTGTTTGTTCTTCTGTAGATAGTTCATCTGTATTCAAATAATTAACTTGAATTCCATATAAATAAACTACATTTTTAATGATTGGGTCAAACATTTGACAATAATGACAAGTAGGTCTTGCAATAAGAATGATCGATTTTTCTTCTTGTTTTTTCAACTCTAAATAATCATCAATACGAATGCTTGTTAATTCTCCTTGTTCCTCTTCTGGAATATCTTCTGTCTCAATTTCATCTTCTATGCTTTCTTGTGCTGTATTATTTTTATCATAAGATCCTGTCTTAGAACTTACTTCAGATAGTAAAAAACTACCCCCTAATACAATGATTAAAACAAGTGCTACAATCACAATTGTTTTGATATTTTCTTTTTTCTTTTTATCCATTTTTTCACTTCCTCGTATGTATTATACCATATTTTTTACTTTTTGTAGACTTCTTGCCCTATTTTCATTTATTTTTCACGGATTTTTCGATTTTCTTTCCAAATAAAATATTCTTCAAAACTACAACGTTTATCTAAAATCGTTCCATCTTGTTGAATTTCTATAATACGATTTGCAAGGGTTTCATTGAGAGTTAAATCACGACTTGTAAAAATAAGTTCTGAAGAAAATTTTTCAAGTCCTTTATTCAAAGAGGTAATACTTTCTAAATCTAAATGATTAGTTGGCTCATCAAGTAATAAAAAATTAGGAGATTCTAACATCATTTTACTAAGCATGCATCGTACTTTCTCTCCTCCTGATAAAACGGAAGTTTTTTTAAATACTTCTTCATTAGAAAATAGCATTCTTCCTAAGAATGAACGTAAATAAGAAAGGTCATTTCCTTCATAATACTTTCCAATCCATTCAATAATAGGAAGATCTTCTAAAAAGTAAGAACTATGATCCTGCGGTAAATAAGAAAGAGAGACGGTTTTTCCAAAGTGAATTTGTCCTTTCTCATATTTTTCTTTGCCAGCTAAAATTGAAAGCAACATTGTTTTTGCCAAATCATTTTCTCCCAAAAGTGCAATTTTATCCCCTTTTTGAACCGTAAAACTAACTTTCGAAAGAAGACATTTTCCATCGACTATTTTGGTTAAGTTTTTTACTTCTAATAAATCCGTTCCTGTTTTATGATCACTTTGAAAATCAATATATGGATATTTTCTAGAAGAGGGAACAATCTCTTCTAATTCTATTTTTTCTAAGATTTTCTTTCTTGAAGTAGCTTGTTTGGATTTGGAAGCATTGGCAGAAAAGCGATCAATAAAAGCTTGTAATTCTTTGATTTTTTCTTCTTTTTTACGATTTTGCTCTCTAACTTGTTTAAGAGCAAGTTCCCTTGATTGATACCAAAAATCATAATTTCCTGCATAAATTTTAATTTTTCCAAAATCAATATCTGCAATATGTGTACAAACTTGATTTAAAAAATGGCGATCATGAGAAACAACAATAACTGTATTTTCAAAGGTTGTAAGAAATTCTTCCAACCAATGAATTGCATCTAAATCTAAACTATTTGTTGGTTCATCCAACAATAAAATATCAGGATTTTGAAACAAAGCTTGTGCCAACAATACTTTTACACGAAGTTTAATAGGAATTTCTTTCATACAAAGTGTATGATATTCTTCTGAAATTCCTAAATGATTTAAAAGTGTTTGAGCATCTTTATCTGCATTATATCCATCTAAATCTTGAAATTCAGCCTCTAACTCTGCCATCCTCATATAATCTTCTTCTGAAAACTCAGTCTGCGCATAAAGATTTTCTTTTTCTTCAATTACTTTCCAAAGAGCTTCATTTCCCATCAAAACAACATCTAAAACACGAAGTTCATCATAAGTATAATGATCCTGCTTTAAAAAAGAAATGCGTTCTTCCTTTCCTATATGAATCTGTCCATGTGTTGTTTCTACTTCTCCCGTTAAAAGTTTTAAAAAAGTAGATTTACCTGTTCCATTCGCTCCAATCAATCCATAACAATTTCCATGAGTAAATTTTAAATTCACATCCTCAAATAATGTTCTTTTTCCAAATGTAAGGGTTACATGTTCTACTTGTATCATAAATTTCCTCCTTAAATACGATAAAAGAGAGAGACCACTTTTGCAAAACGATATAAAATAAGATTACTTTTATTGATTGCAAAGCTTTTTCCAAGAGCTTTTCCACCAATTGTAAGAGAAGAGATGATTCCTGTTACGAAAAGAGTTGTAAGAAGTAGATCAAAATGATACGTAGAAACTAAAAGCGAAGTAATTGTAATTCCTGCAGCTCCAGAAATTACACCACAGACATCTCCAATTACATCACAACAAAAACTAGAAACTTTATCTGCATTTTTTTTAAAAGCTACAGCGACTTTAGCACCTCTTACTTTTCTTGAACTCATCGAATGAAAAATAGCTTCTTCACTAGCTGTTACTGAAACACCAATAATATCAAAAAGAATTCCTAATAAAATAAAGAAAAATGTAACCAATATACTTACTAGCAAAGTTGCTTGCTTAATTGTTATTTCTGAAAGAAAAGAAAGACTAAATGATAAGGCAAAAGCAAGAAAAAAAATAGTTAGAATCCACTTTATATTTACAAATTCCTTTTTCTTTTTTTCTTTTCTTCTTGTTTGTACTTTTAAATTTTCAATCGCATCCTTCTCTTTCCTTTTTTCATTTCGATTCATAGTACACCTCTTTCTTATTATTATATAAAAAGCAAAAGAAAAAAGCAAAATCCTTTGCCTTTGTTTTTTTTAATTCATGGATGGCGATCTCTTGGTAAACTTTGGGTCTTAGGTCAAGCAGGATTTCCCTCGCCTTTACAGTATCGTTACCAATACTGCGGTTCCCCCTTTCGAAAGACGAATACTTAACTTGAAGTATGGCTTGATCACCACTTAGTACCCACTGCAATCCCAAGTGACATCACTCTAGGAGATTTCCTCACCAAGCTTTATTACTAATTCTTTTTTGCAGAATAGATTTCATTATGCAGTTTATCCAAAGGGTTTGGCCAATCCACTGGGTCAGCTCATAAATCCCAACTATTCCACGCAAGACAAGCTACGCTACTCATAACTTTCGCCACAAAGTAGGTTCTTCCTAAGTCGTAAAAGATCCATCAGCTTTCGCGTATAGGTCTTTCACAAGATTAGGTCTCCCAGATAATGGGAGTTTCCTATATGCCATTATAGAATACCCATTATCCATTCCTTCCAGCATCCACCCCAAACTGGGCGTAAGAAGCAAACACCAGAAGTTTCACAGATATGCTCTTTAACGGTGGTTTATTCCCGTCTTCGTAATAAAGGAATTGACTAGAATAGTGTGCCATTTCCATTACGCATCACAGTATATCATATTCAGATTGTTTTGTCAAATTGCATACAAATTTTTATATCAACTAAACACCTCCTACTCTCCCCTTTCTTCTAAGATATAATTTTCTTAAAAAATCAACTGGAATTACAGAAAAAGCAAGAAAAGACATTTTCAAAAATTCATGAAAAGAAAGCCCTACTGTTCGAAAGAGATCCCCTCCAAAATAAATTAGAAAAATTTGAACAACAATAATCAATCCAATAATAATAAGGAAAACTGGATTAGAGAAAATTCCAACAAACAAATTAAGTCGAGAGGTTCTTGCATTAAAACTATTGAAAATTCCCATGAAGATAAAAAGTCCAAAGAAAGCGGTTAGAAAGTACTGATCAAATGGATCTTTTCGAAACAATTCATGAAAAAAGGAAAATTTCAAAAAGCAAAGGCAAAGAATTGCAGAATAAAGGCCTGTGAAAAAAATTTCTCCAAGCATATATTTATTTAAAATGGATTCATCTCTTTTTTTAGGAGGTTCTTTCATAAATTCTTTTAAAGGGGGTTCAAAGGCAAAGGCAAGTCCTGCTAGAGTATCCATTACCATATTTACCCAAAGCATTTGAATGACTGTAATAGGAGTTTCAATTCCAATAAAAGGTCCTAAAATTGATAAGAGAATTGCACAAAGATTCATAGTAAGTTGAAAGATAATAAACTTGCGAATGCTTTTAAACGTGGTTCTTCCAAAA
Source organism: uncultured Bacilli bacterium (assembly GCA_947594595.1). Lineage (GTDB taxonomy): Bacteria > Bacillota_I > Bacilli_A > RF39 > UBA660 > CANQVB01. The sequence goes on from CANQEE010000029.1 coordinate 8,358, forward strand.
AGAATCGCTTTTGAAATAGATTGAAAATTATTATCTAAGATAATAATATCACTGGCTTCTTTTGCAACTTCTGTTCCACTTCCCATCGCAAAACCAACATCTGCTTTCTTAAGTGCTGGGGCATCATTAACTCCATCTCCTGTCATTCCTACCACTAATTTTTTTTCAATAGAAAGACGAACAAGGCGACTTTTATCCGTCGGAAGAGCTCTTGCAATCACTTTAATTCGATCAAGATTTCTCTTAATTTCTTCATCTTTCATTCCAAAAAGTTGTTCACTTGTAAGAACTAAATCTTCTTCTTTTTGTAAAATGCCAACTTCTTTTGCAATCGATGTTGCAGTCTCTTTATTATCTCCTGTCATCATTACAACTTGAACACCTGCATTTTGAACTTCTTGGACAGCTGCTTTAGAAGTTTCACGAACTTCATCTTCTAAAACGATAAGTCCCAAAAAAACAAAATTAGAAAAAACACTTCCTTCTTTATAACCAATTGCTAAAACTCTTTTCCCTTCTTTTGTATTTATTTTTAGAATTTCTTTTAACTTTTTATGATTTTGAAGGGGAACAATTTTTCCGTTTTCTTTTAAATAATTTCTACATTTTGGAAGAATTACTTCTGGAGCGCCTTTGACAAAAGTAAGAATATGATGATTAAAATCTACTGTGGTAGAAGCATATTTTAGGGTACTTGAAAAAGGTTGTTCTCGAAGGACTTTTAATTGATGAAGAGAATAAGTATCAAAAAAGGAAAGAAGAGCTCGATCCGTACTATTTCCACCAACTATAGTTTTATTTTCAATATCATAATTACAACTTGTATTTTCTAAAAGACTTGTTTTAAATGTTTCATAATAAGACGGATACATTTGAAGAGCTTTTTCATTTTCATACTCTAAAAAACTTCCTGAAATAATTTTTTCAACATGCATATTTCCTTTGGTAAGTGTTCCTGTTTTATCAGTAAATAAAATATTGAGGCTTCCTGCCGTTTCTATTCCAACCAATCGCCTTACTAAGACATTATTTTTTAACATTCTTTTCATATTAGAAGATAATACCAGTGTTACCATCATAGGAAGTCCTTCTGGAACTGAGACTACAATAATAGTTACTGCAAGAGTTAATGAATATAAAAGATTTCCAAAAAGAGTTGGAAAATCAGAAAGTGCTTTTACAATTAAAGTTTTATCAAAATGGTTGGAGATTATATATACAGAAAAAAGATAAGAAAAAGCAACAAAAAAGGCACTGATATATCCTATTTTACTAATTATTTTAGCTAATTTTCTAAGTCTTTCCTTTAGTGGACTATCAGGAGTTTTAGAAGAAAGTTCAAGTGCTAGTTTCCCATAAAAAGTCTTACTTCCTACTGTGGTAACTTTCATAAGACCTTCTCCTTGATAAATCACGCTTCCTCGAAACAATTCATTTTCTTTTTGTAAAATTCCTTGGCGTGAAGTCTTATACTTTTCTCTACTTTCTCCATTGATAGAAGACTCATCTACACTTAAAGTTCCTTTTAATAAATATCCATCCGCAGGAATTTTATCTCCATAAGAAAGAAGCACAAGATCTCCTACAACAACTTCCTCAATTGGAATTTCTTGAACCCCCTTTTTTCTTTTCACTCTGACTTTAACTTTACTAGATTCTTCTTGAAGTTTTTCAAAGGCTTTTTCACTTCCATATTCTGAAATAGTAGAAATAAAAGAAGCGATGAGAATGGCAATGACAATTCCTACTGTTTCAAACCAATCAAAATCATGAATAAGAAAAATTGTTTTAATTCCAAGTGCAATCATTAAAATACGAATAATAGGATCTCCTAAACTTCTTAGAAAAGCTTTCCCAAACGTGTCTTTTCCATGAGAAACTAATCTATTTTCTCCATAAAGTTCCCTTGCTTTTATCACTTCTTCTTCACTGAGTCCAACACCTTTTTCCATAAATTCCTCCTATTTTACTTTATGAAGGAAAAAGAATAGATTTGAAAAAAGAAAAGGGATTTTTTCGACAAAATAAAAGCAACTCTTTTTTTTCAAGAATTGCTTTCTTATAAAATTAGTTCATTCTTTTACGAAATACATAAGTAAGAGTTACACCGCTTACTAAGATAAGTGATAATAATCCGAATACATTCATATCTGCTGTATCAGGACCTTTATCTTCTTCAATGACTTCTTTTGAACCAATGTTAACATAAATAGTTGTATTTTCTGTTAATGGTTGTGAAAAATCAAATTCTTCATCCATAGTGTCTTCGGTATAGTATCCTAGAATTTCATAAGATTCTGTTGGATAATTCTCTTCTAAAATTTTACGAAGTGTCCCTTCTTCTAACTTGGTATTTTTATCAACATATAAAAAATGACTAAATCCCGAATTTTTATCAATTGTTACATTGTAAGTAACCTTAACTTGATTAGATGCTTCTAAATATTCTTCCTCTGCCCAAATTGGTTCATTGTTATTATTTTTTTTCAAATCATAGAGTGTCATTCCTTGTGGATTGATAATTAAATTAACTGTTTGATCATCTACTTTATCTCCATCCCAATCAATCAACCAAGTATATCGAAAAGACGATTTTGTTTGAGCAAATTGTTCTAAAATGTCTTTTGTGATAAATCCATAGTAATCAAAATAGTAAATTTTATCTTGTTCACATTCCTTACTTTTTGAATCTCGATTTTCCCACCAATTTGTGTATTGTTCTTCTGTTGTTGAATGCCTATATTGTGCTTTTTGAAGTTGATCATTTGTAAGATCTTTAGGAGCATATACACGAACTCCTGCCCAAGCTCCATCTTCATCACGATGAATACTTAAATCTTTTTCTACCATTCTAAAGCTTGCTTGCTCATAGGTGATAGTTACTTCTGTTGTTCCATTTCCTTCTACTTTTGGAGTTCCTTCTATATAGGTATCTTCCGGCTGTAATAATTCAACCTTTTCCAAAGTTAGAGCATGTACATTAGGAATAAATATAATTGACAAAGCAAACGTGAATGTTAGAAGTAATAATTTCTTTTTCATAATTTTAATCCTCCTTCTATTGTGTTTTTTACAATATATTCTCCTTTCTATTTTGAGTATACTATAAGTTACCCCCCCCCAGTCAAGACTGACTGTTTCTTTTTTTATTCTTTACATCGTCATTTACGATTGAAACTGGTTTAAAAAAATAGGTCATGCTTACTTTTTATTTATTGGGTTTTCTATGGAGTAAGAACAATACGGAATGAGTAGTTGGTATTTCCATCACCTCCGTTGCTACTGAAACTGAAAACACCTGCACCCACACCATTGCCATAGTAACCGCCAAGAACAAACCATGGACGCCAAGCAACTACCATGCCGGAATAATCACTGTACCATCCTGCAACTTCATTCATTGCATGCCCTTTACATGAACTCTCCCCACAAGCTGTATTATAATTATCACTTGTGTATAGGTCATAATATTTAGATTCTGGCCAGTCCCTTCCTCCTAATTCTTTCGTCCACTCTTTATTATCGAATCCTGTCTTTCCTGTATATCCTGAGTTCCAAACTCCTACTGCTGCTCCATCGTCTCTTCCCATTGCTTGTGCTTCTTCTTTCGTATAACTATCGCTTGTATATCCCGAATAATGATTATAATTTCCCATCATGTATTCTAAGGCACCTCCACTCATATCATAAATTCCATAAATATTTCCAGTGGTACTTGCTCCTGTTCCTTTCTCTTCTATATCATAGGTATATTCACAATTTGAAGATGATTCTGCACTTGGGAGTCCTGAAGAGCATCCTGTTATATATCCACTATTGTTATTCATATAAATTTCCTTATTGGTTCCTTCATATAATGGGTTTCCATATTT
>CANQEE010000030.1 GCA_947594595.1 uncultured Bacilli bacterium
CAACCAGTGTAATTTCTAGCTTGGTAGCAATCGCAGACTCACTTTCAGCCTCTCGCCCAGGAGCAAGAAATGATTCTTTAGAAAACTATATTAAACGTCTTTCTCAACTTGAAGAAGTTGCAAATGAGATGGATGGAGTTGAAAAAACTTTTGCGATGCAAGCAGGAAGAGAGCTTCGTGTCATTGTAAAACCAGAAGAGATTGATGATTTAAAAGCTCATCAAGTAGCACGAGAAATTAAAGAAAAAATTGAGCAAACACTCCAATATCCAGGAACGATTAAAATTACAGTAGTAAGAGAGACAAGAGCGCAAGAAGAAGCTAAATAGGCTTCTTTTTTTTATAAAAAAACCTTTCATTTCGAAAGGTTATTTATGAACATCTAAAATAATTGGAAGAATAATTGGCCTTCTTCCTGTCAATTCTAAAATAAATGGATAAAGGTCTGCGACAATTTGATTTTTAATATCTAAATAACTACTTGTATGATCTGCAAGTTTAGTCTTAATAATTTTTGTAGCTTGTCCTTCAATTTTGTGAAGAAGTTCCTCATTTTCGTTGACCATAATAAATCCACGTGTTGTAATATTAGGTTTAATGAGAAGATTTCTTTTTTGCATATTGATATTAGCAATTACAACGAGAATTCCATCGCTTGCCATAATCTTTCTATCTCGTAAAACAGTTCCACTAATTTCTCCAATTCTATTTCCGTCTACATAAATATCGTTGTTTGGATAACTTTCTGATTTTGTAATGACATGATTTTGGATAGAAAGACTATCCCCATTTTTTAAAAGGAAAGTATTTTCTTTAGGGATTCCACAATCTACACCAAGATTTGCATGTTCCTTCAACATTCTATAATCTCCATGAAAAGGAAGTAGATATTTAGGCTGTAGTAAGCGAATCATTAGTTTTAGTTCTTCTTGATTTGCATGCCCAGAAGTATGTAAATCGCTATAGAGCATATTGGTAAACACTTTCACTCCTTTTAGATAAAGTTTGTTGATTGTTTTAGAAATAGAAAGTGCATTTCCTGGAATGGCACTGCTAGAGAAAATTACAATATCATCAGGTCGCAACTTAATTTGCTTGTGCGTACCATCAGCAATTCTAGAAAGAGCAGCAAGGGGTTCTCCTTGACTTCCAGTACAAAGAATGGTAACTTCTCCAGGTTTTAAGGTGTTGGCAACTTCTGCTGATACCAATAACTCTTTATGGTCGATATATCCTCCTTTAATAGAAATATCAATATTATTTTGCATACTACGTCCAAAGACACAAATTTTTCTTCCATGTTGATAGCAAGATTCAAAAATATGTTTTAAACGATAAATGTTAGAAGCAAAAGTAGCAATAATAATTCGATTGTATTTATAACGATCAAAAATATCAGCAAGCGCATCATCTACACGACTTTCACTGATCGACATTCCTTCATTTAAAGCATTGGTACTATCACTGATCAATAAATCGACACCTTCATGTCCGATCATTGCCATTTTATAAAGGTCTGCCATAGGTCCAATAGGAGTCAAGTCAAATTTAAAGTCTCCTGTTGTAACAATGTTTCCATTGGGTGTTTTCACAAGAATTCCATGAGAATCTGGAATAGAATGTGTTGTTCTAAAAAATTCTACTTGAATATGTTTAAATTTTACAACAGTATCTTCTCTATAGACATATAAAGAATCATAACGAATATTTCGATCTTCTAATTTTAAAGCAATCAATTCTTTTGCTTGATTAGGAGCATAAATTGCAGGAATATGAACGTTTTGTAGTAAAAATGGAATTGCCCCAATATGGTCTTCATGCCCGTGCGTAATAAATAAAGCTTTAATTTTGTCTTCGTTTAACTTTAAAAAAGAGTAATCTGGGAGTACATAATCAATTCCTAAAAGCTCTCCTTCAGGAAAACTGACTCCTGCATCAATTACAATAATTTCGTCTTGATGCATTACACAATACATATTTTTTCCGACTTCTCCTAAACCACCTAAAACAATGACCTTTGTTTCATTTGGTTTATTCATTTTCAAATAATCTCCTTTCTTTTCAGTTACTTAAAAGAACTAACCAGCAAGATTATACTATAAAAGGAAAATTTTGTCTAGTAGAGCTAGTAGAGAAAAAGGAAAGACTATCTTCCATTACTAGCATATCTTTTTTTCTCAAAAACAGGGATATTTCTCTTTTTCTCTTTTAAAATACTTTTAAATGATTCAATCTGAAAAGAAGAAATTTCTTCATTAGGTTGATAGAAACAAGGAATCTTTTCCATGAGAGAAGTCTCTTCTTTTAATGAATATTCATTCCATTGGAGATAATATAAAAGCATGGTAGAGATCACTTTTTTATTTCCTTCATAAAAGGGTTGGAAAAGATAAATATTTCCTGCCAAAGTTAAAAGCTCTTTTACTTGATCATCAAAAGAAACAAAAGGATCTTCTTCTAATTTTAAGAAATTTTCAAAAGAATTTTCTAAAATCAATTTTTCTTCTTCTCTGAACGATTTTCTTATATTTTCTTCTGCATTTCTTCCTTCAAAAGTAATTTCATAGAAAAAAGAAATTAAATCAAAATAACATGTTTTTTTTGTTTTCATGTTTTATAGAATACGTAAAAAAGGAAAAAAAGTCAATTTAAAAAAAACAAAAATTTTACCAAATCATCAAAAATGATCGAAAGCACTTTCAAAAAGAAAAAGAATTTGATATGATAGAAATAATAATAGAGGTGAAAGTATGAAGGGAAAAAAGCTTATTATCATAACAGCGATCTTATTAGTTTTGGCAATTCTCTTTGTATTACTTACCATTTTAAAAAAGCAAAGAAGAAAACATTATGAAAAGATTCGAAATGATTTAGAACGTGAAAAAAATGTGATTGGAAGTACACCTGTTCTTTTAGAGTTATCTAAATTAGAACCCATTATAAAAAATGAAAAAATGGAAGAACGTTATAAAAAATGGCAAGAAAAGTTTTCTATGATCAAAGAAGAAGATTTGCCTGTAGTTGATGATATGTTAATAGAATTAGATACCCTCATTGAAAAAAAAGAATATACACAATGTAAATATAAAATTGCAAAAATTATTTTAGAAATTTATAAAATTAAAGAAGCTGCAGATCATTTATTAGAACAAGTCAAAGAAATTACTCTTTCAGAAGAAAAATATCGTAGTATTATTACAAAATTGAAAACAAAGTATCGCAAATTAAACAAGGAATATATAGATCATCAAAATTTATATGAGGAATTACAAGAAGCCGTTGCTCTTCAACTTGAAAATATTGAAAAAAGATTTCTTGATTTTGAAAAAAGTATGGATTTAAATGAATATACAGAAGTTGTTCATATTGTCAAAGCACTAGATACAATGATTGATCATATGGGAATTGTTGTAGAAGAAGTTCCAGATTTAATTTTAATGTGTAAACAACTCATTCCAAAACGTATAAAAGAAGTAGAAGAGACCGCAAAAAAATTAGAAGAAGAGGGCTATCCTCTTGAGTATTTAAATTTAACATATAATTTAGAAGAAGCAATGAAAAATGTAAATACAATCTTAGATCGAGTCAAAGTATTGAATTTAGAAGATTGTATGTTTGAATTGAAAACAATTTTAGATTATTTAGATTCTCTTTTTGTTGATTTTGAAAAAGAAAGACTTTCTAGAAAAGTTTATGAAGAATCTTTACAGGATTTTTCTAAAAAACTTAAGAAAACAGGCAAATTAGTTTCGGATATTTATCTTCAATTAGAAGATATTAAAAAAATGTATGATTTAAATGAAGAAGATGTCAAAATTATTGATGAAGTCAATAAGACATTAACAATTCTTCGAGATGATTATAAAAAATTATTAGATCAAGTAAAAGTTAAAGCTTCTCCTTATTCACAAGTAGTGAAAGAAATTGAAGCACTGACCATTCGTCTAAAACAAGTGGAAGCATCTTTTGATGTTGCTTTAAAATCGTTAGGAAATATGTATGATGATGAAAAAAGAGCAAGAGAACAACTAGAAGAAATTGAAGCTTTATTGCAAGAATGTAAACTTAAGATGAGAACTTTTAAATTGCCTCTTATTAGTGATCATTATTTTGTCGAGTTACAAGAAGCCAATGAAGCAATTGCAGAAGTCGTTAAAGAACTTTCTAAAAAACCTATTGTAATTAAAATATTAAATACCAGAGTAGATACAGCAAGAGATCTTATATTAAAGTTATTGGCAACGACTGAAGATATGATTAAAACAGCGAAACTATCTGAATGGGTAATTGTATATGGGAATCGCTATCGATTGGTACATAGTGATATTGGAATAGGACTTGATAAAGCAAGTCAATTATTCTTAAAAGGAGATTACAAAACAAGTTTATCAGTGAGTTTAAAAACATTAAAAATGATTGATGATGCAATAGAAAAGAAGGTGCTCTCCATCTATGAAAAATAAAAAGAAAATAGGTGGGTTTGGGAGTAGTGAATTTTTAACAATTGCAATGGTCTGCCTAATTTTATCATGGATTGTTCTCTCTATTGCAATTCAAGCAGAAGGAAAAGAAAGATATAAAGTTTTTGTCTATGATGCTAAAGTATTAGGAACCAATGCAGTTCATTATAAAATGGAAGATGAAAATGTAGATGTTATTTATATGAAAGAGCTTCTTCAATTTGGATTTTTAACGAAGATGAAAAATCCTTTTAATGGGAAAGAATCTTGCAGTGAAACAGAATCTAAAGTTGTATTTTTTGGAGATGAAAGAAAAATTTTCTTACGTTGTGGAAATTTTTTGATTCAAGAGCAAGATATAGAGGATAAAGAAATTGTAATTTATCAAGTTTCCTCTTGGAGTGAGAAAAAAAGTAATTCCAAGCAAATTGCTCGTAATTTTTATAACTATCAAATAGGAAAAGAATATCAATTGGATGAATTTGTAGAAGAAGCTTTATTTCTTCACCTCTTTAATCAAGAAAATAAAACTTCTTATCAACAAGTTCAAGAAATTCCAAAGCAATATAATATTATTTCTAAGAAAATGTATCGCAATGAAAAAATGATCAAGAAACTAAAGAATTGAAAGTGAAAGACTTTCTTTTTCTTTAAAAAGAGCGTATAATAAGGCAAGAAAAAGGAGACGTTTTATGATTTATTTTGATAATGCTGCGACAACAATTCCAAAAGAAGAAATTTTAGAAACTTTTTTTACTGTGACAAAAAAATTTCCAGCCAATCCAAATGCAATGCATGATTTGGGAAGGGAAGCAAGAAGTCTTATAAGAGCATCTGAAGAACAAGTTGCGAATCTTTTTTCTGTGAAACCTTCTGAAGTTATTTTTACTTCTTGTGCAAGTGAATCAAATAATTTAGCAATTCAAGGGATTTTGAAAAGTTATCCGCAAAGAAAGAAATATCTTGTAACAACTCCTCTTGAACATGCCTCTTTAAGTGCCCAGATGGAACAGTTAAAAAAAGAAGGTGTTCAAGTATCCTATTTAAAATTACAAAAAAATGGTCAAATTGATCTTACTGATTTAGAAGAAAAATTAAAAGAAGAACCACTTCTTGTTAGCATCCATCATATCAATAGTGAAACAGGTGTAATTCAAGAAGTAGAAAAAATTGGAAAAATTATTCAAAAGTATCCAAAAACTTTCTTTCATGTAGATGGAACTCAAAGTGTAGGAAAGTTTCCAATTTCTTTAGAAAACATAGATTTATTTACTTGTAGTGCACATAAGTTTTTTGGTTTAAAGGGAAGTGCTTGTCTTATAAAAAAAGAGAAAATATTATTGACTCCTCTTATTTTAGGTGGAAAAAGTCAAAGTATCTATCGAGCGGGAACACCTTCTGTTGGAAATATTGCCTCTTTTGCAAAAGCGCTTCGTCTTTCTCAAGAAAATTTAGAAGAAAAGTATCAACATGTAAAAAAATTAGAGCAAAGGCTTTTAAAAGGGCTTTTACAAATGAAAGAAGTAGTAATCAATCATCAAGAAGGCTGGAGTCCTTATATTGTAAATTTTAGTGTTCCTTCTATAAAATCAGAAACTCTTTTACATGCTCTTTCTCAAAAACAAATTTATCTTTCTACCAAAACAGCTTGTTCTAAAGAAGGTGCAAGTGAGGCTTTATTAGCACTTGGAAAAGAAAAAGAAGTTGCTCTCCATTCTCTTCGAGTTAGTTTTTCTTATTTAAATGAAGAGAAGGAAGTAGATCAATTTTTAAAAATTTTAAAAGAAGAAATTGATGTATTTAATTTAAAGAAAGGAGCATCCTAATGAAGAAAGGTATTCTTATTAAATATGGAGAACTTACAACGAAGAAAGGAAATCGAAAATTTTTCATCCAAATGTTACAACAAAGAATTAAGCAAGTATTAGAACCTATTTCTTATACTATGCAAAAGGATTTATCAAGAATGATTTTAATCCTTTCATTAGAAGATTTGCCCTTTGCTCTTTCTAAATTAAATACCGTTTTTGGAATTCATGAGTTTGATGTTACGACCATTTTAGAACCAACAAAAGAAGCTATTTGTGAAGAAGTAGTAAAACTTTCTAAAAGTCTTTCTTTTACTACATTTAAAGTACAAGTAAAAAGAAGTGATAAAACATTTCCTATCTCTTCTATGGATTTTGCGAAAGAACTAGGAGGTCTAATTTTAAAAAATACAGAAGGAAAGAAAGTCGATGTAAGAAATCCAGAGCTCTTACTTTCTGTTGAAATTCGTTCTCATCAGGCTTATGTTTATACAAACTCATATCAAGGTTTAGGTGGATATCCAATAGGTGTTCAAGGAACAGGACTTTTAATGCTTAGTGGTGGAATTGATTCTCCAGTTGCTGGATATTTAGCTCAAAAAAGAGGAATTAAATTAGAGGCCGTTTATTTTGAAGCACTTCCATATACTAGTAAAGAAGCAAGAGAAAAAGTCATTCAACTTGCAAGAATTCTTGCAAAATATCAAAAAGAAGTGAAACTTCATATTGTACCTTTTACAAAAATTCAAGAAGAAATTTATAAAAATGGAAAAAAAGAATATACAATTACAATTATGAGGCGTATGATGTATCGAATTATGGAATCTCTTTGTAAAAAACAACATGTAAAATGTTTTATTACAGGAGAATCTATTGGTCAAGTTGCAAGTCAAACCCTTGCCTCTTTAGAAGTAATCAATCAAGTTACTTCTCTTCCTATTATACGACCTGTCTCTTGTCTTGATAAATTAGAAATTATGGAAATAGCAAGAAAAATTGGCACTTATGAAACAAGTATTTTACCTTATGAAGATTGCTGTACTATCTTTGTTCCACGTCATCCTATCATTCATCCTGTTTTAGAAGAATGTTTTCAAATTGAAAAAAAATTATCTTATGAGTCATTGTTAGAGGAAGCAGTAGAAAATACATTTGTTTTAAAAATACAAGAGGAAAAAGAAGATAAATTTCATGATTTTTTATAGGAATAAATTACCAGTATGAAAGCATTATTTCTTCACAATCTATTAGTGTAGGAGGTGAAAGAAATGAATAGCCAAAACTCTAGTTCTATGAAAATGAGAGTTCCAGGAGCTAAACAAGCTATTGATAAGATGAAATACGAAATCGCTAATGAATTCGGTGTAAATCTTGGACCAGATGCTACTTCTCGTGCCAACGGATCAGTTGGTGGTGAAATCACTCGTCGTTTAGTTCAAAATGGATTAAATCAAGTAAGCGGAAGTTATACAAATAAATAAAAAATGATAACTTAGTCGATAGGTCCTAAAAGGCCTATCTTTTAAATTGTAAAAAAAAAGAAAAAGGGACTAGTAGAATGAGGAGAGTTTTGATATAATATATTTTAGAAAACTATAGATAAAAGCGAAAAAAGGTGATTTTATGGCGAGCTTTAAGAATAGAAAAAAATATAAAGTACAAAAAGCAGAAGAAACATCAACTTTTAGACTTACAAAAATGGTAAAAAGGGAGATGGTTCTAACTGCAATTTCTGTCTTTGGAGTTCTTCTTGTTTCTATGGGAAGTGCTTATGCTGTATTTACCTCTTTTGAAAAATCTAAAGATTTTAATACCATCGAAGTTGGAACTTTAAAGATTTCATATCAACCAAGTGAAGCCTCTGATAGTGCATATGGAGATACCCTTTCCTTACCAAATGCATTTCCTATTTCGGATGAGGAAGGTCTTCAATCAAAACCTTACAAATTTACACTGACCAATGAGGGGGATTTAAAAGCATCTTATACCATTGCAATTAAAGATGATTCAGATATGATTTCAAATGAAGGTTGTGCAGATAAACAATTAGATAAGAGTTTTATTAAAATTTCAGTAAATGGACAAGATCCTGTTTTTTTATCAAGTTTACTTGATGTAACGAAAACGAGTTATATTATTGCGCATGGTTCTTTAGATGCAGCTACCGAACAAAATAAACCTTCTGAAACTTATGAGATTCGAATGTGGATTTCAGATAAAGCAGGAAATGATGTATTAGGAAAACATTTTCATGGAAAAATTTCTATTAGTGGAACAGAATATGATGAAGCAGCTGCTCAAACATCAATTATAAAAGCAGATCTTACTACAAAAGAAGGAACTCAGAAAATTGTAACAAAGAAAGATGAAATTGATGAATTTGTTCAAATTGAGAAAAGTAATCAATTATTGCCAAATGAATATGGAACAACTTCTTTTGTCTATGATGTAGTTTTAAAAGAAGGGTATGAAAGTGGAAATGTTCAATTGTCAGTTGCAGATATTAAAGTAGGCGATTCATTAAAAGTATATTTTTATAATGGAGAAGCATGGAAAGAAATTCCTGTAATAATTTCATCAGACAATCAAATTCAACTTACACTTACTCAAAGCGGAACCATTGCTATTGTTAAAGAAGAAAGTTGAATGAGTCAATTAAAACGGTGATATCAATGAAAATCAATAGAAAAGGACAGGCTTTAGTTGAATATGTATTGATTGTTGCAATTGTATCTGTAATTATAATTGGAGTTTTTGGGATCTTGAGTGGGTATATAAAAGATTCAATTACAAAATCATCTTGTACTCTTATTGATGAAGTTTATAAAAAAGGAAAAAATCCGGGAGAAGGAAAATGTGTGGAAAAAGATTCTAAGTAGAGTTTTTTCCTTTTTTTAATTTTTCCTTTTCCTTGCTTTCTTTGTTTTTCTCTACTATAATAAGAAAAGAGAGGAATGATAGTTATGAAAATTATGTCAGTAAATGCAGGGAGTAGTTCATTAAAATTTAGTTTATTTGAAATGGATACCAAAGAAGTAATTGCCTCTGGATATTTTGAAAGAGTGACTTTAGAAGGAAGTTTTTATACAATCAAATATAAAGGAGAAAAGATTGTAGAAGAAGTAGAGATGGAAGATCATACGAAAGCAGTAGAAATTCTATTAGATCGACTTATAAAATTGAATATCATTGAAAGTTTAGAAGAAATTGAAGGAGTTGGACATCGTGTTGTGCATGGAAGTGATGTCTATAAAGAAAGTGTTTTAATAAAGGACAAAGTATTGGAAGATATTGATAGATTCAAGACTTTAGCACCGCTTCATAATCCAGCCAATCTTTTAGGAATCAATGCGATCAAAAAAGCACTTCCTACTGTTCCTATGGTGGCAGTTTTTGATACAGCTTTTCATCAAACCATGAAAGAAGAACAGTTCCTTTATCCAGTTCCATACGAATGGTATACAAAATATGGAGTTCGTAAATATGGATTTCATGGAACAAGTCATCAATATGTCAGCCAAAAAATTATGGAAGTATTAGGAACGAAGGAATATAAAGCTATTATTTGTCATATTGGAAGTGGTGGAAGTATTTCTGCTGTTCAAAACGGAAAATGTATAGATACAACAATGGGATTTACTCCTCTTGCAGGAATTGTAATGGGAACGCGTTCTGGAGATATTGATCCATCTATTATTCCTTATGTTATGGAACAAGAAGGATTAAATGCTAAAGAGGTAGTAGATGCTTTGAATAAAAAGTCTGGATTGTTAGGAATTTCTGGAGTTTCAAGTGATCATAGAGATATAGAAAAAGGAATTGAAGAAGGGAACGAAAGATGTGTTCTTGCAGATAAGCTACTTGTAAATAGCATCGTAAAATATATTGCTCAATATTATGTAGAATTAGGTGGATGTGATATCTTAGTATTTACTGCAGGACTTGGAGAAAATGCAATTTCATTTAGACAACATATTGTTGAAAAGTTAGAACCTCTTGGAATTACAATAGATCCGAAGAAAAATGATTTTCGTTCTGAATTAAAAGAAATTTCAAAAGATGATTCTAAAGTAAAGGTTTATGTGATTCCAACTGATGAAGAGTTGATGATTGCAGAAGAGACTCTTCGAATTATTGAAAATAGTTAGGAAAAAGAAATGTTCCACAAAATTATAAAAGAAATTAAAAAATATGATACTATTGTAATTGCAAGGCATATTGGAGTGGATCCTGATGCACTTTGTAGTCAAATTGCATTAAGGGATAGCTTACGTCTTGCTTTTCCAAAAAAGAAAATCGTTGCAGTAGGAAGTAGTAGTATTAAATTTGCAGAATTAGGAAGTCTTGATAAGACAGAAGATTATCAACAATTCTTGTTGATAGTATTAGATACTCCAGATCGAAAAAGAATTGATTTTTCACAAGTAGAAAAAGCAGATTCCATTATTAAAATAGATCATCATCCCTATATTGAAACGTATGCTAAAATTGAATATATTGATGATCAAAAAGGATCTACTTGTGAAATCTTAATGGAATTTTTAAAAAAAATGAGATTATCATGTACTTCTTCTATAGCAAGAACTCTTTATACTGGTCTTATTTCAGATACAAATCGTTTTCTTTTTGATTCAACGACTTCTTCTACTTTTGAAATCGTTTCTTACTATCTTAAAAAATATCCATTTCTTTTATCGGATGTTTATAAATCTTTATATATGCGTCCATTAAAAGAGGTTCGCTTGCAAGGATATATTGGAGAAAATCTTACTCTAACTGAAAATGGAGTTTTGTATATTGAACTTAGTAATGAAGACATCTTACGTTTTAAGGCAGATAGTGCTTCAGCGGGAAATATGATTAACAATTTTAATTTTATAGAAGAAGCTCTTGTCTGGGTAATTATAACAGAAGATATAAAAAACAACAACATTCGAGTTAATATTCGTTCAAGAGGTCCTGTAATCAATCAAATTGCAGAGAAATTTCATGGCGGAGGTCATGCTTTTGCATCAGGAGCTAAAGTATCCTGTTTTGAAGAAGCAGAATTGCTAATTCAAGATTTAGATGAAGTATGTAAAGAATATATAAAGGTGTGTGAAGAAAATGAAAATAACATCGAGTGAACTTGCAGTTATGGCAACAAGAAGAAGTCAATATCCGGAAAGTGATAAGGCAGAATTTTTATTGGTAGGAAGAAGCAATGTAGGAAAAAGTAGTTTTATCAATTCGCTTTTGAATCGAAAGAATCTTGCCTATGTTTCAGGACATCCAGGAAAAACACAAACTTTAAATTTTTATTTCATCAATAAAAAATTTTATTTCATTGATGTTCCAGGGTATGGATATGCTCAAGTTGGATTTAAAAAACAAGAAAAATTTGGACTTATGATTGAAGAATATTTAGAGAAAAGAAAAAATTTAAAAAGAGTTTTTATGTTGGTCGATTTTCGACATAAGCCAACGAAAGATGATCTTTTAATGTATCATTTTTTAAAGTATTATAATATTCCTGTAACTATTGTTGCAACGAAAGCAGATAAAGTAGGAACCAGTAAATTTGAAAGAACAAAAAAAGTACTTTTAGATACACTTGATCTAGTTATGGGAGATGATTTAGTCGTTTATTCAAGTGTTGATAAAAGAGGAAGAGATGAAATCTTGAAAAAAATTGATGATTTAACTACAGAAACAATTTAAATTTATGGAAAGAAAGATGAGAAAATTAGCTCTCTTTCTTTTTTTGAAAAAGGGTTGACAATAAATTTGGCACTATGCTATAATTCATTTGTCGCCTCTTGATATAGCTTATTTTTAAAGAAAACAAGGGGAAGATATTTGTGGAGGAATACCCAAGTCTGGTTGAAGGGACCGGTCTTGAAAACCGGGAGGTCGTGCAAGCGGCGCAGGGGTTCGA
>CANQEE010000031.1 GCA_947594595.1 uncultured Bacilli bacterium
TCCCTATTAAAACTCATCACTACTGGTTTTGTAATCCATTCTGTTATTTTTTTAGAAATAATATAAATCAATATTTCCCCAATTATAATTAAAAGAAAGGAAAGAAAAAAATTTGTAAGTAATGTAACTTTAATATTAGCTGTGTTTATAATTGTTAAATATTTTCCCTGTTCAAAATTATAAGCATAATTTTGAACATATAAAAACCCTATCTTTATATTACTGGTATTATTTTTTTCAAGAATGTTTTGTGCCTGAAGCATTATTTTTTGACTAATGCCATTATCACTATGACTTATTTTTTCCATTATATTATTATTCTCATCTAAAATAAATGTATAGACTTCATAATCCATCACTTTTCGATTACGAAGTCTATCATCACTATTAGGTTCCTTATCAGGAAAATTAGGTTTTCCCAAAGTCAAACTTCTCATTCTAGTTAAATTATTTAATATATTAGTATATTCTTTATGATAAGTTTGAACATTAAAGAAAGTAGCGAAAAAAAGAGCAAAAAAAGAGATGATAATAAAAATTGTAAAAAATGTTTTCTTCCTTAAATTTTCCATATTCCTTATCCTTCCATTTTATAACCTAGATTACGAACTGCTTTAATATTTACTTTTGAGCCGATAACTTTTAATTTCTTTCTTAAAAACGATAAATATGCCTCTAAATTATTTGATTCATAATCACTTTCTATTCCCCAAACTTTATCATAAAGCTGCTCTTTTGATATGATCTGTTCACGATTATTCATAAAATATTCAAGGAGTAGAAACTCTCTATAGGGAATGTTGATGGACTCGCTTGTTTCTAAACAAGTTAAAGTAGAAGTTCGAATATTTAATGATAAATCACTATATTCTAAGATATCTTTCACCTTATTATTTTCTTTTACTCTTAATTGAACATTGACTCTAGCTATGAGTTCTTCAATATGAAAAGGTTTGGTTACATAATCATTAGCACCTGTATCAAAGCATGATAATTTATCATCTAGTCCGGATTTTGCAGTAAGCATAATTATTTTAGCATTTATATTATTTTCTTTTACTTCCTTTAATATCTCTATTCCATTCATTTTAGGAAGCATAATATCAAGAATGATTAAATCATAGATGTTAGACAAGGCATTATATAGTCCCTCTTCACCATCAAAACTTATATCAACTTCATACTTTTCGGCTCGTAGTTTTGTAGCAATAATATCAGCAATCGCTTCTTCATCTTCTACAACTAAAATTCTCATTTTACACCACCAAATTTCCTATATTATATAATATTTTTACGATTTAAACCATAATTTATTAAAATCATATTTTGTATTTTTTAAACGTTATAGTTTTCTCAAATTCTTCATTCTTTTCTCTTGTAATTTTTTTAATTTTTCTAGAAATTATTCTTGTAATCATTCAAATTAGAACATATTGTTAATGTATGTTCTAGAACAACAAAAATTGTTAATCATCTCTTTAAGTTGTCATAATAAAATTTTTTTTAATCACTCATCATAAGAAATAATACTAACTAAATATTAAAGAAATATTAAAAATTTATAGATCCATACTATTTGCTAACTATATTATTTTCTCAATTTTAGTGAATTGTTTTTCCATAGATTCTTCTATAATACCTCCATTTGAATCACTTTTTTTGTCGGTATCACCAATTCTTAAAATATTTATTCTACTTTTACCTCTTTTTTCATATTTTTTCTTACTTCCTAAAATAATGAAAACTCGAACTAATCAAATAAATTGAAAAATTCGAGCTTGATATCTATCTGGTATGAGTAACATAGTAATCTACAACTTTTTTCAAAAAAATATATACATTTCTGTTTATCATAATATAACTAACTTTATTGAAACTTATCACGATAATAGAATATTATATTAACAATCTTTACTCCAATCCTCGTAAGGATCATGTCCATTTTCTTTTTCCCATAAAATATGATTATCCCTAGCATTTTTTATAGCAGGACATCCATTATTAGATATAGCACTAGCTCCATCTGTTACAACAAAGAATGGTACATTATATTTTTGAGCAAGCTTTTTTACCTCTTGACAAAATTGCCTTGCTTTTTGTATTTGTTTGTTACTTTTATCATTCATATAACAGCCTCCAATAATTAGTTTTTATATCATACTCTTACAAAATATTTAAACTCCTCACCACTTTTAAATAATTGTTCTGGATATTTATTCAATCCTAAATCACTAATTACTTTAATGCTTTGCAATTTATTTTCAATTTTCATAAATTTTTCCCTATATTGGCTTTGACAATATGCAAGTGTGTTTTCTAAATTGACAATTTTATTACCAATTTTCATTGCATTAAGAACAAACGTTTGATATAATATTACTGGATACATTTGGAATATATCAGATGCTTTCCCTTTCTATTATCATAAGATAAAAGAAGGGTGGTGATATTTATGACAAAAAGAGAACTTTCTCAATTTATTATAATATTGCTCCTATTCTTAGTCGTAATTATTTTACTTCTAAAATAGCAAAAGCATCTGATTTCAACATTTGTTGATTTCAGATGCAATCCAATAAGGGATAACATCTGATTCCTGCAATCAAATGTATCCTTTCTTTATTTTATGCAAGTTTCCTTGACAAATACATAATAACATAAAAACGGCTTTTTTACAAGCCGTTTTCTATTTTTACTCGATTTTTCCGAGTTTAGTATCAATCTGGTGCAAGAAAGGAGACTTGAACTCCCACGACCTCATAATGGTCACTACCCCCTCAAAGTAGCGCGTCTACCGATTCCGCCATTCTTGCAAGAACAATTCTATTATAAACAAAAAAGAAAAAAATGTATAGAAATTTTTTATTTTAACCCTATCTAAAAAAGTTTTTCAAAAAGCAAAGGGAAATCATAAAACTTTCTCTTTACAAGAATATAAAAGAAAAGGATCTCTCCTCCTTATAGAATTTTTCTTGAAAGATCCATTCTTTTTATTTAACAATTTCAAATAACAAGCCCTTATAATATTTAAAAGCAAGAACTCGAAAGGCAAGTTGGTTAATTAACTCTTCTCCTATTCTTCCTTCCTCTACTGCTTTTAAAATATCTTTTTTGGCTGTCTCATAATCTGTGACAAGTAATAAGTCATTTCCTGCAAGGAGTGCTTTTACATAGACATCTGAAACTTTAGAAACTGCACCCATTCCAAGATCATCTGTCATAACAATGCCTGTAAACTTCAACTGATTTCTTAGAAGATTATGAATACTTGGAGAAAGAGAAGCAGCTTGTGAAGAGTCGATTTGTGTAACAGTCTGATGACCTACCAAAACCACTTCTGCACCTGCATCAATTCCTGCTTGAAATGGTGGAAAATCATTTTGAAGTAGTTCTTGATAACTTCTTTCATCCTCTACTGAATTTTCATGAGTATCTTGATTTTGTCCATATCCAGGAAAATGTTTTAAAGTATAAGAAACCCCTGTTTCTTTACTATTTTCTATAACTGTTTTGGCATATTTTGCAGTTGTTTCACTATCTTGTCCTAAAGATCTTTTATATATATAATCAGAAGGGGTAGTAGATACATCTACCACTGGTGCAAGATTCATATTTAATCCTAACTGCTTTAACAAAATACTTTTTTGTTTAGTATCTTCTGCAATTTCTTGCATTCCCCCTTTTTGATATAATTCCTGTGGAGAAAGAAATTTCTCTCCTGCTAATTTCGGATTACTACTCACTCTTACAACTTCTCCACCTTCTTCATCAACAGCTGTTAAAAATGGAATTTTTGAAATTTGCTGTAAATCATTCATTTTCTTTTGAACTTCTTTAATCGTAAGATCTTTAAAATCTTTTTCATAAAAAACATATCCACTAAATTGAGATTTAGAGAAAAATTCTTCTTTTTCTGGATAGCGAACTAACAATAGTTGTCCTATTTTCTCTTCCAAAGAAAGCTCTTTTAATTTTTGATAAGCAAGAATGTAATAATCTCTAAAGATTCCCTCATCTAAATAATTGGTAGGAATTCCATCTTCATCGAAAGAAACTGAAAGTGTTTCATATTGTAAAACTTGATTTATTTGTAGACTTTTTTTCTCATTTAAAACTCCAGTATAAGTAATTGCAAGAAGTGAACCTAAATCAATATCTTTCGTATCCATCTCAAAAGTATAAATCATATGATCTTTATTTTGTACCATTACTTTTCCATCTAAAACAGAGATCACAGTCGCTTTCATTTTTTTTGGTTTCTCTTTCTCTTCTTTTGATAAAACTTGATGAAGTAAAATTAAACTCATAAAAAAGAAAAAGAAAAAACCTATTGTTATATACATAATTTTTTGATTTTTATTCATCTTCTATCACCATTAGTAAATTTATATTCAAACAAATTTGAAAATAGAAGAAAAACGATATTTCTTTCAATGAAAAAAAGGAGTTGTGTTATACTATAAATAAAGGAGGAAACTTATGAATAAAGTAGTTGTAATTGGCTGTGGTAAAGTAGGAATGGCCTATATTTATGCTCTTGTTAATCAGCTTACTTTAGTAGATGAAGTAGTGATGATTGATATTGATCAAGAAAAATTAGAAGGAGAACGTCTTGATTTATGCCATACATTACAATTTTCTAACAATCATATTGAAGTAAAAGTAGGAGATTATAAAGATTGTACAGATGCAAAAATGATTGTAATTACAGCAGGAATTCCACAATCTTCTAAAGACCGTCTTTCTGATTTAAAACAAAACAATGAATTTTATAAAGAAATTCTTTTTAAAATCAATCAAACTGGATTCCACGGAATTCTCTTAATTGCTTCTAATCCATTGGATGTAATGACTTATCTTGCTTATCATTATTCAAATTTACCAGCAAATCAAGTCTTAGGAACTGGAACGAGTCTTGATAGTTCTCGCCTTTCTTATTCCATTGCTGAAAAACTTGGAATCAATCCAAAAAGCGTTAATGCTTATGTGATTGGAGAACATGGAAATTCACAGTTTGTTGCATGGAGTAAGGCAAGTATTGCTCAACAAAAAATTGATCGTTTTTTAACCAAAGAAGAACAAAAAGAATTGGAAGAGAAAACAAGAAATGCTGCTTATGAAATTATCAAAAGAAAAGGTGCTACTTACTATGGAATTGCAATGGCTCTTTTAAGAATTACCAATGCAATTTTAAAAGATGAAGAAATTATTTTACCTGTTTCTAACTATGATAGAGAAAATGATGTTTATATCTCAACCCCATGTATTTTGAATAAAAATGGTATCAAAGATCGAATTTTTATGGATCTTACAAAGGAAGAAGAAAAGAAACTTAAAAATTCAATTCAAATTATAAAAAAAGCAATTCAAAGTGTTTTGCCAAAAGAAAAAGAAGATTAAGAAACAATTTTTCTTAACTTCTTTTCTTTTTTCTTTATAAAATCCTTCTCATTTGTATTTCCTGCAGCTAGTAAGAGTGTATTTCCAATAACTCCTATCAAAACAAGACCCATTATAAAAAGATTATTTTCACAGTACTCTAGATTGATATGATATAAAGTGGAAAAAATTTGTTTTTCTCCTAATAGAATCCGAAAAGAAAAAAGAGCAAAATAAAGGAAAGAAAAAATTAAAATAAGATTATAACTAAGTGTTTCTTTATAAATTTTCTGTTTAGAAAGAAGAGACCATAAAGTAAAAATAATAAAGAGAAAGTTAATGATTAAAAAGAAAAGGCCTTCCCATGAAGATTCATAGATATAAGGGAGCATGCGAATTAGTAAAATTAGATACAAAATTTCTAAAAAAAGACGAAGCCAATAAAAAATTTTTCTAACTATTTTCATGAGGTTCCTCTTTTAAATTTTCTAATTCTTTCTTAAAAACTTCTTTAAAATGAACAAGCTCTTTTTCAATAACATCTGGATAAACATTTTTTGTATTCTCTATCGCTTTTTTAATATCCAAAATTGTTACTTCTCTTCGATTATCAAAAACAGCAAAAGAGAAAGCTTGTTGTAATAAAGTAAGAGTAATATCAGGATAGCGAGAACCAATTTCATAAATTCTGCGATATTCACTTGTAAGTTCTGTTAAAAAACGCATAATTTTTTCTTGAACAAAAGGACTATAAAGAAGTTTAGCTCCTGTCTTTTTTTCAATTTTTGGAAGAGTTCCCATTAAAATTGCAACAGTTTCATCCTCTGTAGGTTCTTTAACTTCTACTTTTTGAAAACGTCTTACAAAGGCTTTATCTCTTAAAATATAGTGCTCATATTCTTCAGTAGTAGTTGCTCCAATCACTTTAATATCTCCACGATCTAAAGCAGGTTTAAACATATTTGCAAAATCAAGACTTTCTCCTTTAGCTCCCATTAACGTATGTATTTCATCAATAAATAGAATGAGTTGATGATACTCTTTCATTTCTTCTAATAAAAGTTGTACTTTATGTTTCCCTGTTTGTGGGTCAACTCCAAGTAAAGAAGAAGTATTGATTTTTATAATAGTATATCCTTTTAACTGATTTGGTACATTTCCAATTTGCATTCGATAAGCAAGTCCTTCTACAATCGCTGTTTTTCCTACACCAGGTTTTCCTGTTAAAATTGCGCTCTTTTCAGGAGTTAAAAGAATCAAAACCATTTGTTTTATTTCTTCTTCTCTACCAATTGCTGGATTTGTAATAAACTTTTTCTTTGTAAAATTTTCTCCATACAATTCTAAAATACCGTCTTTTTTTTCTTGGCTTTGATCCATAGTCATTCTCCTTTACCTTCTTTAGTATAGCACAAAGCAAGAGGAAGTTAAAGCTTTTCAATTTGAATTCCATCGATCTGTTTTAGTTGTCTAAGCATACTATCTGATGAATAAAATTCAAGACTTTCAAGTAAGACACCATTTTGTTCAATCTTTTCACTACTTTCAAAGAAACCATAGGATTCTAACTGTTTTTGAATTCGTTTTTCATAAAGAAGAAAATCTGCACTAAAAATAGAATCTAGTTTTTTTTCCATTTGTTCTGTAAGATAGGGGAAATTCTTTTTACAGACAATTTTATATAAAAAAGTTGTCTCTTCTTCTAAAAAATCAATCGTTCTTGTTGTAACTGTTTTATTTGGAAAAGTAATTCGAATCCGATTGATTTTAGAAAAAGAGAAAGACTCTTTTCCAAAGACTGAAAAAGAAAGAAGAAAAAACAAAAAAAAGAAAAAAAATTTCATAAATGTTTTCATTTAGACACCTCTTCTTTAGTATCTCCAAATGAAAAATTTTATACTTTTTTCTTTATTTTTGTTTTCCTTTTAAATTGTTTTGTTGATAATATGGATCATAAATTTCTTTTGGAATTACAAGAGTTGTTATTAAAGCTGTTGAATTTGGATTCACTTTTACAGAAAGAACTTTAGAAAGCTGACCCTGGTTTAATAAAAACTCATTTTCATCACTGTAAGAAGAAAAAAGATCATTTCGTAGATAAATCCCATCTTGAAAATCTTTTCCAATCAAATATTCAATTTGAATCTGATAATCAACATCACTATTATTTTGCTTTTTAAAAAAACTATTCTTTTCTAAGAGAGAAGTACTCGTAAAACCTTGTTCCCATAGAAATTGATCTTGTAAATTTTTAAGTTCTTCTAAAGAAGTAATTCCATAAGAGTGAAAATAAGAAAGGGGAACACCTCGATATGCTCTAAAATTTCCAAGATAAGTAGGATTTTCTCCTATAATCTTTTCTAATTCCATTGCACTTTCTAAGTACTGTTGCTTATATTTAACTGCTCCATCTTCTTCATAATTCCATTTCCCACGAATGGCATGATTGATATGACGATAATTCCATCTTGAATATTCTCTAATTCTTTCTAATTGTTCTTCTTTAAAAGAAGAAATAGATGCAATTTGTTCGATTTGTTCTTTGGTAGTAAATTTTTGATATTCTTCTTGAATACTTTCTTGCAAATACTCTTCTACTTGATCTATTTTTTCTTTTCCTATCCAACGAAGAATTCTTTGAACTTCTTTGTTTTTTCCCTTAGAAAGCTGTTCCATTTTCTCACCCATCTTCATTTCTTATTATAGTCTGTTTTTTAATCTTCGTCAAAAATGAGAAAAAACAAGATTATCTAAAATGATTTAATTCATCTATTTTCTTAATAGTTAAATTTGCATTCATACCATTTCTAAGTTGAACGATAACATTTTCTTCTGTCGTTGAAATTTCCATATCAACTTTATCATCTGCATTTAAGTTTACCAAAGTACTTCCATAATAAAGATTTTCAGTATTTGGTAAGAGTTCCTGCATGATCACAGTAGATGGAATATTCATTGAATTTTTCCTTACAATCAGTGTTAGAGATGTTTGTTTAGAAACAGAAGCTTTTAAAAAATAGTTAATTTCGTAAACTCCATCTTGTTCTAAAGTAAGTGTATTGTCTTCTGTTTCTTTTAAGTTAATACTAGGAAGTGCTGTTGGAAGTGGAATTTGTATCCACGAACCAAGTCCTGGCGAAGTTAAATTTTGGATGGTATGATTATATTTTCCACCATAAGCACTCAATGTAGAGGAAGAAATTCCAGGATCCCCTTTAGGGCCTTGTTCTCCTTGATCTCCTTTTGGAATGACAAAATCAAGACGATATCCTGTAATATTTTTTTCCATAGTTCCTCCTTTCTATCTTTCTTCTATTATAGGGGTTATAATTACCTGAGCTTGACTTCCAGCATCTCCTGTTCGAACTTCTCCAATGATAAAATTTGGTACAGGTCCTCTTTCTCCTCTTGGAATTACAAAATTAAGAACTTTATCAACTTCATTTCCTTCTTCAATCACTTCCGCAGAAGAACCAGGAAAAGAGGTGGTTGTAGTTCCAACATGAATTCGAGTACTTGGACTTCCTTGTGGTCCAGTTGGCCCAGTTGGACCTGTTGGTCCTAAAAGAAAACAACTTGGATAACAAGGAAATTTTTGTTCATTATAAGATTTTTTCATAGTTACTCCTTTTTATACTCTATTCATAAATTATTTAAATATGCTTCTTTCAAAAAAACTTTTTTTATTCTGGCTCTTTTCTAAAAGGAAGTTGTTCCCTAAATTCAATTTGTTGATACAACTTATTCTGTAATCGGTAACAAGAAGCATGATTGCTATGAGCAATCCAAGCATTCCAAGATAATAAGGCTTCTTGAAAATCTAAAACTCCTGCTTTATACAATTGATTCCATTTTTTTATTTTCTTTTTTATTTTTTTCTTACTTCTTAAACGAAGTTTCCGAAAATCTTCATAGATTTCAAATCCACAAAAATCAATTCCAAATTGATTTGGGTAATATCTGCTTTTTTGATTCAACTCTAAATGTAATTTTTCTTCTACATATTGTTGAATTTTTGAAAGCAATTCTTTGGCTTCCTCAAGAGTTGGAACTAAAGCAATAAAATCATCCATATATCTAACATAATATTTCACTCGTAACTTTTCCTTCAAATAATGATCTAATCCATTTAAATAAATATTTGCAAAATACTGAGAAGTATAGTTTCCAATTGGAAGTCCTTTTTCTTCTAAGCCATCTTCATAAACAAATATTTTTGTAAGCTTTAGAATCTTAGGATCTCGAATAATTCTTTTTAACATGGTGTACAATACATCTTTATCAATATGATAAAAAAATCCTTTAATGTCACATTTTACAACATAATAAGAAGTATACTTTTTTCTCATTCTTCTCATATATTTTTGTAAAGTTTCAACTGCAAGATGTGTTCCTCTTCCATCAATGCAAGCAAAGGTATCTTGAATAAGTCTAGGAATCATATATGGCTTAATAAACTCATAAATATACCACTGATGAACAATTCGATCTATATAGGGGAGAGAACGAATGATTCTTTCTTTGGGTTCATGAATAATAAATTCTCGATACTTTCCCATTTTATAAGTTCCATCTTTTAATTTTTTATATAAATTTGCAAGATGTGTTTCCAAATCAATTTCAAAGTTTAAAACTTCTTTTGAATTTTTCTTTGTTTTACTTGCTCTTTTATGTGCTTCTAGAAGAGCATCAAAAGTGAGGTGCTCATCAAATTTTTCTTTTAGGCTGTGAGGCATGCTCGAATCCATCCTGCCATTAGATTTGAGAGGTTAGCAATCTTTTTACTCCAGGCTAGATAGTTCTTGGAATTGATATATTTCTTTTTATGAGAAATTCGAATAAGCACCTTTAACATTTTGAGATTTGCGTCTAAATGATTTAAATATCCAAGTCTTGTTCTTTTATTATATTCTTTTTGGGCATAAATAATTTGGTAGAGTCCTTCATATGTTACTTTTTTTATATCTTGTATTAAATTAAATTGCTCTTTTTCTGGAAATTTTAAAAGGATATTTAATGTGTAATATACCATTTCTACATACTGCTTATAAATTACTAATTTTTCTAATTCTTCCATCATTGCCTCACCATTTTAAGTGTAACAAAATAATTTTTTATTTTTAGTAATTGATCTTAAAAGTCGATTTTTGGAATTTTTTGGAAAAAACAGAAAAGAAAAAAGTGCTGATAGCACTTAAAAGAAGGAAATTCATCTCTTACTAATTCTTCTTTTTCTCTGATTTGAATAGACTCTACAAAATGAAACGATTTACTTTGTAGTCTAAGGACGACGCGGAACGAGATGTTACCGTTTGCGTTACCGTTCGTGTTGTTGAAGTTGAAAACACCTGCACTCGCACCATTGTTATGGTTACCGCCACGAATGAACCATGGGTTCCAAGAGTTCACCATGTTGGAATAATCACTGTTTGTCTATTCTATTTTAGAATAACATTTTTTTCTTAAGAAAATTAAAAATGTCAAATTTTGGAAAAATTAAGGAGCAAGGACAATGCGAAACGAACCGTAACTGTATGCATGACCAGGATTGTTACTAAAACCGAAAACACCTGCGCTAGCACCACTACCATAATAACCGCCACGTAGAGACCAGGGACCATTAGCAATCACCATGATGGAAGAATCACTGTACCATCCTGCAATTTCATTCATTGTATGGCCTTTACATGAATTCCCCTCACAAGCTGTATTATAATTATCACTTGTATATAGGTCATAGTATTTAGATTCTGGCCAATCCCTTCCTCCTAATTCTTTTGTCCACTCTTTATTATCAAATCCTGTCTTTCCAGTATACCCAGAGTTCCATAGTCCTACTGTTTCTCCATCTGTTCTTCCCATTGCTTGAGATTCTTCTTTCGTATAACTTGCACTAGAGTATCCTGAATAATGATTGTAATTTCCCATCACATATTCCCAACTTCCTCCACTCATATCATAAATTCCATAAATGTTTCCTGTCGTACTTGCTCCTGTACCTTTCTCTTCTATATCATAGGTATATTCACAACTTGAAGATGAAGATGCATTTGGGAGTCCTGAAGAGCATCCTGTTATATATCTACTATTGTTGTTCATATAAACTTCTTTATTAGATCCTTCATATAATGTATTTCCATACTTTCCATATTTACTTTGTGTTAAATATGACACTAATGCCCATTCACTATTCTTCATTGCATGACTATCATATGTTTCATCAAATCCATAGATGTTCCCTTCTTTAACTATGTTTCTTGACACTAAATCTAAAGTAGATACTCGGATTCCTCTCCAACTCGTTATATTTGGTTTGATTACTGC
>CANQEE010000032.1 GCA_947594595.1 uncultured Bacilli bacterium
TGTGTTGTAATGTCTTTTTTATATTTTAAGGAGTGGTAAAATTTCTTTCACCACTCCTTAATGTTTAAGAACCGAAATCTCCTTCTATTTTAACAAAAATGGTTTTTTTACACTTCCATTTCCACCTTTAATCATTACATTCCTATTTAAATATACAATAGGACGAAGTGCATTAAGGGAAGAAGCTTGTTCTTGTTTTACAACCCCACTTGTATTTACATAATAAACATCTTCTGTATTTTCATCACTTCGATTGGCTAACCACCAGTTTGTACTAATTCTTAAATAATTATAATTTTGACAAGCTCGATCTAAGACTTTACTACATCCTGTATCAGTACTTGCATTTAAATAATCACTAACGCTTAAAAGACCTAATACTTGATTTTCTTCTCGAACACTACACTCCTGACTATTATCATTGGCTCCATAATTCTTATTTCTTGCTCCAACACAAAGGGAGAAAGAAGCAAGTTTCTCTTTACCAGATTTTGTAAATTGAATGATATTATCAAAATCAAGATCTCCTTTATAATAAGAATCCATTGTCTCTTTCATTCTACTTAAATGATAATTGTTAATTCCTGTGGTAGAAAGAGTTTCCTCATTATAGCGATCATCCCAACTAACAGAAGGCATATAATCACGATCTTCTAAAATTAGAAGTGTTTGATTTGAAGCAGTTACTTTAACAATTCTCCAAATTTTTCCTTCAAATTTAACATAGTTATTGACAAGTTCTCCTCGATAAACATACTCTTGTCCAATCTGATAAAGTCCATATCCTGTTGTTACAACTTTTTGATCAAGAATAGCCTGATAAAGTTCTTTGGTTTGATAGGCTTTTCCACAATCTAAGTGTGGAACATATACGTATTGGTTTTGATTTTTTGTTACTTCTACACTTCCTTCGCAAGAGACATTTTTTTCTGTTAATTCAGAAAGTGGTTTCATATACTCACTAGCACTTAAAATAGAAGCATCTACACTCACTTGTTCTCCTTCTTTTTGAGGAAGAAGTTCTTTCTGTACTTGATAATATTCTTGAGCTGCTTTTTTCATTTTTTCTTCTATTTCTTCAAAAGAAAGAGATCTTCCTTGAATTAGTTGAATAACAAATAGAATCAAAAGGATAAAAATTAAAATGCCTACAATAATTCCCATTACAATAAATAATCGCTTCCGAATTTTTTGTTTTTCTATACTTTTATTGTTTTCTTCCGTGATTAAATTTTTTTGTTCTTCATTCATAATTTACCCTCTTTTCTAATCATTTTCAAAAAAGTCATCGAAGAAATCATCTTCATCTTCATCATCTAAATCTAAAGAAATAGTAGGCGTTTTGGAAGAGGAATCGACCTCCAAAACCTCTGTTTCTTTTTCTGCTTGTTTTTGTTGTTCTTCTTTTGCTTTTTGTTCTCTTTCTTCTTGTTCAAGTTCTGCAATTCTTGCATCAATCTTTCTCATAATTTCATCTACATTAAATCCACTGATTCCATTTTGAGAAGGCTCTTTTTTAGGAGGATCCAAATATGGATTCATAGGAATTGGTTGAGAAGAGACAGGAATTCCTTGAGAGACTGGACTTTTTGGTTCTTGTTCGATTTGTTCTTTTAAGAATGGGTTAAACATTGGTTCCCTTGGTGGAAATCCACTATTCATCATTCCTTGATTTAAATCTTGTGTTGGAGACAATAAATTAGGAGGTAAGAATGGAGGAATTGTCCCATCATCTTTTGGAGCTTGAGAATTCATCATTTCTATCAATTTTTTCTTTTTTTCTTCTTTAACAAATTCTTTTAAATCAAATGTATGAACTGCTCTTTTCTCACGAGTTGGATATCCTGCAAGTGGATATTTTTCTCCCCAATCCATTTTATAATCCGGGGTAAACTTTGTTTTAAATGGATTCATACGAAGTCTTAAAATAATTGCTTCATTTTCTTTCATTCTCTGTAAATCTGAGACTGTAACAAGAGGAGTACTTGCTGTTTTATCATCTTTTTTACTTTTTACTTCTCCACACATTTTAGAAATTTCTTCCAAAGCTTTTAATTCTGTTGTAACTAAATAAATCAAATTTCCACAGTTTCCACGGAGTGTCTCAGCATTTTCTTTTCCATAAACTTGATCGAGTTGAGCAAAGTTTTGAATAATCATTGTAAACCTAATTTGTCGAGAACGGGCTGCTGTAATCATTGTAGTTACATCTTTTAACGGAGGCATATTCGCAAACTCATCCAATAAGAAATTGGTTCGAACAGGAAGTTTTCCACCATGAGATTGAGCAACAGAAATAAGGGTTTCATAAACTTGTTTTAAAAGAATCGTTACGAGGGAATGATACGTTTTCTTTTCATCTTGAATAACAATAAATAAAGCGGTTGGTTTCTCTCCTATTGTCTTTAAATCAATATCACTATGACTTAACATTTCAGATAAATTTTCACGAGATGCGAAAAGTTTTACTTTCTGTTTAAATACAGACAAAATACTTCCCTTTGTATCACTAGGTGCCATAATGGTTGAAGCAGCATTGATAGAGGCAGCTCCTGCAGGATCTTTTCCATTAAAGTATTCTTTAATATAAGTGCTTCCTCCAAATTTTTCTTCTCCTATTGTACTCATTAAGCTAATACTATTGATGTTAATTTCATCTTCTTTGGCATCTTCGAAAAGACCTAAAGCAAGTCCTGAAAAGTAATCTGCAGAAGTTTTTTCCCAGAAAGGATCTGCATTACTATTTGTTTCATCATACAAAATATTTAATGCCAAATCATCTAAAAGCTCAATTGCTTTATCTTGATTTCCTGATTGATACATTTGATAAGGAAGAGTCATAGGATTCCATGCATCTCCATTTTGTGGATCACGGAAATTTAAAAGTAAGATTTGATATCCTTTTGCACGCAACATTTCACTTGTTTTTTCATAAATTTCACCCTTAGGATCTGTGATGACCATGGATTCACCTTTTTTAGCAAGTACTTTGACAGTAGGAAGAACAATACTTTGTGTTTTTCCAGATCCAGTCGCACCAATTACAAGTGTATGGTTTTCACCATTATCCACCCAAATATCATTTCCTTTAAAAATAAGAGGAGTTCCTGCATATTCTGTTTTATAAGCTAAACTATTGATCTTTTCTACATTTTTACTTTCCTCTATTTCTTTATCTTTTGACCAACGGCTATAGCCTTTATCTTTTTTTTGAGTAGCAATTCCAAACCCTTTTTCTCGATCAAAAAAGTAGGAACTAACACTGACAAAAAGTCCTATTAAAGCAATAAAATAAAAGGTAAGCGTTGCTGTAATATAATGGGGCGCAAAAGCTGGAAATGGATTCAGTCCACTAAATTGTCCTGTTTGAGCAAAAGAAGATAGATTGACAATTCCAATTGCTACAATATATAAAAGAAAGAAAGCAAAAATAACAAACATCAAGATATCTTCTTTTTCCGCCCTAAATTTAAATTTCATATAGTTCCCCTCTTTCAAAGTACCTATTATATCAAAAATAACTAGCGATGACAAGCTTTGATTTGCCTATATTTATTTCCTTTTTTCTCATACATAGAAGTACAATTTCCCATGGTACTAAAATAACCACAATTTAAAATAATTTCATAAGTTTTATTGTTATCTACATCAATTAAATAATCCAATCTTATTTTACAATAGTCGTACATATTTGTAAAGGAACCAGTTTCTTCATAAACCATTTGAATTTTATTTTGATCAACCACAAAAACAAAGTTAAATAATTGAGAAGGTGCAAAATCTTCTGGAAATTGATTGGTAATTACATAAAGAATTTCTTCTTCTTGATCTCCATCTAAATCAAAATAAACTTTGTATCCTGTTGTATACCGTTGATTTTCTTTTAAACCATGTTTTTGATATACTTCATTGAGATAAACTGCATCTTCCTCCTCTAAATCCATTGGTTCATAAGAAGCAACCTGATAAGGTTTATTCGACCTAACTCCCAAAATTTGTCCTTCATAATTAACGGGTGTTCTATCTTTTTCAAATAAATACCATTTATTTTCACTATAGGTCACTTGATAAGTTCCGATTTTTTTCTCATGAGTAAAAATATCATAATTTTTCCAGGTATATTCACTTTTCTCTTCTTCCTTTAGATCTGTCCAATTTTGTCCATCAAATTTCCATTTGGCAGTAGATCCAATCAATAAATATGTTTTTTGTTTGGGAAAAAAGATTTTTTCTCCAAAAATAACAAACATCAAAATAACATAAATAACTAAAAATACCAATACAATTTTATATCGACCTGTTTTTTCTTTCATTTTTTATCCTTTCTTAAAAATGACCAATCGTTCTGTATCATAAGCTTCCCATAAATCCGTATGATTCCATCCTGGATCTAAAATAGATACATTTTCTCCATCAGAAGAATCAATATAAACAAAGTGTTGATTGGTTTCTGGACCTGTTACTTGGGCAATTAAGAAATAACCTTGTTGTAAATATTTTTGAATTTCTTTGGTTTTATATTCCTTAGATCCACTAAAATAATGATGGGATTCATAGACATGAAGTTGAGGAGCTATTTTTGTTACATTATTAAAATCTGTTAAGGAACCACTAGAATTGAACGTACCAAGATCAATTAAAGCTTGAGCAAATGTTCCAGGATTCAGTTCAGAAAGTGTGGTAGATACACCACTTCTTGCAACCATCATTGCAAGAGATGTAATTAAACATCCAATACTACTTAAAGTTTTCTGACTAGGGGAAATAATTATTGAACCCCATCTTGGATCAGATTGTTTCCATGGAAGCTCTCCTGCTGCTGCACTACCAGAACATGCCATTTGCTTAATTTCCGCTGCTCCTCTACTAGCATAATATGAAAGAAGAATCTGCGTATAATTATAACCGCTTTTAGCAAGTTCATCCCAAGTATCTTGATCTCCCGATTTATAGCCAGTATAAACTATGTAACCTTCTGAGTCTACCACTACTTTCCCTGCCATCTCATCTTGGACACGATAAAGTTCATGACCTTCTTCTAGAGGTCCTTTACAAACGGTTCCATGATTGGTTCCAGGATAGATCATTCCCCATTGACATGCATCACTAGAATTGGTTGTTTTATTTGAAGAACATCCTTCTTTCAAACTACAATAAACTTGATCTGCTGTACTACTTGCAATCGATAAAATCCATTGATTATTTTCAAAAGCAAGTTTTCTAAAACCTCCCATATCAAAAGGTCTTGCAAGGGAATAACTTCGTGCAGCAATATTTTGAGCTCTTAAAGTAGCAGGTTGAACTCCTGGACCTACTTCTTGATAGACAACTCCTGCTGCATATTCTTCAAAAGGAATTAAAGGAACATCCATCTTTTCTCCTGAAGTACCTCCATAATTATGTCCACTAGAAGTTCCTGTCTGCATTAGTTGAACTTGAATATTACTAGCGTTAATAGCTGATCCACTTCTTCTTGTACCTCCAATATTAACACCAGGTGCTACATAGGTACAAGTTCCTCCAACTGTATTGGTGGTTGGCTCTTCTTCAATTTCTGCAAGTTCTTTATAACTTGCAGCATGAGAAAGAATTGCATCTGCAATGGAAGGATAAAGACCTGCATCAATGGAAGGCAAATATTTAGGAAGAAACGAGGAAACTAAGGTTTCCTTAAATTTTTCTTCTTTATACATATTTTCTTCAAACATACCATTAACAAGCTCTTGAATGACATTACTCGTCATTTTATTATCATCAAAATTTTGATCATACTGTTGCATGACAAATTGAGTTCCTGTAATAAGGTGTGCATTAAAATTTCGATTATTTGATTTTGATATATTGTAAATACTCATAATACGATTGACAAAATCAATTTCATCTTGCTTATACATAGATTCATCTACTTGAGTTCCTGAAATTTCTTCTCCTAACTTTTGAGAGAGAAGATAATCAATAGAAAAACTTCCCGAAATAGTAGTTGCTGTTGTTGTAACGGTAAAAATTCCAAAAAAAGCAAGAAGTGAACCTATCAAAACGACTGGAAGAAGTGATGGAAGTGTAATAGATCCCATTAAAACTCCTGCTATTTTAGAAATTCCTTTTTGAATAAAATTACTTCCACTTTGATTTTCCTCTTGATGTTCCTCTTCTAAAATTCCTCTTTTTCGAAAGTCACTTATTGAATTGGTAATTTTATTTTTTAGCATGGAACCTAAAGTTCCTCTTGGTACTTCTTCTTCTCTTTTTGTTGTTCTTTCTTCTGTTTGATTTTTTTCATTTTCTTTAGAAGTCTCTTCTCCTTCTTCTTTTTTTTCTGGTTCCTTTTCTTTTGCATTCTGATGAGGACTTCTTTGTTTATTTTTATTCACTCGATCAAAAAAAGAAGCAAGTCCTCCTTGATCCTTAGAAGGATTATTTTCTTCTTTAGATTTGTTAGAAGAAAAAGAAGCCATAGGATTTCTCTTTCCTACAGCACGAGTTCTTAAAGAATCACGAAAAGGGGGTTGAGAAGAAGGCAAAGTTTCATTTTGTTTTCTTTGTTTTTCATTTTGATTAGAAGCATTTTCTTGTTTCATTGGTTTTTGTTCTTTTTCTTTTTCAAAATCCATCTCTCAATCACCACCTAACTACTTCTAGAATCCTCCGCCACTTCCAAAGGAATCTAATTCATCTTTTGTTACTGCTATGTTAATACGCATACGCCTATTTCCACAAACAAACAAGGCTTCTCCTTGCGAATATCTTTTTATACTATCCTTTTCATTCTCATTTAAATCTATTAGTTTAGATAAATCTTCAACAGCTTGTTTCCGAAGTCCCATAATTAAATAGTAAGAAGAGTTATCAAAAATTGCTTTTCCTTGTGTAATAACAGCAGGATCTGAGAAATCACTTGGTTGTTGAGTAATAATAATGGATCCTGTATTATATTTTCTAGCACGTCTTTGAACTTGAGCTAAGAAGTCTGCTCCTAAAACATTGTTTTGTCCAAGTAAGACATGTGCTTCATCAACCATCAAAACAGTATCAACAGATGGATCTAAGCATAGTCCCCAAGCATATTTTAATACATTGAAAAAGAGAGCATTTCGAATATTGTTATCAGAATTCATCAATTCCTTAATATTAAAAACCATAAAATCACTATCTGCACTAATAGTTGTATGTCCATCAAAGAAGAAACGTAATTCTTGTACAAGAGGACGAAGTTTTAATTCAAGACGTTCTACTATATCTCTTTCTTGAGTTTGCTCAGGCATACTTGTAAGGCGTCCTCTTACAGTCGCATAAACATCTTTAAAGGTTGGATAATCATTTGAAGTAAATTTTGAAAAATCGCTATTAAAGTCAATTCCAAATCGCTTATAAGTATCTTGTAAAACTTCACTAAACATAGCAAGGACATCTTCTTGAATGGATGGATCATAATATCTCATAAAAGCTTTTAAATATTGAATGGTTCTTGTTAAAACAGTATATCCAAGGCCTTGCTTAATCTCTTCTTCATCAGCATCTACTACAACTTCTAAAGGGTTGATCATTCCAAATTCTCCACCCTTTCCAATATCAATAACATCTCCCCCAAAAGTTCTTGTGATATCAGCAAGTTCATTTTCTGGGTCAATACAAACAATTTGAGCTCCATTTCGAATATGACTTCTTAAAAGAAGTTTGGCAGCGGTACTTTTTCCTGAACCAGAAGTTCCTAAAATAATCATATTGGCATTATTTCGATTGTTTTCTTTTCTTATTTTATATAGGAATTGATTAAATAGAATAACTCCTCCTGAAAAATCAACTCCTAATAAAGTGGAAAGACCTGGATCTTTAATACTATCAAAGATAAAAGGATACATCGCTGCGACCGTTGGAGATGGAATAGGAGTTCCAATACGATCTTCAATATCTTGTTTTGGAAAGATAGGTAAAATGGATTTTAAAACTTTTTCTTGTTCAAAGCGAAGAGAAATTGCTCGTAATTCCATTGCATCTAAATAGTTTTTGACATTGGTTTTTTTCAACTCCAAATCTTCTTTGGTATCGGCTGTAATCATAATGTGCATTTGAAAATCAAAAATTCTTGCTTGACTGGATGCTAACATAGAAACAAAATATTCCAAACTTTCTGCATCCTGTCGAATTCTTTCTTTTTGAGTTTGATCTCTTTCTTGATGATATTTCTCTCTCAAATCAGCAATTTGCCGGTTAATCATTTTAGACATGGTAGAAAATGGAACAGGAATATGTTTAATTACCACTTTAATTCCAGGCATATTTGTAAGTGTTGAAAGGTATCCTGGTAAAATATATTTAGGATAAGATACAACACTTAAGATGGTTGCATATTTGTCACTAATAAAGAAATCACTTGCATTAAAATGGAGACCTTTTGGTGCAAGTTGTCCTCGAATTCCAATACTCATACAGGCATCACCGTCCCAAACTCAGTTGTACTTCCTCCATTTAAGAAGTTTTCCAAAATAATTCGTAAATCCTCATTGCTTGTCTGACTTGCATTAAGTCCACATCCTGCAAGGCCATTGATAAGTAGACGAATTTGTTTTTGAATTTTATCAACATCTCTTTCTTTAAAGAGAATATAATATTCTGTATCAACAATATTATTGTTCATAAATGTATTTCCTTTTTCAATGTCTTGCATAATTACTTTTCGAATGGCAGGAGAAGTCGTATCATTATATAGTAGTTGCAACTGAGATAAATAAACAGAAATATCAACGGGTCTATCTGCTACAACCAACCAAAATTCAAAATCAATCATGTTATAGAAATTCTTAAGAGAAGTGATTACATTTTCTTGTGCTTGCGCATCTAAAATAAAGATATTACGAGGAGCTATTTTGACTCCTGCGACTTGTTCTCTATTACGAAGTTGAATCATTCCATTTTGAATATTTTCAATGGGTAACCAATCTTCTGTATAAGGACTACTTTTGTATTTCTTTGACATCTTTCACACACCAACCCTTCCATATATATTTTTGCCTATTGGTAAAAAACTCCCAAGTTTCCACAATAATCGTTAGCATATTATGATAATTTGGAATTGGCAAGACCAGAAATCCTGTAAGCAATGCAGGAGTAAGAACCAAGACTGTAACAAGAGTTGATTCAAGTGGAACAATCAGTAAAAAAAGAAGTGTTAAAAAGATTCCTGTCCCAAATAGAATTAAATCAAAAGGACGAAAAACACCTAAAATCAATTGTCCTTTCTTTGTATTTGCTGGAATTAAATAATCCATTTTGTATCACACCCTTTTTTATTTTTTCTTACTAATTTCTTTCCAATCTTTAGCATCACTATATTTAGGAGTTACTTGATCACTTTTTGATACACCTTGATCAACATAAGTCCTTTCCCAACCACCTTTTCCATAACCACTATTATGTGTTCTACGTCCTATATTTCTTACACCTGGAATATTTGAAGCAACTTCTGATGCCTTATTTCTAGCACGTGCATAATATCTACTTGCACCTGTTGCATATTTATCTTCAAGACTAACTCCATTTCCAAATTGTTTGATGAGTGCATCGGCATCTTCGTAGTTTTTCTTTTGTCTTTGAAACTCTGACTGCGTTGTATTGACCATATAATCCATAAAAGCATCGTCACTCATATGTCCTTCCAACCAATTTTTCACATTAGCATCGCCACTATGTGTACTTACAAATTCATTCAACAACTGTCCTTCACGAGTAGTTGTATTAATCGAACCATCCTCTTTCTTTAAAGATTTAAAACTTCCACCTAAACGCATATTGAAATTACCTCTCATATTAGCCATATCAGAAGCAAAATCTGATGCTTGAAACATTTCTGCCTTTGCTTTATCTGCTTCATCAGCAGTAATTCCAAATTTTCTTTGTAAAACTTTTCCACCCACAACTCTTTTTCCTCTATTTATAAGAGATCTTTGTGCATTGCTAAGAAATCCTCCGGTTGCTTTATCATCACCGGTTTTCATCTTTGCAACCAAATCACGTCCTGTAGACCATCCACCAGGAGCTTGCTTTCCTTGTGCCTGAGCTTCATTCGTAGTATTGGCTGCAGCTACACCAGCTGCCGCAGCTCCTGCTAAACCTCCACCACCAAGAAATCCTCCCATAAATCCAAGGGCACCACTTACACCTGGACCAAATCCTACTCCCTTGCTACCTAACATAGCTTTAATAAAGTTTGGTGCTTGTTTTGCGAAGAATAAAAGTCCTAATACAATAAATACATAAGTGAAAGCTCGAACCAATCCTGAGGCACCTGATGGAATTGCAATATAGGTTCCATCTTTGGCAATAGATTGTACAATAAAAATTACAAAATAAATAATAGCAAGTCGAATAAACAAATCTAAATAAGTAGAAGTTAATGTTTTTACCCAAGATGCAAAAGCTCCATCTTTACTAGCCTTTGGATCTACATAGCTAATAATTGGAATCGGTGCAATAATGCGTAAAACAGCAAGTTTTAAAGCTCGGATTGCAACATCGATTGTAAAACCTAATAAGATAATTCCAATAATGACTCCTACTACTGTTGGAATCACTGTTATATAATCAAAAGCATATCGAGACCCTTGATCCGTATTACACTTACGGTCTGTCGCACTTAAAATTGTATCAATACTAGCATTGCTATCTGTGTATCCACTTTTTTCTATTTCCGCAGGACAATAAATATTATCTTTTTCAACAGTATCTGCTGTTTCATCTTTTACATTTACCAAAACAAAGCCTCGCAATACAGAGGTTGAAAGGATCTGCCCTGCTGCTTGTCCAGAATTGAGGGCATTTACATTTGCTATTTGTCCTGGTTGTGAGGTATCCTTTGTTTCAATTCCTAAGATTAACTTTGCCAATACGTTTTCTCTTAAAATAGCATCTTGTGCTGCATAGAGAGTTCCAAATAAAATTCCATTATCATTGATAAAACCATTGTAAGTTCCTGGTTGGGTATTTTGAATATGAAGTGGTACCACTAAAGTTAATAACAAAAGACAGACAACTACCCTCATTACAATTTGTCCCGTTCCTGCATTCCGATCTTTTGCTAACTCAGGATTTACAATTAAATTTAAAAGAGAAATTGCCAATTTGAAGATCATAAAAATTCCAATAATCAATTGAATTCGCTGAAAAAAATCACTGACTATTTCTCCACTTATAATCGTTGATGTTGAAACATAGAAAAAAATTTCATAAAGGGTGGCTATCATTTTATAAACTGCCCCATCTATGGCTGAAAAAATAGCACGAAGAATATTGATTGTAGTACTTGGTGCCATTAAGGAATGAGACATATAACCACCTCTTTTCTTTTATTACAAGATCAAAATATCTCTTGCCTATAGTATAACAAAAGAAAAAGAAAATGGCAATTCATTTTCCTTTGGAATTTGTAGAACGTAAAACTTATTTAAAAAAGCAAGTCGGATTAGAAAGACCATTGATCAATTTTAAAGCTTGTTCTACTAAAAATGGTAGTAAGAAAAGAGCTAAAACTGCAAC
>CANQEE010000033.1 GCA_947594595.1 uncultured Bacilli bacterium
ATTTTATGGTTTATTCCTATTAGTTCTAAAGTTGATAAATATCAAAAGATTATTGATAAAAAAGTCGAGAAGTATGGATTTTGTAATACTATAATTATTAGAAAAATTGCCGATGAAGATGCTGCTATACTATTACAAAATGCTTTTCCAACACTAGAAAAATATATAGACCATGTTCATACCATTGATGGAGTACCACTAAGAGTTCCAACAGATTTACAAAATGAAATTAAAAGTTTATTTAAAAATATGATAGGGTTAAAAAAGAGAGGGACAAATTTATTTTTCACGAATATAGATAAACTAAAAGAAAAAATGTTAGAAGAAATAAAATAAATTTAGAATAAGTCATTTTAAAAATAATATTTTGTAAATTTAATCTCATTCGGGATGCAAGAGTAAAGAGTGATATTGATCTCTTTTTAACCCATATAATCATGTAGAAAAAGAAGAAGACTTAAAAAACTTGAGATTCTTCTTTTTTTTAGGTATAATACTCTATTATTAAATGAAATGATCAAGGAGTTTTTATGGGAAAGTATTTAGATTTAAAATCAAATTATAAAAGAGAAAAACTTCGTGAAGCTTCTCATGCAATCCAAGAAGGAAAATTAGTTTTGTTTCCAACAGAAACAGTCTATGGAATAGGAGCAGATGGGCTCAATAAAGAAGCTGTAAAAAAAATATTTATTGCGAAAGGAAGAAAATCAGATAATCCCTTAATATTACATGTATCCAGTATTGCTATGATTGAAAGAATTGCAAAAGACATTTCTCCTTTGGAATATAAACTCATTGAATCTTTTTTTCCAGGACCCTTAACAATTATTTTAAATCGAAGAGAAATTGTTCCTAATGTAGTTACTGCAAATTTGGATACAGTAGGTGTGAGAATGCCAGAAAATAAAATTGCAAGAGATTTAATTGAATTATCTAATACACCTATTGCAGCACCAAGTGCAAATATTTCTGGCAAACCAAGTGGAACTAATATAGAAGATATATGGAACGAGTTAAAGGATCGAGTGGATTATATCATTGATGGGGGAGAAACAAAAATAGGACTTGAGTCTACTGTGATTCAAGTAATTGAGGATGAAATTCATCTTTTAAGACCGGGTAAAATTACCTGTGAAACGTTAGAAAAATATGGGAAAGTAGTCCTTTCTCCTCACATATTAAAAGAAGTAAAGGAAGATGAAATTGCATTATCTCCAGGAATGAAATATAAGCATTATGCCCCAAATACAAATTGTATTTTAGTTTATAGCGATGATTCATCAAAAATGATAGAATATATGAAAAAATTAGAAAAAGAAAATACATTAGTCATAACAAATGATAAAAATATAAGTTGTTTTCAAAATGCAATTGGATATGGTACAACTTTAGAAGAAATATCACATAATATTTTCAAAATATTAAGAAGTGTTGATCAAAAAAAGAAAGATTTAGTTATTATTGAAGGTGTAACGAAAGAAGGAATTGGTCTTGCAATTATGAATCGTTTAATAAGAGCATGTTCTCATCATTATATTGAAATTTAAAAATGAAAAATGTAAAACTCTTTGAAAAATAAACTATAATAATAGAAAGAGAAAGTTTTTTTATTGACAAGGAGACCTTCTTTATCGTATAAATGAAAAGAAAAGGATGTGTTATTTTGTGCAAAAAAATTTAGTCATTGTCGAAAGCCCTTCTAAAAGTAAAACCATTGAAAAATATTTAGGAGAAGATTATAAGGTTGTATCAAGTAAAGGACATATTCGTGATTTAGCCACTTCTGGTTCTTTTGGATTAGGTGTTGATATTGAAAATGGATTTACACCTACTTATGTTCCTCTTTCTTTAAAGAAAAAAACGATTACCGAGTTGAAAAAAGAAGTCAAAAATAGTAAAATGATCTATCTTGCAACAGACCCTGACCGTGAAGGAGAAGCTATTTCTTGGCATTTGAAAGATGCTCTTGGAATTAAAGAAAACCAATATCAGCGTGTTTTGTTTCATGAAATTACAAAAGAAAAAGTTTTAGAAGCTATGCAACATCCTACAAAAATTGATGAAAATTTAGTAAGAAGTCAAGAAACTAGAAGAATTTTAGATCGAATTATAGGATTTCGGCTTTCTAAATTATTACAATCTAAAATAGGAGCAAAAAGTGCAGGAAGAGTACAAAGTGTTGCTCTTAAATTGATCGTAGATCGAGAAAGAGAAATCGCTTCCTTCATTCCAGAAGAGTATTGGTCTATTACAGGAATTTTTGAAGAATTTGAAGCAAATTTATTTGCTCATCATCATAAAGATATCAAAATTCATACGCAAGAAGAAGTCAATGCCATTTTAAAAGAGTTAGATCTTACTTTTTCAGTAGATACTGTAGAAGAAAAACAAAAAAAGAAAAAAAGTAGGCCTCCTTTTATTACTTCTACCTTACAACAAGAAGCTTCTACGCGTCTTTCATTTTCTGCAAAGAAAACAATGAGTCTTGCTCAAACTCTTTATGAAGGGGTGGAGCTAGGAGAAGAAACCGTGGGATTGATTACTTATATGAGAACTGATTCTATTCGTCTTTCAGATCAATTTACAAAAGAAGCAAGATCTTATATTCAAAAAGAATATGGAAAAGAATATGTTGGATATATTAAGACAAGCAAGAAAACAGAGAATGTACAAGATGCTCATGAAGCAATTCGTCCTACTTCTCTTTTAAGAACTCCTCTTTCTGTAAAACCTTATTTGAGTGAAGATGCCTATAAATTGTATAAATTTATTTATACAAGAGCTCTTGCATCTTTAATGGCAGATGCGAAGGTAAATCAAACTACGATTGTTCTTGATAACCACGATTACCAATTTAAAGCAACTGGTCAAACTTTAGTGTTTGATGGATATTTAAAACTATATAAAGACTACGAAACAAGTGAAGAAACAATTTTGCCAAATGTAGAGAAGGGAAAAATATATCAAGCACTTGAAATTCAAAATGAACAACATTTCACAAAACCTCCTGCAAGATATACAGAGGCCAAACTTATTAAAGAAATGGAAGAACTTGGAATAGGAAGACCTTCTACTTATGCAAAAACGATTGATACTTTGAAAGAACGTTCCTATGTAGTAATGGAAGAAAAAAAATTTAAACCTACTGAAGTGGGAATAGAGTCAACAGATAAATTACAAGAATTTTTTGCTGATTTAATCAATGTTGATTATACAAGGGAAATGGAAGAAGATTTGGATAAGATTGCAGAAGGGGAACTTGTTTGGAATGAAGTATTAAAAGATTTTTATGAATTGTTTGAACCTCGTGTCAAAACAGCTTTTCAAGATATGGAAAAAAAAGCTCCTGAACAAACAGGG
Organism: uncultured Bacilli bacterium; assembly: GCA_947594595.1. GTDB lineage: Bacteria > Bacillota_I > Bacilli_A > RF39 > UBA660 > CANQVB01. The sequence goes on from CANQEE010000033.1 coordinate 3,361, forward strand.
GAGCTCTGTCCAGAGTGTGGGAATCCGCTTGTTATAAGAAAAGGACGGTATGGTTCCTTTACAGCCTGTAGCAATTATCCTGAATGTAAATATGTAAAAAAGGAAGAAAAAAAACAAATTGTTGTAATGGATTGCCCAGAATGTGATGGAAAAGTATTAGAAAGAAAAACAAAAAGAGGAAAGATCTTTTATGGATGTAGTAATTTTCCAAAATGTAAATTTGCATCTTGGGATAAACCTTTAGAGAAAACTTGTCCAAAATGTGGCAAATATTTAGTAGAAAAAAATGGAGTGATTCAATGTAGCTCTTGCGATTATGTGGAAGGGAAATAAACTTTCCTTTTTTTTATGTCTTGTGATAAAATAATAGAAGAGGTGGATTTATGCGTGTAAATTGTGTCATTGCTTTATCAAGCACTGTAAAACAAGAACTTCTTCCATTACAAGAATTATTTGATTTAGATCAGTTCAGTAGTCAATATGAAAATGAAAAACAAATTCGTAAAATCCCTGAGTTTCAATCTGAAATTGATTCTTTTTTAAGGCAAAAAGAAAATTATCGAAATAAAATTACAAATCCTGTAAAAAAGAATGGAATTCTTTGTTTAGAGTATATAGGTCAAGGATCTACTTTTTCTCGTCTAAATCTTTTATATAAAGAGGATTTAGAACTATTAAAATTAAAAAAATTGAATCGTTCTACCTTTTTAATTCGAGTTCGAAGTCAACTTCTTTCGTACTTAAAAGAAAATGAAAATATTTGTGAAAATTTTTTCAAACAGTATGCTTACTTATTATCAAGCAGTTATTATCAAAAACAAGGTTATTACAATTATATTCGTGACTTACGCTCTAATCGAAATAAAAAAACACAAGCAAGAAGTAAACTTTTTTCTATTTTACAAAATAATTTAACAGAACTTCCTGGTAAGGAAGAAAACGCATATTTTAAAGCACGTATCTTGTATGAATATCTTAAAAATAGTCCAAGATTTAAAAAAACAAATGTTTCTTCAAAAAATTCAGTAAAAAATCTATTGCTTGATCCTCCCTCTTTAAAATCGAATGCCGTTTTATCAAAAGAAGGAAAACAAGGTACAATAGAAAGCTACGATTCTTTTTTAGAGCAGTATCTAAAAGAAAATCCAGGGCGTGGGAGAATGGCAGATCTTGCTTTGGATTTAGAAGAAAAAAGAGATAAAGGAAGAGAACGTCGTGGATGAGATGGAAAATTTCTTGGAATATTTAGAATATCAAAGACATTATTCAAAATATACCGTCGATAATTATCGAAAAGATTTAGAAAGTTATTTTTCTTACATCGAGCAAGAAAATTTATCTTATTTAAAAATAGAACCACAGGATATTCGATTTTATCTTGCCTATATGAAAGAAAAGAAAAAAGAAAAACCAACTTCTATTGCAAGACATTTATCAGCTTTAAGAGGTTTTTATCAATATTTAGTTTCAGAAGGAAAGATAGATAATAACTATTTTCTTCTTGTAAAAGGTCCTAAGAAAGAAAAAAATTTACCTCGTTTTTTTGAATATAACGAATTAGAAGCTTTGTTTGAAGTTCCTGATTTAAAAACTCCAATAGGTCAGAGAAATCGACTTATATTAGAAATTCTTTACGCAACAGGATGTCGTGTTGGTGAATTGGTTTCTATTCAAATAAAGGATATAAAAAGACAAGAAAGAAAGATTTTAATTCTTGGAAAAGGAAAGAAAGAACGCTTTCTATATTATGGAGAAAATGCAGAAGAAATTTTAAATCTCTATTTAGGAGATGGCTACCTTCAACTTAACAAAAAAAATAGTCCTTATTTATTTTTAAATCAGAAAGGACAGCCTTTAACAACAGAAGGAATTCGTTATATTCTTGATACAATCATTCAGCAAACGTCAATTCATAAACATCTATCTCCTCATATGATTCGACATAGTTTTGCAACCCATCTTTTAAATGAAGGATGTGACTTGTTAAGTGTTCAAAGTCTTTTAGGACATGAAAGTTTAAAGAGTACTCAAATATATACGCATGTTACAACAGACCGTCTTAAAGATGTTTACTATCATTCTTTTCCACGAGCTAAAAAATAGAAAGGAGAAACTATGGAATTTATTATGAATGAGGAAGCATATCCAGTTTGTGTTGAAAAAAAGAAAACAACCAAACACATTTATATGCGAATCCGAGATGATTTTACAATTTTAGTGACATGTAATCTTTTTACATCAGATCAGACCATTCAAAAAGTTTTATTAGAAAATCATCATAAAATAGAGAAAATGCTATTGAAGAAAATCAAAGAAAAAAAAGAAGAGAGTATCTTTTATTTTTTAGGAAAACCTTATGATCTTGTTTATACGGATCAAATTCCATTCCAATTAGGAGAGAAAAAAATTTTTTTACAGCATTCTTTTCCTTTAGAAAAGTGGTTAAAAAAACAAGCACTTTCTCTTTTTCAGGAACGTCTTGATTTTTGTTATCAATCTTTTAGTAAAAAAATTCCATATCCAAAACTACGAATTCGAAAAATGAAAACCAGGTGGGGTGTTTGTAATACAAAAGAAAAAATAATCACTTTAAATTTAGAATTGATTCGAAAAGATGTCAAGTATTTAGATTATGTAATCTATCATGAGCTTTCTCATTTGGTTTATCCAAATCATTCTCATGCCTTTTGGAATCTTGTGTTAGAGAATTGTCCAAATTGTAAGCAATATCGAAAAGAATTAAATGCCTAGGAGGTAGTTATGCTTATCACATCACTTTCAAATGAAAAGATAAAAAAATATACAAAATTAAATCAGTCTAAAAAATATCGAGATCAAGAAAATCTTTTCTTGGTGGAAGGAATGCATCTTGTTTTAGAAGCCTATAAAAAAGAACAGTTGATAGAGGTGATTTTAGAACAAGATATGACCATTCCTCTTGATGTTGAAAAAGTTTTTGTTACTAAAGAAATTTTAGAGAAAATTTCAGATTGTAAATCAGTTCCCATGATTATGGGTTTATGTCATAAAAAAGAAACGCAAGAAAAAATTGGAAAAAGAATTCTTTTATTAGACGATATTCAAGATCCTGGAAATTTGGGAACCATTATTAGAAGTGCTTCTGCTTTTGGAATTGATACAATTTTTCTTTCTCAAAACACAGTGGATCTTTATAATCCTAAAGTAGTAAGAGCAACGCAAGGAATGTTGTTTCATCTTCCTATTTTAAGAGTTGATATAGAAAAGGAAGTTGAAAAATTAAAAGGAGAGGGTTATCCAATCTATGTAACCAATGTAAAGTATGGGGAAGATGCTGCAACTCTTACAAAAGAGGAAAAAGAAAAATATGTGCTTTGTATAGGAAATGAAGGAAATGGTGTAAGATCTTCCCTTTTAGAAAAAGCAACTAAGTATTTATCCATTTCAATGCAAGAGGAAGTAGAAAGTTTGAATGTTGCAATTGCAACTTCTATTTTACTTTATGAATTAGGGAGAGAACGATGAGAAAAATTGATCTTGGAAAAATAGTATCTACGCATGGAATCCATGGAGAGATTCGTCTTTTATCAAGCTTTCCTTATAAGGAGAAAGCTTTTCGTATTCATTCCACTATCTTGATTGATGAAAAAGAATATGAAATTGTACGTTATCGAAAACACAAACAGTATGATATGCTTACCTTAAAAGGATATACCAATATTAACCAAGTACTTGAATTTAAAGGGAAAAGGGTGTATAAAAAAGAAGAAGATCTTTGTTTAGAAGAAGAGGAAGTATTAGATGAAGAACTTCTTTCCTATCAAGTTCTTACAGAAAAAGGAAAGAAAGGAAAAATTCTAGAAATTTTCTTTAGTCACCCAACTAAAAAAATCATAAAAGTAGAAGTGGATGGGAAAGTTTATTTGATTCCTTATGAGAAAGAATTTATAAAGAAAATTGACAAAAACAATAAGCTCATAACAATGGAATGGATGGAGTGGTAGAATGAAAATAGATATTGTGACCTTATTTCCAGAGATGTTTCAAGGAGTTTTTGAAGAATCTATTATAAAAAGAGCACAAGAAAAAGGAAAAGTTGAAATTCAAGAACATAATTTTCGAACATTTTCGAAAGATCCTCATCAAAAAGTAGATGATACTCCTTACGGAGGTGGAGTTGGAATGGTGTTGATGCCTCAACCTATCTTCGATTGTGTAGAATCACTTCGTACTCCTTTGTCCAAAGTAATTTTATTAACTCCTTCAGGAAAACCTTATCAACAAAAAATGGCTTATGATCTTTCCAAAGAAAAACACCTTATTTTAATTTGTGGTCATTATGAGGGGTTTGATGAGAGAATTCGCACACTTGCAGACATGGAAATTAGTATTGGAGACTATGTTTTAACAGGTGGAGAAATTCCAGCTATGGTTCTTGTAGATTCGATTACAAGATTGTTACCAGGAGTAATTCAAGAGCGAAGCCATCTAGAAGATTCCTTTAATGAATTTAATCTTTTAGATTATCCAAATTATACAAAACCACGTGTTTATAATGGAATGAAGGTTCCAGAAGTGCTTTTATCAGGAGATCATCAAAAAATAGAACAGTATCGCTATGAAGAAAGTGTAAAAAAAACAACTTTACTGCGTCCGGATCTTTTAGAAAAGAGGAAGTTTTATGAAGAAAATAAATAGAGAAGAAAAAAGAGTTGAAGAAATTACTTTTTCCTTACAAAATGGACTTTCAATTAAAGAACCTAAATCAGGAGGAAAAGTAACCTTTTATGAAAAAGAAATGGTGCAGTCCCTTTTAAAAAAGAAATTGAAGAAAAAATATAAAAAACTGATTGAACAGTTATTATTTCTTTTATCAGTGGATGATGAAAGTGGAACAGCGGTTCAAGAAGCTCTTGATCAAGTTCAAAAATTTAGAGAAGAGGTTCGCAATAAATATAAGAAGATCTTAAAGAAAAAAGAAGCAGAAACCATTGAAAAACAACTTACAATGATGGAAAAAGAAGTTGCAAGAAAACTTTATATTTTTAATCACTTTCATACAATGACAAATATAGATATGCAAAATAAAAGTAGGTAAAAAGTAAGATATAAAAACTTAACTTCCAAAGTTCATTCTTATAAAGAGAAAGGAAAATGCTTTAGAAATTTTTTATGAGTCTATATAAATTTTATAAAAATGCTTGCAACTTTTATAAATTTTTGCTATAATCAAATTCGTTGAAAAAGAAGGTAATCCGCTGACTTTTGTTGTTATGATTACTGGGTATAAGAGGAGGAATCGAGATGAATGTAGTTGATAAGATCAATGAACGACAACTCAAAAAAGATGTTCCTGAATTCCGTGTTGGAGATACGGTTCGTGTTGATGTAAAAATCATCGAAGGAAAAAGAGAACGTATTCAAGCCTATGAAGGTGTTGTTGTTGCACGTCGTGGTGGAAGTGTATCAGAAACTTTCACAGTACGAAAAATGTCATCAGGGATCGGTGTAGAGAGAACTTTTCCGATTCATAGTCCGAAAGTCGCAGCAATTACCGTAGTAAGACATGGTAAAGTAAGACGTGCTAAATTAACATTCTTAAGAGGCTATGTTGGTCAATATCGTATTAAAGAACGCAATAAAAATGGAAGTTCAAAATAAGAAAAAGAAGAAAAGATAAGGCTTTTTTAAGTCTTATTTTTTGAATGAGGGTGCTAAAATGAAAAAAGCAATTCGTGAAATTTTACCATATTTGATTATTGTAATTGTTGTCATTTTAATCAAAACATGGATTGTTACTCCAGTAAGAGTAAATGGAAGCAGTATGTACCCAACGCTTCATGAAAAAGATATTATGCTTTTAAATAAGGTTTCTTATCGATTTAATGATATTAAGCGGTTTGATATTGTGGTGGTAGATGTAGAAGGAACTTACTTAATTAAGAGAGTCATAGGACTTCCAGGAGAACACATTGTTTATAAGAATAATACACTTTATGTAAATGGGAAGAAAACAAAAGAAGTAGTAAAAAATTTAGAGACCAAAGATTTTGATAGTAAAACTTTGGGAGATGAAAAAATTCAAGAAGGAAACTATTTTGTTTTAGGTGATAATCGCAACAATTCAATGGATAGTAGAGAAATTGGTATGATTTCAGAAAAACAAATCTTAGGCAAAACAAGTTTTGTTTTATTTCCATTTGATCGTTTTGGAACAAAAAAATAAAGAAGAATATGATTTTACTCTTCTTTTTTTTGTTTTTGAATCAATAATGATTTGACTGAAAAAGAATGAATGGGTAAAATGTATTTAATACAACTGATAAATTATTCAAATATTTAAATTTAGAATATCTAGTTGTATATGAAGATTAGTAAGTAAATCTTATTAGATGAATGTGAATTTAATTTAAATTAAAATTTATAGAGATGAAGTATGAAATATAATATGAAGTTAGATAATGAATCATTTAATCAAATAAAGAATGGAATTAAAACGATAAAAATGAGATTTATTTGGAAATGAACAAAGATATGATCAAAGTATAAAGGGTACATTAATAAGCAATGGAAGAGTCCATGATGTGGTTGTTAATGCAATAAAAATATATTATTGAGGAGTAGATTATGGATAAATATATAATAGTTACAAAATTATGTGATAAAGAAGAAATATCAAGCAAGATAATAGATACACTGCTTGAAAAAAGATTAGTAGCTGGAAGTCAAGTTATAAAAGTTCATTCTAAATATTGGTGGAATAATCAATTAGAAGAGTGTGATGAATACAAATTAGAATTTAGAACAAAGGAAAGTAAATTTTCAGAAATAGAAAATGAAATAAAGAAAATACATAATTATGAAGTTGCTGAAATTTCAAGTTTTGAAATAAAAAATTTAAGTAAAGAATTTTTAAATTGGATAGATGAAAACATAAAATAAAAAGAAGTGATTTAAATGGATAATAAAATAATAAAAGTTCAAGATATTAGAATAAATGTAACCAATATAAAAGAAAAATATTATATTTGTATTTCAGATATAGCAAAAGCAAAAAGTAGTAATTCAAGAGCTGCAGATGTTATAAGAAATTGGTTGCGCAATAGAAACACATTAGATTTTTTAACTACTTGGGAACAAATTTATAATCCTAATTTTAAAGTGTTCGAATCTGAACATTTTAGGAAACAAGTTGGTTTATTGACATTTACACCTAGTGTTACAGAGTGGTGTGAGAGAACAAATGCTATTGGAATATATTCTAAAATGGGTAAATATGGTGGAACATATGCACATAAAGACATAGCATTTGAATTTGCATCTGCAATAAGTCCTGTATTTAAATTATATTTAATAAAAGAATTTGAAAGATTAAAAGAGTTAGAAAATCAAAATAGAGAATGGGATGTAAAAAGAATACTTACAAAGAATAATTATTTAATTCATACAGATGCAATTAAAAATTACATCTTACCTGATAATGATTTTTATAAAAATAAAGAATGATTAAAATATTAAAAAATTATTAAGATGATAGTAATTCTAGTATAATTTATATTAGAAATTAGAAAGGTGATTACGACATTTAAGAACAGATGCAAAGGAGATGAAAAAATGGCAAAAGAATTAATTATAAGAAGTAGTAGTGCTGAATTTATTATTTTTGAAAGACAAACTCATGATAAAGGGATTCAAGTTCGATTCGAAGATGGAGATTTATGGTTGACACAAAAAGCAATTGGGGAATTATTTAACACAACGAGAAATAATATAACGATGCATATTAATGAGATTTATGATAGTTATGAATTGAATGAATCATTAACTAGTAAGAAATTCTTACTAGTTCAAAACGAAGGAAATAGGCAAGTAAAAAGAAATATTCAATATTATAACCTGGATATGGTAATTTCTATTGGTTATCGAGTAAATTCAGATAGAGCAATTCAATTTCGTAGATGGGCAACTAATATATTAAAAGAGTTTTCTAAAAAGGGATATATTATTGACAA
>CANQEE010000034.1 GCA_947594595.1 uncultured Bacilli bacterium
TCCCTATGCCAGTTGATTTGAATATTGCTTATGCTGAATATCATAATTAATTATCAGTCATTTTGTTTAACACAACTTAAATTTTAAAAAATTTTATACGAGATAAGAATCAATTTACAAATCGAGAAGTTTATGGTATAATAAACAGGCGAAAGAAGAGGTGGAATGTGATGGTAATACTACCTATGAAAATTAAAGGAATCATTTTAAATTTACAAATTTCTTTTCAAAAAATAGAAAAGGAAGAAAATACCCTTTTTGCAGAAAATAATCCAAATGATCAAGGAGAAATTCAAGTCAATAAAATAAACTATTTTGGAAAAGAAATCAGTGAAATAGAAAGAGCAAGAATGGAAAAAACTTTAAAGTATCATCCAGAAATTCTTACTGAATTTATTCGCAGAAATATTCAAACAGAAAAAGATTCAATTATTGTACGAAGCCAAGTTTATAAAGAAAAAGATTTTTGTACAAAATATACTGTCCCACAACCACCTAAAAAAGGAAATATTGCTCTTGATAAATTATATGGAAAATTGTTAAACGATTTAAGACTTAATACCAAAGATAGACAACATCACACTTTTCTATCTTTTGAAAAAATAGGATTAAAAGAAAAATTCATGCAAGAAAAAGAAGGAATCATTCGAGAAGGAATTGATGTATTAGAATATTTCAATCAATTACGATTTGATACCATTGATGATAGCTTGGATCAGACAGTACAAAAAGAAATTGCCATTCGACCTAAAAATTTTTCCATCTATTATCAAAATATGGCTCAGCAAAATAGCAAAACTTATATTAAAATATGTCGCCTTCATCAACAAGTCTACGCAACACAACCCTCTTGGCCAAAATTAACAGAACAACAAAAAGTTTATATCAAAGCAACAGATTCTAGAAAGGCAATATAAAATGGAAGAACGCCTTTCTTTATTATATGGAAAAGAAAATATTCAATATCTTTCTCATCAAACCGTTTTAGTAATTGGAGTGGGTGGAGTAGGAGGAAGTGCTGTAGAAGCTTTAGCTCGTTCTTCCATTGGAACTTTAATTTTAGTTGATTTTGATTGTGTTAGTTCATCTAATATCAACCGCCAAATTATTGCACTTAATTCTACCATTGGGAAAAAGAAGACAGAATGCTTTCAAGAGCGAATTCATGAAATCAATCCACAGTGTAAGGTGTATTCTTTTCCCATCAAAATTACATCAGAAAATATCTCTACTTTTTCCAAATTTCCCATCTCATTTATTTTAGATGCTTGTGATGATACTTCTGCGAAACTTGCCATTGCAAAATGGGCCCAAACGAAAAAAATTCCACATTTAATGGCTCTTGGAGCTGGAAATAGAGTGCAACCAAACAAAGTAGAGATTACAACCCTTGCAAAGACCAAAGAGGATGCTTTAGCAAGAAAAATGAGAAACCTTTTTCGAAAAGAAAAACTTTCTTTAGAAATTCCTGTTGTTTGTTCAAAAGAAAAACCCATTGTTCATTTTTCTTCTCCCATCGCTTCTTCCATCTTTGTACCTTCTACAGCAGGACTTTTTGCAGCCAATTATATTATTACTTTTTTACTTGAACAAAAAGAAAAGAACCTTTCAAAATAGAAGGTTCTTTTAAAATTTTCTATAGAGTCCTATCACTTTTCCTAAAATGCTAACTTCTTCTAAAATAATTGGATCCATTGTATCATTTTCCGGTTGTAATCTAAAATGTCCATCTTCTTTGTAAAATGTTTTAACAGTGGCTTCATTCTCTTTTGTCATTGCAACCACAGTTTCACCATTTTTAGCTGTATTTTGCTTTTCTACTACCAAAATATCTCCATCGTAAATTCCAACATTTATCATTGATTCTCCACTTACTTTTAATGTAAATACTTCCTTTTTATTTCCTAAAAGAGAAGCAGGAAGAGAAAAAAGTTCATTGGGAGTTTCAATGGCTTCAATAGGAGTACCTGCTGTTACTTTTCCAAGTAGAGGGACATTGACAATTCCTTCTTCAGTTTCTACAAATTCATTAGGAACCAAAAGTTGAATCGTTCTATTTGTTCCAGCACTTTTCTTAATATATCCTTTTCTTTCTAATTCCTTTAAATGGAATTGAATCGTAGCAGGAGAATGTAAATCTGCTTGTTTTCCAATCTCTCGAACAGTAGGAGAATATCCATTCTTTGCAAGTAATTCTTTTACAATTTGCAAAATATCTTTTTGACGTTCTGTTAATTTTTCCATAAATGCCTCCTTTATAGTTTCATAGTAACACGAACAAATGTAAATGTCAAACAATTGTTTTTACATTTATCCCCTCTAAAAATGTAAAATCGAACATAAGTTTCAAAAAAATATTGACTTCGAATATTCGTTCGATCTATACTAATATTAGAAAGTGAGTGTGATACCTATGAAAAAATTGATGAAAGGAGCTATCGGAATTAGTTGTATCTATATAGTAGCAGTTCTTTTAAGTCTTGTATTTTGTGATCGAATCAATGAGCTTGAGAGTAGAGAAGATCAACAAATTTATGCAAAAGAATTATCGCTTCAACTTCTATAAATTCTTTCTCAAATCCTCTTTATTCGTGCTATAATAGACATAAGAAAGTGGGTACAGAATGAAAAAAGTAATCTTAGTAGATGGAAACAATCTTCTTTTTAGAAGTTATTATGCAACAAGTTATAGTGGTGTTATTATGCGTAATTCGAATGGATTTCCAACCAATGCACTTTATGGTTTTATTACAATGATGAATAAAATTATTCAAGAAGAAAATCCTTCTTATATTTTAGTAGCCTTTGATAAAGGGAAAACTTTTCGGCATGAAGAATATGATGCTTATAAAGCTGGTAGAAAAGAAATTCCAGAAGAATTAAAACTTCAATTTCCAAAAGCTAGAGAAGTTTTAGACGCAATGGGAATCTATCATTTTGAAATTGATAATTATGAAGCAGATGATATCATTGGATCTGTTTCAAAAATGGTGGAGGAAGAAGAAGAATTTGTTGCAACCATCGTCAGTAGTGATAAAGATTTACTACAACTTATAAGTGATGAAGTAGAAGTAAAACTTTTAAAGAAAAATGATTTTATTCGAATGAATAAAAAGACATTTGAAGAGATATATGGATTCGAACCCATTCATATCATTGATCTGAAATCTTTGATGGGAGATAGTAGCGATAATATTCCAGGAGTAAAAGGAATTGGAGAAAAAACAGCAATTTCCCTTTTGAAAAAGTACAATAGTTTAGATCAATTATATGATCATTTAGAAGAACAAACACCAAAAATGAAAGAAAAACTTGTTCAAGATAAAAAAAATGCTTATATGAGTTATCATCTTGCTACCATCTATCGAGAAGTAAAACTTCCTTTTGTTTTAGAAGATTTAAAATATAAGGGATATCATTGGGAAAAATATATTGCTCTTTTAGAAGAGTTGGAATTTGCTTCTCTTTTAAAAAAACTAAATTTAGAAGAAAGTAAGAAAAAAGAAAAGGAGCCATCCATTTCTAGAAAAGAATGGAAGCCTATTTCCTTTTTTAAAGCCGATCATCCTTTTGCTTTTTATTTAGAATTGGATGGAATGGATTATAATAAAAATAAAGTTTTAGGGATCTCTATCTGTGATCAAGAAAATAAATATTTTATTCAAGAAGATGAACTTTTATCTTATAGAAGTCTTTTTGAAAATTCCACTTTCAAATATACTTACGATTTAAAAAAATGTACCATTGTATTAGCTCGCTATGGAATTCATCTAAAAGGAGTGTCCTTTGATACAATGATTGCCACTTATTTACTTGATTATAGTGTAAAAGATGACATTGCTTATGTAGCAAAAGATTTAGGATATTTACTTCCTTTTTTTGAAAATAGTTACGGAACAGAAAAAAGACCTCATCCGATGACTTTGGAAGAGACAAAAAAAGAATGTTTAGAAAAAGTAGAATTTATCTGGGATACAAAAGAAGAATTAGAAAAAAGACTTCAGGAAAGTGAAGAAAAAACTCTTTTTGATGAAATTGAGATGCCTCTTGCTCTTATATTAACCGATATGGAGCAAACTGGAATTAGAGTCAATCGAAATTACTTATCAAAAGTAGAAATAGAATTACTGAATCAAATGCAAGAAATTGAAAAGCAAATTTATGAGGTGGCAGGATGTAAATTTAATATCATGTCCCCTAAACAATTAGGAGAAGTTCTCTTTGATCAATTAGAAATTCCATATCCTAAAAAAAAGATTGGAGAAAAAAGATATTCTACTTCAAAAGATGTTTTAGATAAGGTTATTCATTTTCACCCAATCGTTGAAAAAATATTAGAATATCGAATGGTAAGTAAACTCTATACGACTTATGCAGTGGGACTCCAAGAAGAAATCAGAGAAGATGGAAAAATACATACTGTCTTTAATCAAACTTTAACTCGAACAGGAAGACTTTCTTCTGTAAGACCAAACTTACAAAATATTCCAATTCGTACAGAAGCTGGAAAATTGATTCGAAAAGCCTTTGTTCCAGAAGAAAATTCTATTCTATTATCTAGTGATTATTCTCAAGTAGAACTTCGTATGTTTGCCCATCTTGCGAATGCAAAAGGGATGATCAATGCTTTCAAAAACAACTTAGATATTCATGCAAAAACAGCTTCTGATATCTTTCATGTACCTATTGAAAAAGTAACAAGTGAAATGCGAAGAACAGCAAAAGCCGTTAATTTTGGAATCTTATATGGAATTAGTAGCTTTGGATTGGCTGAAGATTTAAAAATTGATGTTACAAGTGCCAAAAAATTTATTGATACTTATTGGGAAACTTATCCTGGTATTAAAGAATATATGGAAAAGGAAAAAGAGGAAGCTTATAAAAATGGATATGCCAAGACAATCATGAATCGAAAGCGTGTTATTAGAGAATTACAAAGTAAAAATTATTTAGAAAGAAGTGGAGGGGAAAGAATTGCTTTGAATACACCCATCCAGGGAAGTGCCGCAGATCTTTTAAAAAAAGCAATGGTTGAAATTGCTCAAGCATTTGAAAAGAAAGGACTGAAAAGTAAAATGTTAATTCAGGTTCATGACGAACTTGTATTTAATGTTTTAAAAGAGGAAGTAGAAGAAGTTACTCAAATTGTAAAAACAATTATGGAAAACGTTGTCTCTCTTCGTGTACCACTTCTTGTAGATATTAAAACAGGATCGGATTGGTATGAAGCAAAATAGGAGGAAAAAATGCCAGAAAAACCAGAAGTAATAACTGTAGCACAAACACTTTTTCCAAAACTTGTAGGAAAGAAAATAACAGATTGTAAAATAAAATGGGATCGGATTATTGCTTTTCCAGATGCAAAGAATTTTGCGTTACAAATAAAAGATCAAACCATTCAAGATATTCAAACAAGAGGAAAATTTCTTCTCGTTTTTCTTGATAAAGATTGCTTATTGATTCATCTTCGAATGGAGGGAAAATTTTTATTTCGCAAAAAAGAAGAAGCTCTTTCAAAGCATGAGCACGTTATTTTTACTCTTAATGATTGTACCAGTCTTCGTTATCATGATCTACGAAAGTTTGGAAAAATGTATTTAATTCCCAAAGAAAAAATATTTTTACAAAAACCTCTTTTAAACTTAGGACTTGAATATGATGACAAAAATTTAACAAAAGCATATTTATTTGAAAAATTAAAAAAAAGAACAATTCCAATCAAAACTGCCTTATTAGATCAAAAAATCATTGCTGGAATTGGAAATATTTATGCAGATGAAATTTTATTTAGAAGCCGAATTCTATCTACAAGAAAATCTTGTGAAATCAAAGAAGAAGAGTGCAATCAAATCATAGAAAATTGTCGAATTGTATTTCAAAAAGCTATAACTTTAGGAGGCAGTACAATCAAAAGTTTTACTTCTTCAGAAGGAGTTCATGGTCGATTTCAAAATGAATTGCTAGTTTATGGAAAACAAGGACAAGCCTGTCCTAAATGTGGAAGAAAAATACAAAAGCAAAAATTAAAGGGGAGAGGAACTTATTATTGTCCTACTTGTCAAAAATAAAAATAGCACTTTTCTAGATGCTATTTTTTCTTTTCAACTTTTGTTTTTCTAGGTTTTGTTTTTTGAACCATTACTGTACTAATTTTCTCTTTTAGATCAATATTAGAAACATTCTTTGTATTTAAAAGTCCCAAATGTAAATCTTCTTCCTTTGTCTCTAATAAAACTTCTTCAATTCGGTCAACACGAAGTCTTTCTGCAATTAAAATTGCTTCCATTTTTTTAGCAGCCAACTGAATTTCATCATTTACAATAACATAATTATATTTGCTGACTGCATTGATTTCTTCATAAGCTCTTTGAAAGCGCTTTTCTTGTTTCTCTTTATCTTCCGTATTTCTTCCTTCCAATCTTTTTCTTAATTCATTCATACTAGGAGGTAAAACAAAAATAAAGATTGTCTCTTTCAAAAGCTCTTTAATTTTTAGAGCCCCTTGAATTTCTATTTCTAAAAGAACATCCATTCCTAAAGAAAGTTTTTCTTCAATCGCTTTTTTAAACGTTCCATAATAGTTTCCTGCATACATCGCATATTCTAGAAAAGCCCCTTCTTTTATTTTTTCTTCAAATTCTTCCTTCGTCAAAAAATAATAACTTTCTCCATCAATTTCTCCTTCTCTTGGGGATCTACTAGTTGCTGAGACTGAAAGCCAAGTGTTTTTATTTTGTTTTAAAAATTCCTTAATAATGCTTCCCTTTCCACATCCAGAAGGACCAGAAAGAACGATCAGCATTCCTTGTTTTTTAGTTCGTATCATTATTTTTCTCCTTTCGTTGAATAGGGGCTTGCCCAAACTCTTTTTTTATTAAATCAACTCTTTTAGAAGAAGAAAGAGGAAGAGTATAAATCTGCGTTACTTTCATTTCTAATTGTAAAAACAAATCAGCATTCCTTTCAAATTTACTTAAAAGAGGAAGTTTTGTCTCTTTTTTGATTTGATTTAAATGTGCTCTTCCACTCTTTGAAAAGCCTAAAATACGAAGATAAGTAGGATCTTGATATAGTTTTGCATCTTCTTTTGTAAATCCTACTAAAATGTGAAGAAGCATTCTTGATATATAATTATAAGTATAATTTTTTGTATGTAAGCGCTTAATAAAATCGTCATAATTTTTTGCTGGAATGATTTCTTTCTTTAATTTTTTTAAGAATGTTTCATTAACTCCTAAAATTTCATTTAATTGCATGGGTGTTGAAGATAAAATTTGATACCGTAATAAAGGAAAATAATCTTCTTGTAAAAGGAAACCCTTTTGAAGATTTTCAAAGACATCATCAGGCAGTTTTGCTTTTAAATTCATTCCTTGCTGTAAGGCAGCTCGAATACTACTACCACTTTCTATATTGTCAAAGTCTTGTTCTTGATGAGAGTGTTTTCCTCTTTTTATAGGAAAAAGTGAAAATGTTGCTTTTTCTTTGTTCATTGCTTTAATATAACTAATTGCTAAAAGATCATTAGGAAGATCCACTCGTTTTCCTGTTAATTCCTCTAAAGCACAAGAAATAGCAGTAGGGTAATTTTTTCCCATTCGTAAAAAGACTTGTATAAGGCTTTCGAATATTTCATTTTCTTGAGCAGTAGCTAAAAGTTTTAAAGCCTCTATATCTTCAGTTTCAGTTCCAAAAGCTAAAACATCTATTTTTAATTCGTTTAAAATTTTTATAGCTCCTGATGCAAAAATATCTGCGCTTTGTGTTGCAAAAGGGAAGGGGAGTTCTACCACTAGATCAACTCCATGAGAAAGTGCAATTTCTGTTTTCGTCCATTTATCAAGTACACTTGGAATTCCTCTTTGTAAAAAGTGACCACTTAGCACCATAATAATAGTACAATCACCATATTTCTTTCGAATTTCTCGTAAAAGTTTTTCATGTCCATAATGAAATGGATTTAATTCAGCAATCACACCAACTTTCAAGAGAATCCCTCCCTTTCTTTGTTTTTTTAGTGTATCATATTTTGTATCATTTGTAAAAAAAGAAAGAATTTTATATAATAATAATAGGTGATAGGATGAGGGAAGAAGAGATAATCCATATTTTTATAGAAACTTGTGATTACGAAAAAGGACTTTCAAAAAACACTAGAAAAACATATTCATATACACTTAAAAATTATTTTATCTTTCTAAAGAAAAATTATGAAATTTCTTCTTTTTCTTCTGTTACAAAAGAAATGATTGAAGCTTACATGAAATTTTGCTTTCAAAAAAAAGAGGAAGATACCACAGTTGCCCATAAGTTAACCGTTATTCAAAATTTTCATAAATTTTTATTAAAAGAAAAGTATGTTCAAAAAGATGTATCTTCTCAAATTGATAGACCTAAAACAAAAAAAAGACTTCCCAATACTCTTACGATGGAAGAGGTGGAAATTCTTTTAGATATTCCTTTACATACCCCATTTGACTATCGAAACAAAGCTATGTTAGAATTGATATATGCCACAGGTCTTAGAATCTCAGAGGCACTTAAAATCACAGTATATGATATTGATTTTGTGAATTGTATTCTTCGTGTTAAGGGAAAAGGAAATAAGGAACGCATCCTTCCTTTAGGAGAATATGCTCTTCATTCCATCAAAGATTATTTGAACGTTCGCCCTTTTTTATTAAAAGAAAAGGAAACAGAAGAACTTTTCTTAAATCAACAAGGAGATGCTCTATCAAGACAAGGTTTTTTTAAAATGTTAAAAAAACTCCTAAAAGAAAAGGGATTACGTACTGATATTTCTCCCCATAGTTTACGTCATAGTTTTGCTACTCATTTACTTGCACATGGTGCAGATCTTCGAAGTATTCAAATGCTTTTAGGGCATGAAGACATTGTAACAACTCGAATCTATACACATATAGATGATTCAAAAATTCAAAAAGATTATCAAAAATATCATCCAAGGAATAAGAACAATCAATAAATTTGAGGTGAATTATGAAATTTAAAAGAATATTTTTAATGGTATTAGACTCTTTAGGAGTAGGGGAAGCAAAAGATGCTGCTCTTTATCAAGACACAGGATGTAACACTTTAGGACATATTCGGGAGCAATGTGACCTATTTATTCCAAATTTAAAGAAAATTGGGTTTTTAAATACTTTAAATATGGATGAAAATGAAGAAGTAGATGCCTATTATACAATTGCAAGACCAAATAATGCGGGAAAAGATACTTTAGCAGGTCATTATGAAATGATGGGAATTTCATCAAATATACCTTTTAAAACATTTAATGAAAATGGATTTCCAATTGAATTGATTGATTCAATTGAACAAATAACTGGAAGAAGAGTTATTGGAAATCGTTGTAGCAATAATAATGAAATCATCAATGAACTTGGAGAAAGGCAATTGAATTATGGTTCTTTAATTGTTTATACTTCTGCAGATTCCGATTTGCAAGTAGCTGCTCATGAAGATGTTATTTCTGCAGAACAACTTTATAAATATTGTGAAAAAATTAGAGCGCTTACTATTCGAGAAGATTGGCTTGTAGGACGTGTCGTTGCAAGACCTTTTATAGGAACTACAGGGAAATTTAAATTAAATCATAGTGGAAGAAAAGATTATCCTGTAAGGCCTCCTAAAAAAACAGTTTTAGATGAATTAAATGAGAATCATTTTAATGTAATTGCCATTGGAAAAATCAATGATATTTTTGATGGACAAGGAATTAACAAATGTATGAAAGCAAGTAGTAATATGGATGCAATCAACAAACTTACAAGTGTCATGGAAAAAAAGTTTACAGGATTATGTATGGTCAATCTCTGTGAATTTGATAGTTTATATGGACATAATCGTGATGTTGTTGGATATGCAAAAGCAATTGAAGAATTAGATGTTGAAATTCCACTTTTATTAAATAAATTAGAGTTAGATGATTTGCTAATTATTACAGCAGACCATGGAAATGATCCAACTTTTAGGGGATTTGATCATACAAGAGAAAATGTACCAGTTCTTTTCTATAGTAGAAATTTTAAAACTCCTGGACGGCTTCCTATTCAAGAAACACTTGCGAATATTGGAGCAACCATTGCAGATAATTTTAATGTTTCTCCACCAGAAATTGGAAAAAGTATCTTAGATAAATTTGAATAGAGTAGTAAAGAGTAGGGGAATTAGAATAAAAAAGAAGAGGACTATCTGTTCTCTTCTTGATTTTCAAAATTATCAAATGAACGATTTGATTGGTTTTGCTTATTGTTATTACGATTACTAGGACAATTTTTATTTGTTTGATTATTTTGATTAAATTGATTATAATTGTCATTATTTCTATTTTGATTTTGTTCAAAATTTTCGTTCTGATTTTGATTATTTTGTCTCATTCTTATCAACTCCTCTTTTTTAGAATCTCCTATTTTTATAAAAATATACAAAAAAGGGAAGAAGAGAAGAAATTTAATTTTGAAGGAGAATCTACTTCTTTTTCTTTGAATTTTATCTTATATTTTTATAGGTTAACATAATATATATTATACAAAGTAAGATATTTACTTGTTTTAGTAAGATTCTTCTTCATATTCTTTTAAATTTTATTCTTAACTATCTTAATAAAATATATACAAAATTTTTTTAAATTTTAGTTGTGTTAAACAAAATGACTGATAATTAATTATGATATTCAGCATAAGCAATATTCAAATCAACTGGCATAGGG
>CANQEE010000035.1 GCA_947594595.1 uncultured Bacilli bacterium
TAACAGTTTTAAAATTTTGAGTGTTTTCTCTTTTTTTATATAGTTTTACATTTTCCCACATCTAGTTTACTACATCCTCAAATGTTAAATTTCTTTACAAAATCATAGCTTTGTGATAAAGTAATTTTGTCCTATGAGATGTCTTCGTAGCTCAGTTGGATAGAGCAATCGCCTTCTAAGCGATCGGTCAGGCGTTCGAATCGCCTCGAAGACACCAGATTGATATTAAACTCGGATTTTCGAGTAAAAATAGAGAACGTACTTGATAAAAGTGCGTTTTTATGTTATTATGAATATGTCAAGAATACTAAAGGAATACCTAATTTTGACGAGTTAGGTACTATTCTCAAATTTTAGGTTAGTACCGACTTATACAGTTGGTACTATTTTTATTAGTATGACTAAAATCACAATAATTAAGGAGTGAAAATATGGAACAAATATATAACAAATTAGTAAGAGATAAAATACCTGAAATCATTCAATCAAATAAAGAAGAACCAATTATTAGAATTCTAACTGATGAAGAATATAAAATTGAATTAGAAAAAAAATTAAATGAGGAATATCAAGAAGTTTTAAATGCCACTGGAAAGAATAGAATAGAAGAATTAGCTGATATGTTAGAAATAATAAAATATTTAGCCAAATTAGAAAATTCAACATTAGAAGAAGTTATTGCTATTGCAAAAGAAAAAGGAGAAAAAAGAGGAACATTTGAAAATAAAATATTTTTAGAAAAAGTATTGATAGAGGAAATAAATTAAAAGCAATAACCAAGTTTTTGAATTTTTAAGAGCCGCTTTTTGTATTTTTTTATAGATCATCATTATGGTAGAAAGCTCAAAAAGGTCAAAGACAATATTGCTACTTATTCATAGGAGATATAATATGATAATTAGAAAAGCAAATTATAATGATGCAAATGTATTAAATAAATTTTTAACACTTTTAATAAAAGATGAAAGACAATATGATTTAGGAATTGATGAAAACTTTATTGTCACTAATATGTATGAAAATTATATTGAAGATTCTAATAAATTGCTTATTGTTGCCGAAGAAAATGATGAAATTGTAGGTTATTTATATGGAATCTTCAAGCCAAGTGATGATACATATAAATACAAAATTGCTAAATTAGATGCATTATATATTGATCCCCATTATCGTAATAAGGGAATTGCTACCTCTTTAATAGAATATTTTAAAAAGTGGGCTATATCAAAAAATGTACATAAAATAGAAGTAAATGTATGGAGCAAGAATATCAAAGCTAAGCGTTTATATGAAAAAAACAATTTTAAAACAACAAATGAAACATTGACGATTGATAATTTATAAAGGTATATTAGGCTGTTTGACAATTTAAGTCAACAGTCTTTTTATAAGGTTAATCTTAAAAATTTAGCAAAAAACAATCTTATCTATTAGATATAAAAAATTTTTTTAAAAAGAAAAGTTCTGTACTATATATCCCCTTTTGATAAATTAAATGTCTAAAATTTCTTCGAAACTGTTTTTCAGAGGAAACAATTTTTCCTTTTCTAAAAGTATATTTTTCAAGGAAACGTTCTAATAAAAATTTTTGAAAGTAAATTGGCATTTTCTTTTTTTCTTTTAAAAGAAGAAAAAGAAGAAGAAAAAAGAGAATAAGATAGTTAAATTCTTTGGTCCACAAAAAGAAAAGAAAAAAAGAATAAATAAAAAAATAAGAAAAGAAAAAACAAACTTGTAAACTATGGTAAAAAGAAAAAAAACTAGAAAGAAATAGAAAAAAAAGCCTACCACCATCTAAGGGATAAATAGGAAGAAGATTAAAAATTAAAAGTTTTAGATGAATTTGCTCTAAAAGTTGCAAATGCAATTGAGTAAAAGGGAAAGAAAGGAGAATCAAATAAGTTAAAATTTGAAAAACAGGTCCCATAATTAAAATCAGAAACTCCTTTTGAATAGGAATATTAAAATCCATTTGAAATTTCGAAATTCCTCCGAAAGGATAAAAACATATTTTAGAAAGAGAACACCCCAACATTCCCGCTGTTAAAAAATGGCCTAACTCGTGAAAAAACAAAAGAAGAAATAAAAAGAAAAAAGAAAGAAAGTCACCCATCAATAAGAAAAGAAACCCATAAGCAATTGTAAGTGGATGAATTTCTAATTTACGATAAATAGTTTTGATAGGCTTGAAACTTCCCTTCTTTTTGAAAAGCAAGATATAATTTTTTATCCTGTGCCTCCCCTAATAATTTCCCTTTTTCTACATAATCATAAAGTTTTAGACCACTCACTTTAATATTTCCGTACCATGCATCAACACCATTCACTTGTTGTATGATAATGGTAGATCCATATTCTTCTTTTTCTCCAAGGAATACAACAATTCCACTTTCTAGTGAGGGAACCATATAATTGGAAGAGACTTCTAATTCAACTCCATCTTTATATTTTTTTGTACTTTTATAGCTAATTTTCTCGTCAAAGACTTGTTGTTCTTCTACATCAAATCCTTTTAAAGAAAAACTTTGTCCAAAATAATTCTGATAAATTTGTTTAAATGTACTAAATGGAAAAGTTTGATTATAAACTTGTTCATGAAAAAAAACTTTAAATTTTTTACTTGTTTTAAAACCAATCAAAAGTACTAAAACTAAAATAATTGTACAAAGTGTCCTTGAAAGAAGAGTAAGCACATATTTTTTTATATTTTTACTTTGACCTTTTTCATTTTTCTTTTTTAAAAATTTGGATTCATTCATCATCCTCACCTATTTTTATGATATGACCCCAAGAATAAAAAATGCGAAAAATCAAAGTGCTTTTACATATTTTTTATGACAAAAGCAAAAGATAAAATAGAAAATTTCTCCCATTAAAACATTTAGAAAAATTGTATGTGTCCACAAATAGAAGAAATCTCCTAAAGTTGGATTCAATACTTGAAAAAGATGAAGAAAAAAGATTGTACTCAAATGGTAAATTCCAATTAGAAGGATAAGAAGAATAGGAAGTGTTCCATAATTTAATGGAATTCGTTTACAAAAAATAGTTGTCAGATAAGCAATTTCTACAAATAAACATGCATTAAAAAAAAGTAAATTTGTATAAAAGAGATCATAACAAAATCCTAAAATTCCAGCAGTGAGAAAATATTTCTTTTTATTTTTCTTATAAAGTGGAAAAATAACAACAAGGAAAACAAGCGTTAAAAGAGGCGTACAAAAAGAAAGAGTATTTGGCAAAAACGAAAGAAAATTAGATAAAATTCCATCTAAAAAGAAACTAAAACAAAGAAAGACTATTTTCATTTTTCCTTCTCCTTTAAAATCGTTACATAATGAATTTGATTAAAATCCTGTTTACTTTTTACATAGACAGTTTTAGAAAGTCCATATTTATCTTCTTGAATCTTTTCGATTTTACCAATGTAAATTCCTCTTGGATACATTCCCCCAAGACCACTTGTTGTAACTGTATCTCCTATTTCTAAAGCAGCTGTTTTATCTACCCCTGTTAATTTTAAAAGTCCTTTCTTTTGTTCATATCCATTTAAAATAGCAAAACTTTCTCCCTTATTTCCTGCGATCGAAACACTAATTTTATAATTCACATCATTCATTGTTATTAAAGAAATTTCACTAGATAAATAGCTCGTTTTAGATACTTTTCCAATCAATCCATCACTTGTGATTACAATCATGTCCTTTCCTACTCCATCTTTTTTTCCTTTATCTACTGTAATATTTTGAAACCAATAAGATCGATTTCTTGATAAAACCATTGCATTGATAGGAGTATACTCCGTTAAAGTATGATTTAATTTCAATAATTCTTTTAATTCTTCAATTTCTTTTTCTAAATGTACATTCACATTTTTTTGAATGGTATAAGATTCTGTCATAGTTTTTCCCTTTTCTTCATTTAGTGCTGTAAAAGGGAATAAGACAACTTTCTGAATCAACGTCGCAGTATCCTTCCCTATCATTTCTATAAATGAGAGTTTAGAAGATGTAAGAGAGTAAAAAAGGACAAAGAAAAGAAGAAAGATAGTAATTCCTATCCAAAGAAGTTTCTTTTTTCGATCTTTTCTTCTTTTATACATCTTTATTCACTTCGCTTTCTCTTATTATACACATCTTTTTATAAAATGAAATATTAAATTTCAAAGTTTTCTTTAAAGCTATAATATCTTTGATTTCCTATAATAATATGATCCAAAATAGGTAGATTTTGTAACCTTCCAATTTCTACTAATTTTTTAGTAAACTTTCGATCTTCTTCTGAAGGTTCAACAAAACCAGATGGATGATTGTGAAAACAAATAATCCCATAAGCACCAGATCGATAAGCTTCTTTAAAAATTTCTCTTGGATGTACAGTACTTTTATTACTTGTTCCTTGAAAAAGTAATTTAGAACAAATGGGATAATTTTGGTAATCTAAATAAAGGCAATAAAAACATTCTTGTTTTTTTCCATAGAAAAAATGATGCATATAATGATAAGCTGCTCTTGCTGTTGTAATTCGTTCTTTTCTCTTTTCTGGAGATAAAAAAATTCGTTTTCCTAATTCCATTGTAGCAAGAATAGAAAGCGCTTTTGCTTCTCCTAATCCTCTGATCTGTTTCAACTCTTCTAATGTAGGGATTTCTTCTCGCATGAGATACAATAAAACTTCTTCAGATAAAACTTTTACATCTTTTCCTTGGGTTCCACTCTGAAGTAAGATTTGGAGAAGTTCTACATTAGAAAGTGCTTCTACTCCATATTGTTTAACTCTTTCTCTTGGTCTTTCTTCTTTAGGTAAATCTTTTAATCTCAATCTTATCACCTATTTTTATTATAACCAAAGATTTCAAAAAATTTACTTATTTAAAACTGTTTCCTCATAATCTGCAAGGACAACCTTAGAAATAGCAAGAACTTCTTCTTTTGTTTTTGCATTAGAAAGTAGTACATCCCATTGAGCAATATGATTTAGAAAAGTATTATCTGTTATAGTTGTTGCTTTTATACAAGTCGTCTTATTTTCTTCATCATAAAAAGACTTTATTTTTTCCAAATTTTGTTTTTGAAGAGAAATTCCTAAATATAAATAAAATTTATTATCTTCTCTTACTAAAATAGAAGAAGAAAGTTTTTCTTGTTGTGCTTCCTCAATTGTACTATAAATACCATATTGCAAAAAATAAATTGTTTTACCAAGAGAAATTGTTGTTTCACTCTCATATCTTTCATATAAAAATTTACCAAAGAAAGCTCCTAAAAGCACTGTAAAAATAATAGAAATAAAAAATGTTTTTTTCATACTAACTTCACCCTAAGATGATTCTAGCAAAATCAAATAGCAAAGAATGTCGAATCATATCTTTTTCAAAAAAAAGAAAGCAACTAAGCTTTCTCTTTACTATCATGATTACGATTCTTTCGAGCATTTTTTTTTGCATTTTTAATTGCTTCTTTTTTTGCATTTCTTCTTCTGACTCCTGGTTTATCGTAACATTCACGCTTCTTGCATTCAGAAGGGACACCATCTCTTGCCACTTTTTGTTTAAATTTTCTTAGTGCCATATCTAAGTTACCATTTTTTACAGTTACTTGTGTCATTACATTATCCCTCCCTTCGCTTTTTTCTAAGATTGATTATAACACCAGATTATTGGAGTTACAACAAATTTTTACATTTTTTCATGTTTTCTTCTAATTTTTTTGTAGAAATTTTATTTTAAAGGGCATATTTGTCCTTCTTCTATTCTTCTTAAAGAAGAACCTACTGCCCTTCCAGCATCTAGAAGTACCTTAATTAAAGAAGTAAAAGAATTTAAAAGAGTTCCAGAAAGAGTAATCCCTCCTTGTAATGTTTCTAATTCTTCTTTGTTTAATAGTTTCATGAAACACCTCCTTCACAATTTTTAGGATGAACAATCCCATCTAAAAATCCTGCTAAAAAAACAGTGAGCGCTGCAATGCCAACACCAATCCATACAGAAATACCTCCTTCTACTTTCTTCATTTCTTCTTCCGTTAATTTTTTCATTTTACCTCCACTCCTTTTGAATTAACTTCCAAATCGATTCGCGGTTCTTTTTACAATAAAGTAGAAAATTTTTTTTAGGCTGCTTTTTATCAAAAACAATTTGAATCAAATAATTTCCCTTTTCTTTCCTTTGATTAAGAATTGAGAAAGAATACAGTTGATAATCAATTTGACAAGTTTCTTTTTGTAACATTTCACTAGATATTAAAATAGCTTTCTTACTTTCTATCATTGATCCTACATATTCTTGATAGGTTACAATTTCAAAAGGTGTTTTTAAAAAAACTAGAAGAAGAAAAAGATAGAGAAAAAAGAAGAATGGCCAACGATATTTTTTCATAAACTTCCTCCAAAAAAACAAACTTGATCAAAATAAGAATCTGCATTTTTCCGATGGGAGATAACCAATACAATTTTGTTTTTTAAATAAGTAAGTACATTTTTAATTAGCTCTTTTGCTTCTTCTTCTGGAATACTTTCAAAAACTTCATCCAATAAATAGATATCTCTTTTTAAAAGAAGCGCTCTTGCAAGTAAAATCTTTTTTCTTTCTCCACCTGATAATGAGACATTCAAAAGAGAAATTGGAAAATCTAAAGAAACTTCTTTTTCTTTTATAAAAGTTGTAACATGAGTTAATTCCAATACTTTCTCTAATTTTTCTTTTGGAATTTTTACGCCTAAGGTAATATTTTCTAAA
This sequence comes from uncultured Bacilli bacterium, assembly GCA_947594595.1. GTDB lineage: Bacteria > Bacillota_I > Bacilli_A > RF39 > UBA660 > CANQVB01. The sequence continues at coordinate 6,737 of CANQEE010000035.1, forward strand.
AGAGTTCCTGCAAATAACCCTTCTTCTTGAGAAAGATAACAGATTCTACTTCGTAAATCTTCTAGATGAATATATGCAACATCTATTCCATTTAAGAAAAGTTCCTTCTTTTCAATTGGATAATATTTTAAAAGGCTTTTACAAAATGTACTTTTTCCACATCCACTTGCCCCATGTAAAATCACTTTCTCATTCTTTTTAATTTTAAGAAATAAATTACATTTTTTCTTGTTTCCTTCTACTTGATAAGTAAAGCCTTTGACTTCAATCAATTGAAAAGGAAAGGAAGGAAAAAGACTCTTTTTAGGAAATTGTTCTTTTTTGATAAGATAAAAAGGTTCTAATTTTTCTACTTCTACTTTTATTTGAGGATAAAGGAAACCCAATTCAATTCCTCTTTTATAATTTTCTAAGATCAATTCAAATAAAACTTGTAGAAGAAAAAAATCAGAAAAAGAAACATTTTTATGATAAGAAGCTTGTAAAAATAGAAGGAAGAAAATACATTGCATCCCTTTTTCAATTCCTTTTTGAAAGGCTTCTTTTTGAAAGAGAAAAAGAGAAAAACGATATTTCGAAGCTTGATATTTTTCTTCCAACTTCCACCATTTCTTAAAAAAATAAGATTCCTGATGTAATCCTTTTAATAAATCTAGTTTTTCTATTGTTTCTAATAAAAAACTATCTCTTTTCTCTTTTTTTAGTGTATAATTTTTTGCTTTTTTCTCTAATTTTTTAAAAAGGAAAAAGCTACTTACTAACACTACTAAAAGACAAGGAAACAAAACTCTTACAAAGCAAGATTCTATACTTCCAAGAAGCACAAGAGCCATTATAAAAAGAGGAAAAGATGTTGCTATCATCTCTAGTGCTTGAAAAAAGAAAAAATAAATTTGTTCAAATGATTCTGTTTTAGACATAAATGAAGCTGCCGATTGATTTTCATATGCATAATAAGGGAGATATAAAAGATTTTGAAACCATTTTTTCACATTTTCTAAATAAAGTTTCCTTTGAAGTTTTAAAAAGAACCATCGAAAAAGAAAAAGACCTACTTCTTTTAGAAAATGAAAACAACAGAAAAAGAGAAAATAAGAAAAAACATTATAAAAATCTTTTTGATAGAACAAATAAGAAAAGAAAAGTTTTACTTCCACTAATCCCAAAAGAGAAATGTATGCTAAAATAGCATTGCCAAACAAAGCAAAATAAAGACTTTTTTTGGATGTAACAGAAGAAAAAAGAAGTTTCCAAATGGAAATGTTTTTCTCTTTGGTCAAAAATCTTTTCACATGAAAAGTAAGGTAATTTCCTGTACAAACTTCTTTCCAAATTGATAAAGAGACTTTATGATAACCAATAGCTGGATCCATCAAAAGGACAATTTTCTTTTTGAAATCTAGTTCCATCAAAACAACAAAGTGATAATAATTTTCTTTTTGAATGTGAGCAATTAGTGGAAACTCAGTAGAAGGAATTTGCTCAACCTCTCCTTTCACCCCTTCCACCAAAAAACCGAGTTCTTCCCCTGCTTGTTTTAAAGAATATGCATCTGTTCCTCCTTTTTTCATCTGGATTTTTCTTTTGAATTTAGAATAAGACATTTTTCCATCATAATATTTAAAAATAGCAAACAAACAGGCAGGACCACAATCGATCATTTCCTTTTGTAAAACACATGGAACTTTTCTCATCAATATCCCCCTACAATATCTTTTTCTTTTTTTGCTTCTTTTTCACACTTTTTTCCCAAACTTTATCAATTATCTTGACAAATCAAAGAGAAAAACGACAGGTGTAATAAAATTAGGATAGGTGATTTTATGCAGTATGTAAAAATCAAAAATTTACGAGAAGATCATGACATGACCCAAAAAGATATTGCAACTCTTTTAAATGTACAACGTTCTACTTATACAATGTGGGAATTAGGAGATGTTAATTTTCCTATTTTACAACTAATTCGTGTTGCAGAAATTTTTGAAACCAACGTAGAATATTTACTGGAACTTTCAAAAAACAATCGTCCTGCAAAATATCCAAAAAACATAAATTATATTCAAATAGGAAATTTACTAAGACAAGAACGAATAAAACGAGGAAAAACACAAGAAGAATTTGCTGATAAACTAGGAATTCGACAGTCCAGTTATTCTTATTATGAAGATGGAAAAACAAAAATACCAACTGAAAAGTTGGCATTTCTTGCAAAAGAATATCATATATCTTTGAATCAAGTGTGCGGTGAAATCAAAGAAGACATCTTTGCAATATAACCATTATAGAAATGAATTTTTATTTCGTAAATAGATTTGGGCATTTTTAAATTGGTAATTTTTACCAATTTCAGACTGTTGACAAATGAAAAATTTGAAAACAGTCTTTTATTATAATGAAAAATTTAGTATAATAAAGATGCGAGATAAAATGCCTTATTTTAACCGAAAAGTCATTGACATATCTCGCTTTTATTATGAAGAAATGTTATAATAAAAGTGGTTAAAATGAGGAGTGATAAACATGTCAATGACCAAAAGACCAAAAAGAAGTTATTCAAGTGAAATAGTAAATTTAGAAAGCATGATACCCGAAGATCATTTTTTAAGAGTGATAGAAGAACATTTTGATTGGAACTTTGTATATGATGAAGTAGAAAAACTATATTCTAAAATAGGAAGAAAAAGTATAGACCCTGTAGTTTTAGTAAAGATTCATATATTAAAGTTCCTTTTTCATGAAGATAGTTTAAGAAAGACCTATGAAAATTTAAAATATAATAATTTATATAGATGGTTTATAGGGTATAACATAAATGAAGAAGTTCCAGATCATTCAACATATTCAAAAAACTATAAAAGAAAGTTTTGTAAATTAGAAAAAGATTTATTACAAACAGTATTTGATAAAGTAATAGAGTTATTAGTGAATTGGAATTGTTTAGATATGACGGCAGTATATATAGATTCAACGCATACCAAAGCATATGCGAATAAAAAGAAAAATCATAAAGAAAGAGTAAAAATAGAAGCAAAAAAATATCAAAAAGAGATGGATTTAGAAATAGCATTAAAAGGATTACATGAAGAGATATTAAGTGAAAAGGAATATTTTGAAGAAGTAGAAAAGATAATCAAATGTAATGAAGAAGTAGATACAGAAGAAGTAATTGGAGAAAAAGAGATAATAGTAAGTGATGTAGATAAAGATGCGGGAATGTTATATAAGAGTGATAAAGAAAAAATGTTTGGATATAATACAAGTGTAATATGTGAAAATAATAACTATGTATTAACAGTAGATACAAACGGAAGTAATGTCCATGATTCAATTTCTTTTTATCAATCTTTCGAAAATTTAGTAAATCACTTTGACATAACAAATATAAATTATTTTGTAGGAGATGCAGCTTATCTAACCCCTCATATATGTAAAACAATTATAGATTTAGAAATGATACCAGCTTTCCCATATACAAGGAAAGGATATCGAAAAGGATA
>CANQEE010000036.1 GCA_947594595.1 uncultured Bacilli bacterium
ATTCTTTTCACCTAGTTTCCTAGGTTCATTTTACTATAATTTACCCCCCCCCAGGCCTTTATTCCAACTTCGCATAAATCATAAATAAAGGCCTAAAAAAAACTAGGCAAAATTTGATGAAAACCTAGTTTTTATAAAATGTTATTTTCAAAAACATTTCTTAGTCTAATTTTTTTTGTAATTCTTTTAAAATTGCCAAAAACTCATTTGTCTTCCTAATTTCTTCATCTAACTTTTCAAAGTTTGCTGTATCTTCTAATTGTAAAGATTCATCATGTATTGCCTTTTCATCACGAAGTCCAAACACTGGTGAGATAACAGGACTAGGAGTATATTTTTTCTCTTGTTGATAGGCTTCTTGCAAAGGTTTTGTCTGAACAGTCATATCTTTCATCTCTACTTTTTTAGAAGGTTTTTCTTCTTGAATTTCTTGCTGTTTTGCTCTTACTTCCAAATCTTGAAGACTAATTGGTTCATTTCCCTCATCTTCATATTGAGTTTCTTCATTTTCTACTACAATACTTCTACCTTTTGCAAACAATTCCTCTAAACTAATAATTGCATTTTCTTCTTGTTTTGCTTCGAATTCTGTTAATTCAATGCGACTTTCTTCTTTCTGTTGTTCTTGCAGTTCTTTTGTAAGGCGCTCTAATTCTTCTTGTGCTTCTGTTTGAGTATAAACTTCATCTTTATAAATTATTTTTTCCTGCTTTTCCAAAGAGTTGTTCTTTTCTTCGATCTGAACTGGAGCAGGACTCTGTTCTACTTTTTCTTCTTGTTTTTCCTCCATCATGGTTTTATCAGGAATTTGACCCATCATTTCTTCCAATGGACTTACTTCTTTTGTTTTTATAGGTAAAGCTTCTATAACTTCTTTAGATTCTTTTTTCATTTCTTTTTGAACTTCTGCCGCTAAATTTTTTAACTCTTGTGTATTTTGTTTTAATTTATTTTTTTCTTTGATTTTCAAATAACTGTGCTGAATCAATAGAATGATCCAAAATAAAAAAAGGAATGCTATTACACTTAAAATAATTAAAACCTCCTTTTTTGCTAAAAAATCGACTAGATTTGTCATGTACTTCACCTCAACATCTTCCGATAAAATCAGTGTAGCACACTTCAAAGAAAGTGAAAAGAAAAAACAAAAATTTTACATTTAATTTACTTTTAATTTTACAACTCGAATTTACGTTTGATTTACATTTTTCTTTATGACTTTTCCTTTTCTTTTTCGCATAAAATGAAAAAGAAAGGAAGGTTTTCATGCGAAGAAAAGAAACATTTCTACTTTCTACAATTATCTTATTAGTCGGTGGATTCTTAACTAAATTTTTAGGAATGATTATCAAAATAATAATGAGTCGTCTAATGGGAAGCGAAGGAATTGGACTTTATATGCTCATTCTTCCAACTTTCTCCCTTTTAATTGGACTGGCTCAGTTTGGACTTCCTGTTGCCTTTTCTAAATTGATTGCAGAAGAGACAAAAAATAATAAAAATTTATTATTTTCCCTTCTTCCTATTTCTTTTTTTGTGAATGTGTTTCTCTGTGTTTTAGTTGTCTTAATAGCTCCTGTTCTTTCCAATGTTTTCTTACAAGAATCAAGAAGTTATTACCCTCTTCTTGCAATGGCCGTCGTTCTTCCATTAACTAGTCTTTCAGGACTTCTTCGCAGTTATTTTTTTGGAAGAAGTCAAATGCTTCCTCATGTTGTAAGCAATGTATTAGAAGATATTATCCGACTACTTGCCATCTTAGTAGGGGTTCCACTTTTTATGCCATTTGGAGTAGAAGTAGCCGTTACTTTTGTTATTTTAACCAATGTTTTATCAGAAGGTATGAGCATTCTTGTTCTCTTTTTCTTTCTTCCTAAACAATTTTCTTTAAAGAGAAAAGATTTTAAACAAAACAGAAAATATCAAAAAGAAGCTTTACAAATTGGAATTCCTACAACTATGAGTCGTTTGACAGGATCTATTGGTTATTTTTTAGAACCAATTTTACTTACCTTTACACTTCATTTAGTAGGATACTCCTCCTCCTTCATCCTAAATCAATACGGAATTTTAAGTGGTTATGTTCTTCCTCTTCTTCTCCTTCCATCTTTCTTTACTCTTGCTATTTCACAAGCACTTCTTCCGGTTATTAGTAAGGCTGTGGCTCAAGGAAAAAGAAACATTGCCAAAAGAAAATTAAAGCAAGGCATTTTCTTTTCTCTTTGTATTGGAATTCCTGCAACTATCTTATTTCTTGCTATTCCAGAAACTTTTCTAAAACTTTTTTACCATACAAACCAAGGGGTTTCTTATATGCGTTTTCTTGCCCCAATTTGTCTTTTTCAATATATTCAAGCTCCCCTTTCTAGTAGTTTAGATGCAATGGGAAAAAGCAAAGAAAATTTTAAAGCCACTTTCTATGGAACCTTTCTTCGCACTAGTTGTCTTTTTCTTTTTTCCCTTCTAAAAATTGGTCTTTGGGGTGTTGTTTTTGCAACAAGTATTAACGTTATTTTCACAACTTTCTTTAACTTATTTCAAGTAAAACAAGCATTTTCTTCATAATTTTCATTCCTTTTTCACATCTTTCCTATATAATAAAGAAAGAAGGAGCAAAAAGGAAATGAAACTTTTAATTGTAGATGATGAAGATAAAATTCGGGAAGTGGTAAAAGAATATGCCGAAATGGAAGGATATGATGTTAAAGAGGCAGAAACAGGAATTGAAGCTATTCATTTACTAGAACAGGAAAAATTTGATTTAATTCTCCTTGATATTATGATGCCGAAAATGGATGGATTCACATTTCTTGAGCAAGTAAAGGAACGTCCTCCTGTCCTTATTCTTTCTGCAAGAAAAGAAGAAATAGATAAACTTACTGGATTTGATTATGGAATTGATGACTATGTTACAAAACCATTTTCCCTAAAAGAGCTGATGGCTCGTTGTAAAGCAATTCTTGCAAGAACTTCTCCTATTCAAAATATTTATACTTATCAGGATCTTTCTGTCGATTTTTTAGCTCATGAAGCAAAAATTAAAGAACAACCTATTTCTCTAACACCAAAAGAATTTGAACTTCTAACTTATTTCATTCAAAATAAGAATATTGCTATTTCAAGAGATCAATTATTAAATAAAATTTGGGGATATGCTTTCTTTGGAGATGACAGAACTATCGATACTCATATTAAAATGCTAAGAAATCATTTAGGATGTTATCGCCATCTAATACAAACAGTGAGAGGATTGGGATATAAATATGCAGAAGTTGAAGAAAAATAATCTTACCCTTAAAATTTGGAAATATTTTATTCTCTTTTCCATTGCTATTCTTGCTTTTTTATGGATTTTTCAAGTTGTTTTATTAGATAGTTATTATGAATGGAGTAAAATTCAAGATAGTAAAAAAATTGCAAACACAATAGAAAAGAAAAATTTTACACAAAATGAAATTGAAAAAATTGCTTTTGAACAAGAAGCTTGTATAGAATTAACAGGGGCTCATCGTGAACTTTATAGAATTGGAAATTGCTTGATTGATACAGACACAGTAACTTCAAATTTTATCTATCAAAATGAAAAAGAGAAAACATATATTTTTGAAAGTACATATTTTAAAAATAAAGTGCTTGTTTATGGAAAAGAATTAGGAGAAGATACCTATCTTTTTGTAACGACTTCTATCAGTCCTTTGAATAAAACTGCAAATATCTTAACTCATCAACTTTTCTATGTAACTATTATCGTTTTTCTCCTTAGTTTCATTCTTGCCTATTTTTTATCGAAACACATATCCAATCCTATCATTAAAATTTCAAAAATTTCAAAACAAATCGCCAAAGGAAATTTTAAAGTCAAATTCGAAACCGAAGAAGATTTGGAGGAGTTAAATGAACTTGTTTCCTCATTAAACGAGATGAAAGAAGAACTTGCTAAAACAGAAGAGTTAAGACGTGATTTAATGGCAAATGTTTCTCATGATTTAAAAACACCTCTTACTCTTATCAAAGCCTATGCAGAAATTGTTCGGGATGTTTATTATAAAAATAAAGAAAAACGAGAAAAAAGTTTGAATACAATTATTGAAGAAGTAGATCGTCTTACTATTTTAGTGAATGATATTTTAGAACTTTCTAAAACAGAAGCCAATGTAGAATCTTTAGAAATTAGTAAAATCAATTTAATAGAAATGATCAATGAAATTCTTGAAAAATATGATATTTTAAAAGAAGAAGGATATTCTTTTTCCTTTCATCATCCTGATCAAGTAATTGTAAAAGCAGATAAAAAGAAATTGGAACAAGTCATTTATAATTTAATCAATAATGCTATTCATTATACAGGAGAAGATAAAAATGTAAAAATCGATATTTTAGAATTAGAAGAGAAATATCGAATTGAAATTAGAGATACAGGAAAAGGTATTTCAAAAGAAGAAATTCCACATATCTGGGAGAAATACTACAAGAGTAAGAAAAATCATCAAAGAAATCACTATGGAACAGGACTTGGACTTGCTATTGTAAAAGGTATCCTAGAAGCACATCACTTTACTTACGGAGTTTCTAGTAAAAAAGGAAAAGGAAGTTGCTTCTATTTTGAAATAATAAAAGAAAAAGAAGAAAGAAAAATCAAAAGAAAATAAAAAAGACTCACAAAGAGCCCTTTTGTTTTTCTCTGCTATAAAAGGTGTACATTCCATCTTTTTCTAATTTAAACGTATAAATATAATTTTCTTCTTGATTTTCTAATCCTGTTGTTGTTACTTGTTCATAGATTTGAAGCTGATCTTCTTTTTGAACTGCCCTTGTTATTTTTGCGGTTACTTCTCCTTGAATTGCTCCTCCTGTTATAAAAAAGTAACGAATATATTGATTTAATTGAGGTATATAAACATAAACAACGCTTTTTCCTCCTGTTGTATTGATAGGAATACTTGTATCTATTTTTTTAGAGGTTCCGAATAATTTATAATAGACATTTTCTACTTCTTCTTTTGATATTGCATTATAATAATCACTCGTTTCTGATTCATTAGGAAGACAACTTCCATAAGATATATTGTCAATTACTTTGGATGCATCAATTCCTTCACTTTTACAATCTACATGGGAAAAAGCATTCCATGGAAGATTGATATATACAAGAGACATTTTACTTTCTTCTTCCATCGAAGAAACAAGAATTTTATCTTGAGACGAATACATCCAGTGAGGTGAAATAATAAAATCTTTCGTCATTCCTTTTGAATCTGTAACACTTTTATATAAAGTTTGTACCAAACGACTGTTTATATCAATCTCTTTTTCATCTGTTTGATTCTCCTCTTCTTGGTTAGTTTGTTTTTCTCCAGATTGTACTTGTTGAAAAAGATTTGTATTGGTATATACAATAAATCCACCTAAACAAAGAATGACAAGAAATAATAAAACAATGACAATATTTTTACCTTTTGAACTTTCTTTCATATAGCTCTCCTTCCTTTTTCAGTATATCATCAATAAAATTGAAAAAAAAATAAAAAAAAGAAACATTTGTAAAGAAATGTAACTTATCTTAAAATATAGGTAAATAAAAGTAGAACAACACCAAGAACAAGACCCCAGATTGTAAGTGACTTATTTTTACTTTTATGAACTCTTGGCCACAATTCAAAGAATAAAATATAAAGAAGCATTCCAATAGTAAGAGCAAGAGTACAACCAATAATAAAGGGATTTAATCCTGTTATATTAAATAAGAAGAGAAGAACTCCACCAATAATAGGAGCACAAGAAAGCAAAAGAATATAAAAGAACAGATGACTTGATTTCTGATTGGTTTGATAAAAAGTAGAAGCTACAATCATTCCTAATGGAATATTATGTAATCCAATTCCAAGACTCATAATAGCTCCTGTTGATGGATCTGAACAAGCTGCTAGATAAACAACCATTCCTTCTACAAAATTATGAAGTAAAAGAGCAAGGGTTGATAAGATACCAATGTGCACAATACTTTTTTCTTCTTCTTGCTTTGTCATTTTACTATTGTGATGATCTGGTACAAAATTATCCAACACTTTTAAAAACAAAAGTCCTAAACATCCAAAAATAAGGAATGCCCATATATTTTTTAGTTTTAATAATTCAATTGATTCTGGCAACAAATCTGTCAAAATTAACATAATGAGTAAAGAAAATGCAAGTCCCATAATAAAGTCAATAATTTTATGTTGCTTTTTGGTAACAATTGCTAAAAGAGCACCTATTCCAATAAAAATTCCTAATAAAATAGTAATAACAAATGCAATCATTTTTTCATTCATAAAAATCCTCTCCTTTTAAAATAGTAATGTCCATACTAGAACAATTATTGCCAGAATCAATCGATAATACATAAAAATTTTAAAATCATGTTTTTTTAAATATTTTAACAAAAATTGAATACAAATAAGTCCAATTACAAAAGAAGTTGCAACCCCTACAAGAAATATGGATAAATGACTTAGAATGGCTGTAAGAGTTGATTTTTTTAAAAGTTGTAGGACAACTGCTCCTAAAACTACTGGAGCTGATAAATAAAAGGAAAACTTTGCAGCATCTTCACGATTTATTTCTAATCCTCTTGCACAAGCAATGGTAGTTCCACTTCGAGAAAATCCTGGAATTAAAGCAAAGATTTGACTACATCCAATTAAAATTGCATCTTTTAAGGTCATTGTTGAAAGTGATTTTTTCTGCTTGCTTTTTTGATCTACCCAATAGATTATAACTCCCATAAAAGCAAGTGCAAGGGCAATAATAACAAAATTACTTCGAATAGCATCTTCTATTATATCTTCAAATAATACACCAACAATAGCAGCTGGAATTGTTGCTATTACAATATACCATAGCATTTTTCCCTTAGGATCTTTCATTCCTTTTTGAAATCCATTCTTAATCATCAAAAGAAAATCAGAAAAGAAAAAAACACAAATAGCAAGCAAAGTTCCTAAATGAAGTGCAATGTCAAAACTAAGTGCTAAATTTTTTCCCATTAAAGAACCAATTCCAAATAAATCTCTAAAAATAATCAGATGAGCACTAGATGAAATCGGTAAAAATTCAGCAATTCCTTGAACAACACCTAAAATAAATACTTCTAACAATATCATTATTCTCCTCCTAATCGATATCCAATATTGATTCCTAAGTAAAGTAAAATGATTCCCACTACTATTTCAATCCCACTTGCTGTAATTGGAAAAAGAGAAAAAGCAAGTGTCAAAATAGATGCTAAAAGAAATCCTAAAACAGCATAATACGTTTGGGTTTCGTATTTTGAAAATAAGAAAGTTAACAATTTTGCAATAGCAATAATTCCTATTACAATCCCTATTCCAAAGGGAAGAAGAATCAATAAATTTTTTCCTATTTCTTGAAAATGTGTTAACTTTTCAATGGTTGAAAGAATTGGATTATAATATCCTAGAAGTAATAATACCATAGATCCTGAAACTCCTGGAACAACCATAGTAGCTGCTGCAACTACACCTACTAAAAAAAGAAGAAAATATCCAAAAGGATCTAACTGATTGAAAGAAACCCCTTTTGTTTCTGTTTGTAAAAAGCCAAGAATTATAATCATTACAAAAGTAGAAAGAAAAAGAAGAAGATTAGATGCATGAAACTTTTCTTTTTTTATTTTTTCTGTTAAAAGTGGAATTCCTCCTAGGATTAGACCAATGAAAAATAATACAGTAGCAAAAGGAAAGTGATCTAAACTCTTTGTAATGATTTTACTTCCTATTAAAATAGAGAGAACTGCTCCTATTCCAATGGGAAGAAGAAATTTTAATTTTTTGGTAAAATTTTGAAATAAATGACTAATTGTCTCTAGCAGTTCTTCATAAATTCCAAGGGTCAAAGCAAGTGTTCCTCCACTGACTCCTGGAATAATATTGGCAATTCCAATAAAAAAGCCTTTCATACCTAAGATTATTTTTTCTTTCATGTTTTTCTCCTTCTCTTTAGTATATTCATTATAGCACACTTTTTTGTTTTCATGAAAAAAAAAGAAAGTCTTTTGTCAACTATCTTTCAAAAACATCCATTAAAAGTGGAATCACATGTTTTTTTCTAGAAACACAACCTTCTAAATAGCAGCCTTCTTCTATTTCTTCTTTGGCATAAGCAAGACTTATAAGATCTTTTGCTTTTCGATTATATAAAAGATAAGAACCATTTTTGATAATATCGGTTACATAAAGTGCAACCAAAGCATATTGATTAGCTTCTGCTACTAAATCTAAAGTATCTAAATACTCATCTAATTCTTTTTCAATTTCAAAAAAGTTTGTAGTAAAAAATTGCCCAACTCCAAAAGTTGCCTCTCCAACTGTATAGAGTTTAAAATCATTATAAAGAACATCTTCTTTGCTCATTCCTTTTAGGGATGTTCCTGCTTTTAAAAGTTTCATTCCATATTCATGATAATTTACCTCTGCAATTTTTTCCAATTCTTTGACAGCTTCTCTATCTAATTTTGTTGCAGTTGGGCTTTTTAAAAGAAGTGTATCTGATAAAATACCAGACAACATCATTCCTGCCATTTCTTTTGGAATAAAAATTTGATTTTCTTTATAAAGTTGATAAACAATGGTGCACGTGCTTCCTACTTTCATATTTCTAAAATTAACAGGAAAATTTGTTGTTAAATTTCCCAAATTATGATGATCAATAATTTCTAAAATTTCTGCTTCTTCAATTCCTTCTGCACTTTGAGCTTTTTCATTGTGATCTACCAAAATTACTTTCTTTGGTGTTTTTTCATCCAAATCTGTAATTCGAAGAAGACCAAGACATTTATTTTTCCAGTTAACAACAGGATAATTAGTATGGCGAAGTTTTCGATTCATTTCTAAAATATCTCCTACATATTCTGTCTCATCAAAACAAATCGCTTCTTCTTTTTTTAATACTGTTGAAACATAATTACTTAATGCAATGAGTCTTGCGACATGATATGTATCATAACTAGTACGTATTATATTGATTTTCTTTTTTCTAGCAGCTTCTATATGTTCTTGTTTTATTTCTCCATCCCCTACTACAATAATTAGCTGACAACCAGAATGGATTGCATACTCAATAACACTATGTCGATCTCCTACAATCAAAATATCTTGTGGAGTTAAAGAAATAGTATTGATAAAAGTTGTACTTCTATAAGAAGCAACTAAGAGATTTCCCTTAATTTCATCTGTTGTTCGCACAATTTCTTTTCCTTTTAAAACAGAGAGAATGTTCTCATAAGAAGTAAAGAGCATTCTTTCTTCTATATTGATAAAACTATATGCCAAATCTTTGATCGTAACAATTCCTAAAAATTCATTCTCTTTTCCTACAACAGGAACTCCTGTAAGGCTTTGATTGAGCATATAAATATAAGCTTCATAAATAGAGGCATACTGACTCAAATAAAATTTTCTATGATATCCTGTATCTTTTAATTGGAGTTTTACATCGTTTAAATATTTTGGCTCTTTTACATGAAAATAAGTAAGTGCATATTGGCTTTCTTTATTGATTGCACTTAATACTCTCGCTTCTGCATTAACTCCTAATTGCTGTTTCAAGTAAGCAAGCGCAATACAAGAAGTAACAGAATCTGTATCTGGTTTTCTATGTCCAAAAACATATACTTTTTCCATTTTTTCACTTCCTCGTATAATAGTTTTTGTAAGAGATAAATTATATATTTTTCTTACAAAAACTATTTTATTTTTTATTCTATTTTTAAAGTAAAATAGTTAAACTTTGTTGGATTATTTTACCCTTGTGTTATCATGTTATTGAAATATGATAACTAGGATCTATTCTTTCACTTCCTGTAACCCATAAGTGGTGTTTACTAGTTAAGAATGTTTCCCTACTTATTAGTTATTATCCTTCTAACTCAGATGATGTTTCTCTTTTAAGTTTAATCGCAGCA
>CANQEE010000037.1 GCA_947594595.1 uncultured Bacilli bacterium
TCTTCACACACGATAAAGTTTAGCACACTATCACCCCTTCTTTTTCTTATTTCATTTTATCATATCTTTCCCTCTCTTCTCTTCTTTTGTCAAATTTTGTTGTTTTTTGACCCCGTTTGTCTTTTTTCTTTACAGAAGATTCTACTTTTTTCATAATTTCATCCGTTTTTTCTGGAATTTTTTCAGAAATTACAGAGGTATGAAAAACAAACCAAACAACTAATATAAAGATAATAATATAAATAATTCGTCCTATATATGGATCTTTTAGGGTATATAAAATGGACGCAATAGCAAATAAAATATTGATTCCATAAATAATTAAAACAGTTGCTCTTTGGGAAAAGTTCATTCCTAATAATTGATGATGAATATGTTCTTTATCTGCTGAAAATGGTGGCTGATGGCGTAAGAGTCTTCGGATGATAGCAAATAAAGTATCTAAAATTGGAATCGCAATGATCATTAGTGGAACAAACAAAGAGGTTAAAGCAACTCCTTTAAATTCTAGCAAAGAAATCACAGAAATAGAAAATCCTAAAAACATAACACAATCTCCTGCAAAAATCTTAGCAGGATAAAAATTATGAAGTAAGAAACCAAGGGTGGCTCCTAACATAATAAATGTTAAGAGCATAACAAGGGTTCCACTTCTTCCTTGAAAGAAACCAATGATTCCAATTGTTAAATAAAATATGGAACAAATTCCTCCTGATAAACCATCTAATCCATCTATTAAACAAATTACGTTAATACATCCAAGTATAAAGAAAAGTGTGATAGGATATGCCCATATTCCAAAATCAAAAGACCAGCCAAAAATAGTTACATTATTGAGAAGAATTCCCCCATAAAAAACAACAATGGCTGCGGCAATTAGCTGCCCTAAGAATTTATGAGAAGCTCTGATAGAATGAATGTCATCTACAATTCCTGTCAAAATAATGATAAAACTTCCTATGAGTATAGAATTCATTTGTACACTTTGCTCTCCAAAAAGAATATATCCAAATAAAAATCCTAAAAAAATTCCTACGCCTCCTAATTTTGGCATTGTTTTTTTATGGATATGTCTATGACCTTCATCCGGCCTTGGCTCATCTAAAGCTCCTATATGATAAGCAATCTTTTTCATAAAAGGCATGATAATTGCAGTAAATGCAAAGGTTACAGCAACAATTTTTATTGCTTCTAAAATGGCACTTTTCAATTTACTCACCTCGTTTTTATTATAGCAAACTTTATTCTAAGGCGCAAAAAAAGAAGAAAGTTCTCTACTTTTTAAGAAGTTCTTCTTCTATTCTCAATAATTGATTATATTTACAAACACGATCCGTTCTTGATAAAGATCCTGTCTTAATTTGACCAAGAGCAAGACCAACTGCAAGATCTGCAATCGTAGTATCTTCTGTTTCTCCAGAGCGATGCGAAAGGATCGTTTTATAGTTATTCTTTCTTGCAAGTTCAATGGTTTCAAGAGTTTCTGTTATAGTTCCTATTTGATTTACTTTGATTAAAATTGCATTCCCTGCTTGCAAATCAATTCCTTTTTGAAGATATTTTTTATTGGTAACAAACAAATCATCTCCAACAAGCTGAATCCTATTTCCTAAACGTTCTGTTATTTTTTGAAATCCTTCCCAATCATTTTGATCAACAGGATCTTCAATAGAAATTATTGGATATAATCCTATTAACTTTTCATAATAATCAATCAATTCTTCTGTTGTTAAAGTTCTATTTTCTCCTTTAAGAAAATAGACTCCATCCTGATAAAATTCACTTGCTGCAACATCGATTGCAAAACAAACATCTTCTTTTAATTTGTATCCGGCTCTAAGAACGGCTTCTTTTAAAAGTTCAAATCCTTCTTGATTGCTTTTTAAATTCGGAGCAAAACCTCCTTCATCTCCAACTGCTGTGGAAAGACCTTTTTCTTTTAATACTTGTTGTAACATGTGAAACACTTCTGCTCCAATTTGAATCCTCTCATGAATAGTTTTTGCTCGTGGAATAATCATAAATTCTTGAAAATCTAATTGATTATCAGCATGAACTCCACCATTTAATACATTCATCATGGGAACTGGCATTTCATATTCCTTTCCAATATATTTATAAAGAGGAAGGTTGTTTTGTTTTGCTGCTGCTTTTAAACAAGCCATTGAAATTCCTAAAATTGCATTGGCTCCAAATCTACTTTTATTTTCAGTTCCATCTAATGAAATCATTTTTTCATCAATCATTTTTTGATTTTCAACTTCTTCTCCAACTAAAGCTTCTCTTAAAGGACCATTTATATTTTCAACAGCCTTTAAGACTCCTTTTCCTTGATATCTTTTTTCTTGATCTCGAAGTTCTAAAGCCTCTCTTTCTCCTTTTGATGCTCCACTTGGAACAGAAGCTCTTCCTAAAATTCCATTTTCTAAAATTACATCTACTTCCACTGTAGGGTTTCCTCTTGAATCAAGAATTTCCCTACCAATAATTTCCTTTATTTTCATTTCTTATCCTTTCTTCTTTAATAAATTCTCTTTTAAATCATATACATATTCTTTAAATTCTGTTCCTCGATCTTCACATTTTTCATATTGATCCCATGAAGCAGATGCAGGACTCAATAGAAGAATATCACCAGGTTCTGATTTTTTATAAGCTTCTTCAAAAGCTTCTTTTAAATGTTCATGTATTTCTGTAGGAATATGATGCTTGTCTCCAAATTCCAAAATTCGTTGTCTACAACTTCCTATTCCTATTATTCTTTTTACATGTTTCATCATTGGTAATAAATCTTCAAATTCCTGACCACGTTCTAATCCACCTAAGAATAAGATAATAGGATCTTCAAAAGAAGAGAGCGCGATTTGTGTACATTTTATATTGGTCGCTTCTGTATCATTATAAAATTTTCTTCCTTCTACTTCGTCCACAAATTCAAGACGATGTTCAACTCCTTTAAAGTTAGAAACTACTTTTTCTATTATTTCGTTTGAGACTGAAAACTCTTTCGCAATCATAATCGCTGCCATTATATTTTCTATATTATGCATTCCTTTGATTTGAATCTTTTTTAAATCCAATACTTTATCTTCATAGTAATAAATTGCATTCTCTTTCAAGTAAGCACCATTGATTTCATTCTTGCTAGAAAAATATTTCACTTTAGATGAAATTTGATCCATTTCTTTTAGAAGATCCTCGTTTTCCATATTTAAAATAGCAAGATCTTCTTCTCCTTGATTATAAAACATTTTAGATTTTGCTTTCTTATAAGCTTCATAAGTTCCAAAAAAATCAATATGTGCTTCTGAAAAATTGGTGGCAAGGGCAATATTTGGATGAAATTTATCAAAATTCGCACCCTGTTGACAGGAAACTTCCATTACAATAATATCTCCTTTTTTTACTTGCTTTAAAATACTGCAAAGTGGAAATCCTATATTTCCTGCTAAATGAACCTTTTCTTGAAAAGCTTCTTTTAAAATTTCATAAGTTAATGTGGTTGTAGTTGTTTTCCCATTAGTTCCTGTAATTCCTATTAACGTAATCCCTTTAGGAAGCAATTGATAAGCAAGTTCTACTTCATTGATTACAGGAATTCCTAGTTGTTTTGCTTTTTCAACATAGACATGATAAGGAGAAATCCCAGGATTTTTTACAATATAATCAAATCCTTGTTCTACTAAATTTTCTGGATGGGAACCCAAGATAAGTTCAACTCCTAAAGTTTTTAATTCTTCAACTTGTTCTTTTTTATGAAATTGTTCTTCTTTGGAATCATTTAAAACAACTTGGCATCCTTTTTCTATCAAAATCTTTGCTGCTTCATAACCACTTCTTGCAAATCCCATAATCAAAATTTTTTTATTTTCAAACATTTTTACTCTCCTTTCTTCTATTATACACTTCTTTTCCTGATTTTAAATCTTTTTTATTCCTAGAACTTATGCTATAATCAACATAGAAACGGAGGGGCCTTATGAAGATCATTACACTTTCTCCAGAAAAATTTCAAGAGTATGCTTCCAAACATCGTTATCGAAATTTATATCAAACTGTAGCTTATGGAAATACAATGAAATTACATGGTTATGATATTCACTATTTAGGATTTGTAGATGATAATAATTCTTTACTGGGTGCTACACTTCTTATTTTTAAAGAAGTTTTTATGGGAAATAAATTTGCATATGCTCCTCGTGGTATGCTTTTCGATTATAGTAATTCCTATCTTTTAGAAGAGTTGATGACAAAATTAAAAAAGTTGTTAGGAAAACAAGGTTTTATGTATTTAAAAATAGATCCTCTTATTCCTGCAAATATTCGAGCAAAGAATGGAGAAATTCTCAATAGTAATCCTGAAATAGGAATTATTTTAGAAAATTTAAAAGCTGTTGGATTTCAACATTACGGAAATCATTTAACTTTTGAAAATGCAAAACCACGTTTTGATGCCGTTGTTACTTTAAATCAAGATATAAAAAATATCTATGCTCAATTTGATAAAAGAACTCGTTATAAGATTAAAAAAGCTATGCGTAGTGGTGTTGAAATTAGTAAAGGAACAGAAAAGGAGATTGAACAATTTTATCAATTCGTAAAACGTAAACACACACACAGTTTATCTTACTATATAGATATGTATCATAATTATTTAAATCAAGCTGAAATTTATTTAGCAAAACTAAATACTGAAAATTTTGTTATCAATAGTAAGCAACTTTATGAAAAAGAAATGGATCGCAATGATTTTCTAGCAAAACAAATTCAAAACAAGGAAATGCATGGAAAAAAGAAACAAACAATTTTAAATAGTAAGATGGAATCCGATAAATTACTTCATACTTATAAAAAGGATTTAGTATGGGCCACTGACTTACTAAAAAATTATCCTCAAGGAATCATAATTGGTGCTGCTTTCACTATTGTTTATGACCATGCTATTTATCTTATCATTGAGGGATTTCATCCAAAATATAGAGAATTAAATTCTAATTACTTATTAAAATGGCAAATTATTTCTGATGCAAAAAAACAAAATTTCAAATATGTAAATTTAAATGGTATTTCTGGTGACTTTGAACATCAAAATCTTTTTCATGGTTTAAATGAAATGAAATTAGGATATAATGCTGTTATTACTGAATATATTGGAGAATTTGACTTTATCATCAATGGATTAACTTATGGATTATATAGAAATTTGAATAAAGAAAAAGAGAAGAAAAGTTCTTCCCCTAAAAAAAACGAAGCAAAAAAAGAAACTGGCTAATGTTTCTTTTTTTATTGTAGTAATCTTTTTCATTTTGAATTTAAAAAACTTCTCAAGGTAGAGGGATGATCTCATGCTTTAAATAGTGTATTCTAATGAATTTAGAGTATATTCACAAACAGCATCCCAATCAGAAGCCTTCTCTTTCGGATATTTAAAATCTACCATCACTGCTTTTTCTAAAATTGGAAAAAATAGGACGTGGTGAGTATCTTCAAAAGAATCATTTTGAATAGTATAGTTTAAATGAGCTACTTTTTGTCCTTTTTTCAAAGTTGTGATTTCTTCTTTTGTGATATTTGCCCCTACAAGAGTGGTTTTATATTGATCCAAAAAAGATTGTAGGGTATCGTTTGTGAGTGAATCCGTTGTTGCATGAATAAGAAGATTCACTGAAAAACTATCGTCTGTAAAAATAAGTCCTGGTTTAAAGTCATTGGTATATCTTTTATTTACTTCTTCATCACTCATTTCTACAAATAGTTCTGGAATTTTCAAATAGAATTGTTGATTGATTCTATATTTTTTAAAAGTTACTGGTTCCCCCTTCATTTGAATTTCTGGTTCCTTTTTTTCTTTTTGAATGGTTGTTTTTCTTGGAAAAAGAAGAAAAATAACAAATGCTATTACAAAAAGAAATAAAATGATCAAAAACAATCTTCTTTTTTTCTTCATAAATGCTCCTTGAAAAGAAAAAGGGCAATTGCCCTATTCTAATAATTATTCAACAATTTCAGAAACAACTCCGGCACCAACTGTACGTCCACCTTCACGGATAGAGAACTTTGTACCTTTTTCAATTGCAATTGGATGAATCAATTCAACATCAATTGAAACGTTGTCTCCTGGCATAACCATTTCAACACCATCAGGTAATCCGATCACACCTGTTACGTCTGTAGTTCTAAAATAGAATTGAGGACGATAGTTTGCGAAGAATGGAGTATGACGTCCTCCTTCTTCTTTAGAAAGTACATAAACTTCAGCTTTAAATTTGCTGTGTGGTTTTACGCTTCCTGGAGCTGCAAGAACTTGTCCACGTTCTACTTGTTCACGAGAGATACCACGAAGAAGTACACCTGCGTTGTCTCCAGCTTCTGCAAAGTCTAATTGTTTACGGAACATTTCAATTCCTGTAACAACTGTCTTTTGCGTATCACGGATACCAACGATTTCAACTTCATCGTTCAACTTTAATTGTCCACGTTCAACACGTCCTGTAACAACAGTACCACGTCCTGTGATTGTGAAAACATCTTCAATACTCATCAAGAATGGTTTAGTGTTGTCACGTTCAGGTGTTGGAATCCATTCGTCAACTGCATCCATCAATTCATAGATTGCATCAACATACTTAGGATCTCCTTCAAGAGCCTTAAGTGCTGAACCACGAATAATTGGAGTGTTATCTCCATCGTAGTCATAAGAACTTAATAAGTCACGGATTTCCATTTCTACTAAGTCTAATAACTCAGGATCATCTACCATATCACATTTGTTCATGAAGACTACCATACGAGGTACTCCAACTTGACGTGATAATAAGATGTGCTCACGAGTTTGTGCCATAGCACCATCTGTAGCTGCAATTACAAGAATTGCTCCATCCATTTGTGCTGCACCTGTAATCATGTTCTTTACATAGTCAGCATGTCCTGGACAGTCAACATGGGCATAATGACGTTTCTCTGTTTGGTATTCAACGTGTGCTGTATTGATTGTAATACCACGTTCTCTTTCTTCTGGTGCTTTATCGATATTTGCATAATCAGTAAAGTCTGCCCAAGCAGGGTTCTTATCATGTAGACACTTTGTAATTGCTGCAGTTAATGTAGTTTTACCATGGTCTACGTGTCCAATTGTACCAATGTTAACATGTGGTTTTGAACGGTCAAATTTTTCTTTTGCCATTTCTAAATTCCTCCTTTTTTTAATTACATATCTTATTTTATCTAACAATTGAAGTTTTTTCAACTGTTTTGATAACTATTTTTTGATTCTTAAGAAAGTCTAATTTCCACTTTTCTTTATAATTTCTTCTGCAATGTTCTTTGGAACTTCTTCATAATGATCAAATGTCATTTGGAAGTTTCCACGACCTTGTGTATTACTACGAAGTGTCGTTGCATATCCAAACATTTCAGAAAGTGGAACCATCGCACCTAGTTTTACAACCATTCCTTGGCTTTCTTGTCCAAGTGGACGTCCACGACGACTAGTAAGATCTCCCATAACGTTTCCAAAATATTCATCTGGTGTTGTAACATCTACTTTCATGATTGGTTCTAATAGAACTGGATTACAATTCTTTCTTGCTTCTTTAAGCGCAAGGGATGCAGCTACTTTGAAAGCCATTTCATTAGAGTCAACATCATGATAAGAACCATCATAAAGAGTTGCTTTTACATCAATCATAGGATATCCTGCAAGAATTCCTGTTTGCATGGCTTCTTGTAGTCCTTTATCAACAACTGGGATATATTCACGAGGAACAACACCACCTACGATAGCATCTACAAATTCATATCCCTTATCTGGATTTGGCTCAAATTTAACCCAAACGTGACCATATTGTCCACGTCCACCAGACTGTTTGATGTATTTTCCTTCGCATTCTCCAGTTGCCTTAATTGTTTCACGATAAGCAACTTGTGGTTTCCCAACATTTGCTTCTACGTTAAATTCACGCTTCATACGATCCACTAAAACATCCAAATGAAGTTCACCCATACCAGCAATGACAGTTTGTCCTGTCTCATGATCGGTATGCACCTTGAAGGTTGGATCTTCTTCAGCAAGTTTTTGAAGGGCAATTGCCATCTTATCTTGATCTGCTTTTGATTTTGGTTCGACAGCAAGTTGAATAACTGGTTCTGGAACAACTAAGCTTTCCAAAATAATTGGTTTTTTCTCATCACATAACGTATCTCCTGTTGTCGTGTTTTTAAGTCCTACTGCGGCAGCGATATCTCCTGTGTAAACATCTGAGATTTCTGTACGGTTATTGGCATGCATCAAGAGAATACGACCAATTCTTTCTTTGGAATCTTTTGTAGAGTTTAAGACATAACTTCCAGCACTCAAATGTCCTGAATACACACGGAAGAATGTAAGACGTCCTACAAATGGATCGGTCATAACCTTGAAAGCAAGGGCACTAAATGGTTCAGAGTCACTTGGATGACGAACATCTTCTTCACCTTTCAAATTGGTTCCTTTAATGGATGCAATATCAACTGGACTTGGTAAGTAATCAATGACTGCATCAAGAAGTGGTTTTACACCCATGTTTCCGAGTGCTGTTCCACACATCACTGGGAAAAATTCTGCTTGAAGCGTTCCTGTTCGAATCGCTTTCTTTAGCATTTCTACAGAAACGGCCTCTCCTTCTAGATATTTTTCCATCATTTCATCATCAAACTCTGCGACAGCTTCTACAAGTTCATTGTGTTTTTCTTCTGCGAGTGCTTGTAAATCTGATGGGATTTCAATTTCCTTAGCATCTTCATCTTGTTTTCCATCAAATTCATAAGCTTTCATAGTAACTAGATCAATCACACCATGGAATTCATTTTCAGCACCAATTGGCCATTCAATTGGTTTTGCATTGACTCCAAGACGATCTTTAATGGTTTTTAAACTATATTCAAAATTAGCCCCCATCTTATCCATTTTATTTGCAAAGATAATGCGAGGTACTTTGAATTCTGATGCCTGTCTCCAAACTGTTTCTGTTTGAGGTTCAACACCTGCTTGGGCATCAAGAAGTGCAACAGCACCATCAAGAACACGAAGAGAACGAGAAACTTCGATGGTGAAATCTACGTGTCCAGGCGTATCAATAATGTTGTAACGATATCCTTTCCAGTACGCTGTTGTTGCGGCCGAGGTAATCGTAATACCACGTTCTTGTTCTTGTTCCATCCAGTCCATTTGAGAAGCACCATCATGGGTTTCT
>CANQEE010000038.1 GCA_947594595.1 uncultured Bacilli bacterium
TGGGGCGTTAGCTCAGTTGGTAGAGCAACTGACTCTTAATCAGTGGGTCTAGGGTTCGAATCCCTAACGCCCCACCAGATTGATAAGAAACTCGGATTTTCGAGTATAGCAAATAGAAAACGTACTTGATAAAAGTGCGTTTTTATGTTATGATGAATATGTCAAGGATGCCTTGCATAAAATAAAAAAGGAATACCTAATTTTGGTGAGTTAGGTACTATTCCAAAATTTTAGGTTAGTACCGACTTATACAGTTGGTACTATTTTTATTAATATGATTAAAATCACAATAATAAGGAGTAGTATGATAGAGCAAAGATATTTCTCTTGTTTTCTCATAACTTCACCTCCTTCCACTTTAAAAAGTAAAGGAGTATAGTACCTAAATTAACTAAGTATTCCTAAAATAGTTATAGCAAACATTTATTCTTGAAACAATGAATTTTATAAAAATTATGACAATTTAGGAAACATACTTGTATATTGTTTTTGACAATATGCATGAGGAGTGATTTTTAATGGAGATTAATAAAAAAATAGCTTTCGAATTTAGTTCAATGTTTTTAAAATGTCAGAATTATCAAAATAATTTTCCCAATTCCTGTAAAAAATTAACTAAATAAAATTGTCGTACTTTTTCCACTTCCACCAATTACAAAGACAACTTACCAAAAGATCGTCTTTGTGTTATGATAAATTTGTCAAACCACCTAAGAATTATTATTTGTATGAAACAAAATATTTAATAGAACTTATAAAAGAAAAGAGGAAGTTCTTTTATGGAAAATCATAAGGGTTATAAATTAGAATGTGCTACTAAGGATGATATAGAATTACTAACATCCTATAAATTATCAAGCATTTTGGATTATGCAAAAAATATTTCTAAAGAAGAAGTTGAAAAAATAAATAACTATGTTAAAACAACAATTCCTAAGCAAATTACTGATTATAAAGTCATTATAACTAATCACAAAAAAGTTGGATGTTTGTTCTTAGAAAAATATGAAGATGGTATTTTATTAAATGAAATATATTTAGATAAAACTTATAGAAGAAAAGGGATAGGTACCAATATATTAACTAATATATTAAACAA
This sequence comes from uncultured Bacilli bacterium, assembly GCA_947594595.1. Classification (GTDB taxonomy): domain Bacteria; phylum Bacillota_I; class Bacilli_A; order RF39; family UBA660; genus CANQVB01. Next base: position 1,100 of record CANQEE010000038.1, read on the forward strand.
TAATCCTAAAGTATATTTATGGGTTTATAAAGGAAATAATATTGCATTAAATTTATATAAAAAAATAGGATTTAAAATAAAAGAAGTAACTGAAACAAGATATTTTATGGAATATGATAAAGCCACTCACACTGAATGAGAAATTCTAACTTTTAAGCAAAATAAAAAAGAGCTGAATTTGATTTCATCAATAACTCTTTTTTATTTAAGAAAAATTTCATATTTTCTTTTCCTGAATCAATTTTTCCCAACTATCATGAATATAGGAATTCCCTCCTAAATTTTGATAACGATCATAAAGTTCGTAAGCATTCTTTTTTTGAATATCTGATTTATATGTTCCATGTTCTACATCATTGATAAAATTTACTAAAAACATTTTAATAAGTTCAAGTTCTATATTGTTTCGATTTAAAGAAGATGTTTTTTGTAAATGATCAATCTTTTGGTCCAATGGAGTGAGTACTTTTGTAACAAAGGATTTTACAAATGCAATCAACCCTGTAATTGCACCAATCAATATACTTATAAGAGTAATCATACTTGCAATTTGTCCTAAAGATATATTTTCCACAAAGTTCCCTCCTTTCCTATGCCATTTCCACATTTTAATGTATGCAAAAATTCCTAGAAACGAAGCAGCATTTGTATTACCTTTTAGATTTTTTCTCTAGTTTGCTTTCCTAAACAGTTTTTTCAATCTCTCATAAGATAGTATGAAGGGAGATGAAAAGATGAAAGGACAACACTTTTTAGGATGTGGTCAATCTTTACAGTCTCAATCAAATTGTAGATACTGTTTTATAGCGGGACCGACTGGGCCTACTGGACCAAAAGGAGTGGGAGATACAATCTCACTTGGAACCGTTCAAACAGTGGATACTTTTGCTGAAGCACAAATAATTGAACATCAGGAAAATACAAATCATATTTTTGATTTTATGATTCCAAGAGGATCTCCTGGAAAACAAGGAGAAAGAGGTCCGCAAGGAATACAAGGTCCTCCTGGCATTCAAGGGATAGAAGGAAAAAGAGGACCTACGGGCGAGATGGGACCTACTGGACCACAAGGAAAAGATGGGACAAGTGTAACTATTTTGGGATCTTATGATACATTGGAAGAATTAGAACGAGAGCATGCTCAAGGAGAAAAAGGAGATTCTTATTTAGTAGATGCAAATTTATATGTTTGGTCTCCCTCTCAACAAAAATGGGTAGATGTTGGAGTCATTCGAGGCCCTAAAGGGGAGACTGGCGCTGCGGGTAGTCCTGGTATCATGGGACCACAAGGAGATAGAGGTCCACAAGGAGTGGAAGGTCCTCCTGGACCCATGGGGTTACAAGGGCCCATCGGACCTATGGGTGCAACAGGGCCAACTGGGCCGACTGGACCTTATGAAATAGGCGTTGCTTACCTTGTCACTTTTCATAATAATAATTCAAATGGATATCAGGTTGCTGTTGGTGAGAGACTACCTTTAAAATACAAGGCAACCGATCACCAAAATCTTTGTGTTTTGGATACAAATAACAATACCATTCGCTTTACAAAAGGAGGCATATATCGTGTTGATTTTTCTATCAATGCTTCCTTACAAACAACTTCTTTTCAACCAGAAAAAGATTTTGTTGCCGTAGGATTTAGAAAAGTTGGAGAAAATATTATCTATGCAGGAGATAGTGCTTGGTATAAGGAAGAACCAACTACAAAATTAGTTGGACAAGGAGTTTTTTTGATTGCTAATCCAGAACAAGAACCGATGGAACTTGTAAATTTATCAAAAAAAGAGCTCATATTGAATACACCTCTAGTTGAAAAAACACTTTCTGATTCTTATTTTTTAAATCCTGTTGTATCTATGCTTATTCAATATTTAGGATAATTTCAAAGAACTTCTTTTTTCATAGTTGGCTTTCCTACCTTTCTTTTTGATTGGCTCATAAACTATTATGAAAGGAGATGAAAAAATGAATCCACAAAATTTTCCAACCTGTGGATTTGGGCAAAACCCTACCCCTATAAAGTCATGTAAATATTGTTTTGTGGCAGGGCCTACTGGACCAACTGGACCGACTGGGCCTGCTGCTGCGACCGTTTCAGTCGGAACTACAACCACTGGCGCTGCTGGAACTGCTGCTTCTGTTACTAATTCAGGAACTAGTGAAAACGCAATCTTTGATTTTGTAATCCCTTCTGGTGCTACGGGACCACAAGGAGAACAAGGACCAACTGGTCCTACTGGGCCTACTGGACCGACTGGACCTGCTGCTGGTCTCAATGCTTACGGAGGACTTTATTCAACTACCCAACAAACTTTTCAACAAATTCAAGATCCACCTACAACTGTAGAACTTGCAAATGAAATGGAAGATTTTAATGTAACCCAAGGAGGAAATGCAATTACCATCATCGAAGGAGGAATCTATGAAATCACTTATAGTATTTCAGCAACTTTAACAGATGCAGGAAACTTAGTGGTTGCAGTTCGTAATGCTACCCAAACCATTGAAGGATCTAGTGAGACTCTTACTCTTACTGCAAATGCAACAGGAACTGCATCAAAAAGCATTATTGTTGATCTACTAGATGGCGCATCCATTTCACTGGCTTTAATTTCTACAACTTCAGGACAAGGTGGAAGTGTAAATCAAGCATCTTTATCACTTAAATTATTAGATTAAAAACACCTCAAAAACTGTCTTGTCAATACAAGGCAGTTTTCTTTTTATATCGTTCTTTTCTCTTAAAAAAAACTCATATAATAGATTAGGTGATCAAATGAGAGAAGAAAAATTTTATGTAGTTAAAGAAAAGGATACCCTTTTTCAAATCGCTAAACAATTTGGAATCAGCATAAAACAATTGATGGAGTTAAATCATCTGTCTTCCACACTTTTACAAGTAGGACAAATTTTGTTGCTCCAAAAACCTGCTTCTTATGAAAAAAAACTAGAAAGCTACGATACCTTCCTAGAAACAAATAAGGGGATTGGTCTTTTAAAAGTTCAAGCGTTAATAGGAAATACTTATTTTCCTATTCAAAATGTCCAAATAGAAATTTCAAAACAATTTTCTTCTGGAAAACAAATTTTCTTTTCTGGATTTACACAAGAAAATGGTCAAATCGATTCCATTTATCTTCCTGCTCCAATACATAGAGAAGATTATTTAAATGGAGCTTCTTTTTATCAAATTCAAGCCACTCATCCAAATTATCAAGATACATTGATTGAAGAAGTTGCAATTTATGATGGCATTAAATCTCTTCAAAAAATTGAGATGATACCACACGGATATTCTTTATTGAAAGGACGGAAACAATGAAACTAAGACAAATTGGAAAACCACTGATTCCTACTAATATTGTCGTTCATTTAGGAAAACCTGAAGAAGATGCTGAAAACTTACAAATTTCTTTTATTGACTATATTAAAAATGTTGCTTGTAGTGAAATCTATCCTTCATGGCCTGAGAGTGCAATTCGAAGCAACATCTTAGTTCAAATTTCTTTTACTCTCAATCGAATTTATAATGAATGGTATCCTAGTCAAGGATATTCTTTTGATATTACTTCTCTTCCCTCCTTTGATCAAACTTTTAAAAAAGGAAGAGATTTGTTTGAAAATATTACAAAAATTGTAGATGAAATTTTTAACAACTACATTGTAAAAGGAGATCATATTGAACCCTATTTTACTGAATATTGTGATGGACGAAATACATTATGCAAAGGACTTTCTCAATGGGGAAGTGTGGACTTAGCCAAACAAGGAAAGACACCTTTACAAATTTTAAAACATTACTATGGAACAGATATTTCATTGATTTTAGATGCTGAAGTCACAGAACCAATTGCTTCTTATCCAGGATTCCCCCTAAAACTTGGAGATGTGGGAGAACATATTCGAATTATTAAAAGACAATTAAATCGAATTGCAATCAATTATCCAAATTTACCAAAATTTGATTCCATTCATGAATATTTTGATGTTGTATTAGAAGATGCTATTAAAATATTTCAAGATACTTTTGATTTAGAAATTACAGGAACTTTAAACAAAGCAACTTGGTATAAAATCAAGTATCTTTATACAGCAGTTAAAAAACTTTCAGATTTATATACAGAAGGCATTTCCTTAGAAGAGATTGAAATGAAGTATGATATTCAATTAGAAAAAGGAGATAGAGGTCCTCATGTACAAGCACTCCACTATTATTTAGGAGTTCTTGCCTATTTTGATGTTCAAATTCCATCTTTATCTCATAATACTATCTATGATGAAAATACAGTCAAGATGGTAAAAGCTTTTCAAAAAGAACATGGTCTTCAAGAAAATGGGATTGTTGATATTGACACTTGGAACCAAATAAAAAAGGCTTATTTAGAACTTCTTTCTCATTTACCAAAAGAATTTTTCTCATATAAAGATGAAATTTATCCTGGAATTTCTCTTTCTTTAGGAATGCATGGAAATGAAGTAACAACTTTACAAGAATTTTTAAAAGAAATTCATCTAAAAGATCCATCTTTCCCTTTGGTTGATGTTTGGGATTGTTTTGATACAAAAACAGAACTTGCTGTAAAAGCTATCCAAAAAGAATATGGATTAGAACAAAATGGACATGTTGGACCTTTAGAATGGAAATATATTGTAGAAAAAGCAAAAAAAACCTCTGTTTAGAAGGTAAGAATAATCCATCAGATCCTTTTATTTTTCTTTTTGGAAAGAAGATGAAATAGGAAGTTTCAAAACTTGACCAATTTGAAGAGATGTTGATGGAAGATGATTGATCGTAATAATTTGATGAGGTGTTAAATGATAGTTTGATGCAATGGTATAAAGCGTATCTCCTTTTTGTACGGTATAAGAAAGCATTGTTTCCTCTTTGAAAGGAACTTTTAGAACTTGACCAATCGATAAAAGAGGATTGTCTAAATGATTGATATATTTTAAAGAAGCCACTGTTGTATTGAATTTTTTAGCAAGAGTATAAAGATTATCTTTTTTCTTTACTGTATAGGTATCATATTTCATTGGAGTTTCTATTTTGGGAAAAGTTCCACAAATATCACTTCCTATATGAATTTCTTTTTCTTTAACAAGAAGTTTTTGTCCCACTTGCAAAAGCGTATTCTCTAGCTGATTGATTTCCATCAATTTCTCTTTGGTAATATTCTTTTTTTGGGCAATTTTCTCTAAAGTATCTCCTTTTTGAACTATATAAATTTCTTCTTGCATCATCACCGCTCCTTAGTTTATTCTATGTATTCTCTTCTTTTTTTGTTTCTCTATTTTTAAAATTTTTTTCATAGAGTATAGAGGAGATGAGGATATGAAAAAGAAAAAAATTTGTGTTTATGCCATTTCAAAAAATGAAGAAAAATTTGTAGAACGATGGGTTCATTCTATGAAAGAAGCCGATGAAATTTATGTACTTGATACAGGCTCTACTGATCAAACTGTTTTAAAATTGAAAGACTTAGGCGTTCATGTTAAGGAAGAAATGATCATACCCTGGAGATTTGATGTAGCAAGGAATCATTCTTTAGAACTTGTTCCGGAAGATACAGATATTTGTGTTTGTACCGATTTAGATGAAGTGTTTCTTCCTGGATGGAGAGAAAGACTCGAAGAAATTTGGCAAGAAGATACTACAAGACTTGCTTATAATTATAATTGGAGTTTAGACAAAGAAAATCGCCCACTCGTAAACTTTTATTTAGAAAAGATTCATGCAAGAAAAAATTATCAATGGACTCACCCAGTTCATGAAGTACTTACTTTTTCAAAAAACCAAGAAGAAAAGAAAATCACAACAGAAGAAATTACTTTGAATCACTACCCTGATACAAATAAATCAAGATGTAGCTATCTTCCTCTTTTAGAGTTATCTGTAGAAGAAGACCCTGAAGATGATCGAAATATGCATTATTTAGGTCGAGAATATATGTACTATGGAATGTGGGAAAAAGCAATTTTTACTTTAAAAAAACATCTAGCTTTAAAAAATGCAACATGGAAAGATGAACGAGCAGCTTCTATGAGATTTATTGCTAGATGCTATGAAAACTTAGGAAAAATACAAGAAGCAGAAGAATGGTTTAAAAAGGCAATGCTCGAAGCTCCTTACTTGAGAGATTCTTATATAGAATATGCACTACTTTGCTATCAGCAAAATAAATACGATGAACTTTTTACATCTATAGGAAAAGCACTTCAAATTAGAGTGCAAGCAAAGACTTATATCAATGAAGTCTTTAGTTGGGACCATACACCTTATGATTTATTAGCAATTGCTTATTTTTCTTGTGAAGAATATGAACTTGCATATACAGCTTGCAAAAAAGCTTTAAAAATTTCCCCTCATGAAAAACGACTTCAAACCAATTTAGAACTTATTCAAAAAAAGCTTTCTTAATTTTTTGAAAGCTTTTTATCTTCATTTTCGAATATTAGATTGATATTCAAAAATTTTCTTTTTTCTTGATTCAAATTCATATCCATTCTCTTGAATAGCATGAACTATTTTTTCTCCGATCATCTTAAGTCCTTTTACTTTTTGAAGTTCAGAAATCGCATCTTCTGCTGTTTGAAATTTCGTAGTAAAACTACTAATACTTCCATCAAATCCTGCATTCTCCAAAAGTTCCATTGTGCGAATAGATAAGCTTGGTATTTTTAAATCATAAATACTTGTTAAATCTTCTGGAATTTGTCCTTTCAAACAAAGACCTTTTTGATTGGCTTGTTCTTTTAATTGAGAAGCAATTTTATTTCCAAAACATTTGATTAAATCATATTCACTTAACAGTCTAATTTCAGGAATAGATTGTTCAATTAAATCTACTCTCATTTGGCTTACATTTTTTAATAAAAAAAGATGTGCTCTTTTTATAATTCCAAAAACTCTATAGTAATCCATTTCTCTACGATATCTTTTTCTTTCTTCTTCATTTTCCTTAAACTTATCTTTGATCTTCATACTTATTTTTCTTAATGATTTTTCAGGAGAAAGTACATAAGTTCTTAAAACTGTTGTATAAAAATGGTCTAATCCATAAATATGAATTTGATCTCCTGCTTCTATTTCTTCTCCAATTTTTTCTTTTTCTTTTGAATGAAAAGTAAAAGGATCTTCCCATGCATTGATAAATTTATTTTCTCCACTTTCAATAGAATCAAACCATTCTGTGATTTCTGTTTTCATAATTTCCCTCTTTTTCTAATAATGGGTTACTATATCATATTCCTTTCAAAAAGACAAATTTGCTCAAATTTTAGGTGTAGTAAACTAGATGTGGGAAAATGTAAAACTATATAAAAAAAGAGAAAACACTCTAAATCTAAAAACTGTTATATAATTAATTTATCACAAAAAATAAACAGACCTTTAATAAAAGCTCGAAGCTTAAAAGGTTTTAAGGAGTTGTTTTCTCAATGAATATAATA
>CANQEE010000039.1 GCA_947594595.1 uncultured Bacilli bacterium
ACTTTTGATTCTACTTCTACTTGATAAGAGAAGCAAAGTCCTGCTTGTACTGCTACAGGGGCTTGATATTTAACTGTTACTGTCTCTTTACAAGAGGTCTTACAATATCCATGAGTAGCAACTGTATCTTTTACATAACTATATGATTTCGAATTTGCATACTCATCTACAATCACTTCTCCATTTTCTCCTGTTCTTACCTTATCTTGTCTATAAGCATCACAATAGAGTTTTCTTTGTTTTGAAGGATTATCTGGAGCCTTAATAACCTCTGTTCCTTGTGGATCTGGTGAAAATTCTTTACTATTAGCAAGTGCTTGTTGCATAATTTCCCAAGTTGTAACAGCAGAATCGATCCATCCTTGTACAGTGTCCTTATCATAACTTACATCAACTTGTGTTTGAAAACAGTACGGAACAGCAGATCTCATCAGGCTATCAGCACCATATTTATTTCTATAATTTACGCAAATTTCATCATTATAAAGTGTGTTTTGAGCACCACTAGAAGTATCGACTATAGAAACTCTATAAATGAAATGATCCGTGTCACAAAGATATTTTGTATCCTCATATTTTGTCTTTGGATATACTAAAATTTCTGCATCGCTTTTATAGATTTTCCCTCCTCTAGCATGTTCTAAAATCCACTCAATTTGACCCCATTTTTCAGAAAGAATGCGCATACTTGTTCCGTTTACTTCAATATATCCTCCTGGCTTTTTGTCAAGATCTTTTAATTCATAATCAAAATCTTCTAAACTAGTTGGAACATATAAAGAAAGTGTCACATTCTCTGGAATATTTGTAATCACTACATTTCCAGCTGAATCCATTTCTGCATGAATTTGAGTCACTTTATAATATTTATTTGAAAAATCAGAAGGACAACTTTTGGTAATTACTTCAGGTTCTTTTTCATCGGCAACGAGCTGCACACGAGGTTTAAAAAGATCTTTTTGTTGCATCGATTCTATTTCAAGAGAAGGAGAAGTTGTTTTTCCAAAAACGGCAAAAGTCCCTAATAAAATCAGAATCCCTGCAACAACACATTTTTTTCTTTTATGCGGTTGCATGATTATCACCTTCTTTCATTCTCTCTTCTACCATATCATAGTTAGATTTTACACGAAGTTTTACTTTCTTAGCCTTTTCATTCTCTCTTACTTTTCTCGCTTCAATTTTAAGAGCATAATCATCAGTTGCTCCAAAGAACCTTGTACAAGTAACCAACGTAAGAAGTGAATCATTTTCATTTACATCCAAATCATAATCATAATAACTTTCTTCTTTTGCTTTTTTAATATAATTGCTTAAAATATCTTTTTCAAAGGAATCATGATCATAATCTATTTCTGATTCTTCTACCATAGAAACAGAAAAAATTTGATACAAATAATTCTTTCCACCTACAGTATACTGAATCAATTGATTTTTCTCTGCAAATTCCTTATAAAGAAAAGCAGGAAGAGGTTCAAATCTACGAAAAGATTCACTTTCCATAAGTGGGTTGGATGAGACATTAAGTACATTGTGAGAACTGAAGATTGCTCTATTTTGAAGAGTTTCTGTTTTGGGGTAACTCCAAGCAAAATCATAATCCAGTTTATGTAAATCTGTATTTGTATCTCTATAGATTAAGGCCATATCAATATTGGTTCCTTCTACACGAAGCCAACCAAGTACAGTATCTCCTTCTTCCTTCTCCACTTTTTCCATTTGAGCAGTTCGATCTTCTATTCTATATCCTGTTGGAAAGAAAGAAACTAATAAACAAGCTCCACCCAACACTACAGCTAGAAAAAGAATACATCCAAATAGAAGAACACTAATTTTCTTATTTTTTCTTTGTTTTTTTTGTTTTTTCATATATTACTCCTTTACTTCTTAATTTTGTACGGATCTTTTTCTGTTCCACTACCTCCTGTAATTGTTATACTTTTATCTAGATAAGCACTAATTTTAACACCTGCAAAAGAAGTATCTATATAATCAGTATAATAAATAGTTCCACCAGCACTTGCTAAATAAAGACGATTTTCATTCTTTGATGAGTTAATATACCAATATTTTCTTAGTAAACTATTATTTCTTCTAGCACTAAACAAATCAAATGTATTTGGGGCAGAAATCACTACTGAATATGTTTTCTCATCCGTCTGTTTTTCATAGAGTGCTCGATCTTTATAGATTGGAACCGTTACTTTTTTCTTTACAAAATAATTCGTATTGATGTATTGTGTCATTTCATTGGAAATAAGATATCCTAGATTGCCTTTTTTTGTTGGATTATAAATAAAAGGGCCTTCTTCCTCCTGATATTGAGTGGTAACAGCTTCTCCATCTTTTGCTAGCACACTATCTAAAATGACATGTGTATTTCCACTCTTATCAGTATCTACAATTCTAAATAAATATCCTGAGTAAGTTACGAATTCACCACTCAATCTCGTATTTAAAAGATCTCTTGTTTTCGCTGTTTCATAGTCTCCTAGAAAGAATGGATTTTCACTACTTCCATCTCCAGAGACCACTTCTACATCTTTTTTAAGATGAAGAGCTGGCCTTACTCCAAATAAGATATCACCCTCATAAGATAAATATGGAACTTTCTCATCATATAAGAAATTATCTCTTTGAGTCCATCCTTTTCCTTTTTCATCACTTGGATTTAAAAGCCATTGGACAATGGAAGTAGTTCCTAAGTAACTATAAGAACCTTCTCCTAAAGAACGATTGAAATCTTCTATACTAAGGAGTCCTACATTCATCTGAATTGTCTTCTTACAGTCTGTTTTAGAAAGTTGATCTTTGCTAATAGGATCAACACACCACTTACTATTTTTTACCAAATAACTTTTTGATTTTTTGGAAAGTTTTGAATAAAAGTATTGATTTAGCCAACGGTCCATTGAGCTTCCTTTTACTTCATTCGATTGAAAAGAATAATCTACATTGGCAAGGGGATCATTAGATACAATTGTAATATTTCCATCCTCATCAAATCCAACTACTCTCCAAAGCATCGCATTAAAAATTAAATAATTGCTAGCTTCTTCCCCTTCATAATATCCTTTCTTCGAAGTTGCTTGGTTAATGGTGGTAGCAAGTTTTTCAACCACTCGAACTTTTCTTTTCTTAACTGTCTTATTAAAAAGACTATCATAAGCTGTATAAGTTACTTCATAGGTTCCTGCGACAGAAGTATTTACTTTACTAGAATCAATTTCTACTTCTTTGATGTCCATCAGTCCATCTTGATTATCTCGAATCGCTTTGACTCCTTCTTCTTTATATTTTGTACCTCTTGCAACTGTAATATTTTCTTTTCCATTTAAGGTGATTTGAGGTCCTTCATGATCTGTAGAAGAATGATAAGGTCCACAAGAAAGATAGGTAAAGTATTGATTCTTTCCTTCTACTTTTTTTACTTTTACAAATGAATCTTCCCCACTACAACTCTTTTTACTCCGAGGTACTGTCATTGATTCAATATATTTTTTATCAAAAAGAACACTTAAACGAACTTCTCTTACTTTTCCTTCTTGTGGTAGAAGATAAGAATTTTGAGAAAAATATCTTTTTCCTGCTTTCTGTAAAATTTCTTCTTGTTTTTGAAAAGCAAGAGCTGGTGATAAAAAGAAGAAGTAATAAATCAATCCAACTACAATGATCATCAATAAAACAATTAAAATTGTCTTTTTTTTCTTTTTTGATTCCATGTCATCTCTCCTATTTAATTTGATAACTATATTCTTTGTTTCGGATTGTATAAATCAATTGAATCGAATTAGATTGTTCTATTTGAGAAGGAACTTTAAGATATAAATATTTGCCTGCAAAGTCTTCTTTTACAACACTTTCTACTCGAATTGATTGTACCTTACCACTATTATCCTTATAATCTATTCTACCATAGTCCGTTGAAAAGTCAACGAAATCTTTCCCTTCAAAATCAAGAGAGGCATATGAAATTTCAAGAATTTTTCCTGCTGTGTTCTTTGCTTGTTTTGAAGCCATATTGCATCCATCCATGCTGCATTGTAAAGTAGAATATGAAATTTGATCTTGAAAACTATTTTTTAAAAAAGTAATTTCTTTTGGATCAACAGCAATTCCTGAGATCTTTAATTTTTCTTCATTTTTCACTGTTTTAACCTTTTCTACTTCATGTAAATCTTCCGGTGTTAATTTAATTTTTTTAAATCGCAATTGATCTTGAGAAGGAATATCTTGATAATAAAGCACAAAGTCGTTTTTAGATAATTTTTCATCTACTTCAAATACTAAATAAAATGTTGTACTCGCTTGTGGATTTAACTCTGTACTTTTATAAGTTGCTCCTAAATCCTTAAAGGAAGCTTCTTCTTTTCTTGTATAAGAATAGGTATGATTATGATTTAAAAGTCTAAAACGATCAATATTCAATTGCCTTTTTGCACCATTATTTTTAACGGTTATAATAACCGCAACATAATCTTTTCCTTCCTTAATCACATCTCCACGATAATTGGTTTTCGTAAAATAACTATCAAGGATCTTCATCTGATAAGAAAGGGCTTCGAAACTATCCCCTTCTCGATAAGTTTTATTAACGATTCCAAAATAATAATATCCATATCCTAAAAATACAATTACAGTGATCGTAAAAAGAGTATTAAAGACAAGTGGGTGTTCTAAATAAAGATATTTAATATGACGCCATTGTTTTTTAAAAAAACGAACAACACTTTCTTTATCAAGTTCAATGCTTACTTCAAACTCTTCTCGGTCTTCTTCTTTAATTTCTAAATATTCCTGATCATGAACAAAATCAAATTTTTTTAAATCAATTCCCGTAATACGAATTAAAAGGAGAAGAAAAACTGCATATTGAAAGACCAAATCCATTCCTAAGAATTGGCCAATCGTACGAATCAACACAAAATTTGATTCATCCCCATAATTGTGGAAAAAGGAAGAGGTCATAATCATTAAAACAAATAAAATAATATAGACAACTGCAGGAATTATATAAGCTTTCCATGGTTTTTTCTTATGTCGAAGTAAATATGCAAGAACTGCTGTACCTATTAGAACCAAAAACAAAAAGAGATAAACAAGAAAAGAAATCGTGGTATCAATAGATTCATAAGCAGAATTATAAGTTCTTGTACTTAAAAATTCATTGATAAAAGAATTAACTTGGTTTGTTTTAAAAAATAAATATGCAGCTAAAAGTAAAAGAACCACATGAATTTTTCTAAAGTGCTGAATAAGAAATGCATAAGGCTTTCTTAAAACCATAAAGTTCCCTCCTATTCTTCTATTGTTATTATAACCTACTTTGAGTTTTCAAACAAGATATGATAAAATATTTTAAGAAAAGAGGTTTACAATGAAAAAAAGAGGTCCTATCTTTGACAGTCCTATCTTTGACAGTTTAATAAAAAAATAGTTATTTAAGCTAGATTTTATCTAGTTTTTTTAATTTATACTATTGCGTACTGTCTACGTACCGTGTTATAATACTATTGAAAGTAGTTGATTATAATGCGTCTAAAAAAAAGCATTTCTAAAAACAGTGTTACCTATTCTATTATTAAAGACTATACTAATCTTCAGGGAAAAAGATCTACTTTTATCTATGAAACTTTAGGAAATGATAACGATTTAGAAATAAGATTTGGTAAAACTAATACTATGGATAAAGTTAAGGAATATATTGATTCTTTAAATCAAATGGTAAAATATGGAAAAGAACTTCCTGTCCACCTAACTTTAGATCCAAATAAACAAATAGAAAAAGATGAAAATAGAAGTTTCTTCTCCGGTCACTTATTCCTAAGAAAAATATATTATGATTTAGGTATAGATAAAATTTGTACAAATATCCAAAATAAGTATCGTTTTACTTTTGATTTAAATTCTATTGTTGAATGTTTAGTTTTTGCTCGCATAATATGGCCATCTTCAAAATTATCTACCTATGAACAATCCAGAAAATTCATTGGCAATTATGATTTTGATCTTCAACATGTTTATAGATCGTTATCTTATCTAGCTAACGAATTAGAAGAAATTCAAAAAGAATTATTTGATAATAGTAATAAGGTAATCAATAGAAATTATAAAGTAATTTATTATGACTGTACTAATTATTCCTTTTATACGGAAGAAAATGACTTTGAACGTTATGGAATTGCTAAAAATCATATGCCACTTCCTCTTGTTCAAATGGGCTTATTTATGGATGCTGATGGTTATCCTTTTGCTATGAATATCAATCCTGGTAATACTTCTGAATCAACAACAATGATACCTAGTGAAAAAGAATTTTTAGAAAAATATAATATGAAAGGCAAAAACATCATTGTCTGTACTGATGCAGCTATGTGCAATGATGAAATAAAGGCTTTTAACGTCAAAGATGGGCGAGGTTTTGTTATAACGCAATCTATTAAAAAATTAAATAATGAATTAAAGGATTTTTCTTTAGATAAAACTGGATGGCATATACTTGGTAATATAAAAGATGTATATAATTTAGAAGAATTAGAAAAAGATGAATATTTCAAACAAAAACATTATAATACAATATTTTATAAAGAAATTGAGTGTGAAACAAAGTCAGTTAAACAAACATTGATAGTTACTTTTTCTTTTAAATATCAAGAATACCAACATAATCTAAAGACTCATCAATTGGAAAGAGCAAAAAAACTTATTGAAGAGGTAAATAGGAAAAACAAAAATATTAAAAAGAAAAGAGATTTAGAAACAATAAAAATAACTAAAAATCAAAATGATCCGAAAAGATTTATTAAGCAAGTAAATACAACTAATTCAGGTGAAATTGCTGGCAATATTGAATACTTCATTGATGAAGAAATATATAAAGAAGAAGAAAAGTACAATGGATTGTATGGAATTACAACTAATTTAATGAATGATACTGAAACAATAATTAAGGTTATAAAAGGAAGATGGGAAATTGAAGAATCATTTAAAATAATGAAAAACGATTTTGATTCAGGTACAGTTCATCTATCAAAAGAAGATAGAATAAAAGGTCATTTCATAACTTGCTATTTAGCATTATTCATTTATAGATATTTAGAACATCAATTAAATGATAAATACACTGTTCATGAAATCGTAACTAAATTGCAGGAAATGAAAATGTTAGAACAGAAAGGAAAGGGTTACCAACCCACATATACAAGGACAGACTTAACAGATGATTTACACCAATTTTTAGGCATAAATACGGACAATGAGATAATAACTTATAAAAAAATTAAAAAAATTTTGGAAGAACAAAAAAAATTAAAATAGTACGCATCTTTTTGGGCATTTAAAAATCTCTCAAACCATTGTAAGTACTGGGTTTGGGAGATTTTGCTTTCTTGAAACTGTCAAACGTGAGATTATAACCTACTTTGAGTTTTCAAACAAGATATGATAAAATATTTTAAGAAAAGAGGTTTACAATGAAAAAAAGAGGTCTATCTATTTTTATATTTTTAATATTGTTTCTTACAGGATGTGGAAGTTCTACTACAGTAAAAAATATTTCAATGAACGAAGTAGAGAAAAAAATAGAGAAAAAAGAAAGTTTTATTTTAGAGGTTATGCAGACAGGATGTTCAGCTTGTAAGTCATACGAGCCCATTTTTCAAAGTGTTATGAAGGAATATCATTTAAATGCTTATGTAATTAACCTAAAAGAATTAAGTGAAGAAGAGACAAAAAAATTAGATGAGATTAGCTATATTTCAGGAACTCCTACTACACTATTTTTTAAAGAAGGGAAATTAAAAAATAGTTCTCATAAAATAGTAGGAAGTATATCAAGTGATGCTCTTAAAACAAGACTAAAATACTTAGATTGGATTGAATAAAAAATTTAGTAATTTAATAGAAAATGAAAAGTAGAGATTGAAATTTATACCACTAACTAAAAGACACTAGCTTATGAACTAATGTCTTTTTGTTTACATTTATCAATGGATTAAGGAGAAAGGACAATGCGGAACGAGCTGCTGCTATAAGCGTAACCGTCGTTGCTTAGGAAACCGAAAACACCCGCATTCGTAGGACTATTCCAATGATGGCCACGAATGAACCACGGGTACTGATCGTTCACCATGTAGGAATAATCACTGTACCAACCTTCAATTTCTTTCATTGCATGGCCTTTACATGAACTTCCTCCACAGGCTGTATTATAATCGCTACTTGCATATAGGTCATAATATTTAGATTCTGGCCAGTCCCTTCCTCCTAATTCTTTCGTCCACTCTTTTTTATCAAATCCTGTCTTTCCTGTGTATCCTGAGTTCCATATCTCTACTGCTTGTCCATCTGTCCTTCCCATCTGTTTTGCTGTCTCTATATCATAACTCTCACTAGAGTATCCTGAATAATGATTATAATTTCCCATCATGTATTCCCA
>CANQEE010000040.1 GCA_947594595.1 uncultured Bacilli bacterium
TCTCGCATCTTTATTATACTAAATTTTTCATTATAATAAAAGACTGTTTTCAAATTTTTCATTTGTCAACAGTCTGAGTAGAGAAAATCGTTTTTCTCTACTTACTTATAATTTTCTGCTTTTACTTCCATAAAACTTTTTGCATGTTTACATACTGGACAAACTTCTAAAGCATCTTTTCCTACATAAACATGTCCACAATTTCTACAGATCCAAATTTTATCTCCATCCTTGTGGAAAACTTTATCATCTTTTATATTTTGAAGAAGAGTCAAATATCTCTCTTCATGTTCCTTTTCAATTTTTCCTACTTCTTCAAATAAATAAGCAATTCTATCAAATCCCTCTTCACGAGCAGTTTGTGCAAATTCTTTATACATTTCTGTCCATTCATAATTTTCTCCGGTTGCTGCATCTTCTAAGTTAGTCATTGTATCTGGAACTTCTCCTTGATGTAATTCTTTAAACCATAATTTTGCATGTTCCTTTTCATTATTTGCAGTTTCTTCAAAAATGGCAGCAATTTGCTCATACCCATCTTTTTTTGCTTTAGAAGCATAATAAGTATACTTATTCCTTGCTTGACTTTCTCCTGCAAAAGCAGCCATTAAATTTTGTTCTGTTTTTGAACCTTTTAATTCCATATTTTCATCCTTTCTTTCTACTTCTATAAATTTTACTTCATAGAGCTTTTTTTCAATTTATATTGTATCATAGTTTGACAAAAATCAACAGAATTAACCACACTTTTTTATGAAAATGCATACACTACTATAGGTGAACAATATGAGAAAGAAAAAAGGACATTCTTTCTTTTGTAGATGTTATGCTTGTAGACAAAAACGTCTTTTTAATCCCATCTACTTATTTTTGATTTTATTCTTTGTAATTATTGTCTTTTATCAAGCACTTCTTCTTATTTTTCTAACCACAAAAATTCATGCAATTTTATTATTCTTTGAATTTTTAATGATTTTGTTTCTTTTGTTTTTCATTTTCGTGTAAAAGAAAAAGACGATATCGATTTAATTTTTGAAAAGCAATGGATAACTCTTTACAAGAAAAACAAGAACTGTTTTGAATTTCCAATTTATCAGGTTTTGCAAGAAGAGAGGAAAATAGAAGAAATTCTTCCTCTTGAAAAGGGTATTTTTTTTGATGAATGGAAAATAACATTTCTAAGTCTTGTTCTAAACAATGTTCTTTAAAGAAAGTTAATAAATCTTCAATAGGAAGTCCATACTGTAATTGATCAAGACTAATCAATCTCGGAATTTCTGCTTCTAAAAGATGAGACAAAACAAATTTATGATGAACAAGAACCATCCGAGATCTTTTTTTTTGAATCATTTTTTCATACCATTTTTCTAAGGTATTCCTAGAAAAGGAAAGAGATTCAAAAAGAAGAGAAATATTTCTTTGAAAAAGATAGACAGTAGGAGATGGATAAACCTCTTTAAAAAAGCGTTCTTCTAAATCTTCATAATAATTATAAAGATATTGTAACTCTTCTTTATTTTTTTCATAAATTTCTTTAATTTCGTCTAAACTTATTTCTTTATAAAAAGTTGTTTTATTTTGTAAAAGCGATAATACATGCATCATGTCTATCGCTTTTTCTTCAGAATGATATTGCTTTTCTTTAATAAAAGAAAATACTTCTTCTTTAGAAGATAAAACTGTAAGAGGTTTTAAAAAGTACTCAAATCCTCTTTCTTCTAAAAGTTTGTAAACTCTTTTTTGTTCATAATGTTTCTGCTTTTTTAAAAAATATTTTCCTTTTTCTGTTGTAACAATTCGATTCGAATGAATCCATTCTATTTTCCTTACAACTTCTTTATTCATTTTCAATCACAGTAGGTAAAATCAATTTACTACCTACTCGCAACTCTTCCAAATTATTATAAAGAGCTGCTTCTTCACGACTCACATTATATCGATTTAAGACATCATCAAGAGTATCTTCTTCACGAAGAATATAGACGGAATAAGTAGAAAAAGTCTCATCTGCATCCTTAAAAACAGAGAAAATAGAGTGCATCACTTCTTTAGAAGTTTTCTTTTCGTCTTCATTTATATCCCCTACTTGCATTTGTGTTTCTTCACTTATTTTGTCAATATTTTCTTTAGCATCCATTACAGTTTCTTCTTTTAGAGTTGTCTCTTCTTGAGTAGTTTCTAAGACTTCTTCCCGAATGAAGTCTTGATCTAGTTCCTTTTTCAAAACTTCTCTTTCATTTTCTGTTTCCTCTAAAACTTCGATTTCTTGAAAATCATCTTTCATCTTTTGTTCTTCATTTCTTTCTTCTTGAACTTGCTCCTGTTCTTTCTCTTCAATCTGTTCAAAAACCTCTTCTTTCTCTAGTTCTATTTTCTCCCTTCCTTCTACTGCTAGATCAACTTTAACAAGAAGAGCTTCCTCATCTAAAATTTCATAAGTAAAATCTTCGATATCAATTTTTCTATCCTCTTCTTCTAAAGTCTCTGTCAATAAAATTTCTACAGGAATTTTATAAGAGAAATCTTCATCCAAACGAGAAGCTTCTGTTAATTTATAAGTTCCACTTACAATTAAATCTCCTAGAATAGAACTATCGTCTTGAAAAGATAATGTATGCTCTAATGAAATACTTGTAATTTCTCCTATCATGGTTTTAAAGGGTATTTCTTTTTCCACAGAAATAATTTGTCTCATCGTTCTTCTCCTTTCTTCCTAATTCATTGTACGAAAAAAAAAGAAAAGTATGACTAATTTCGTACTTTTCTATTTTCAAAAAGATTTTGATATACTTCCTGATATTTTTCTACATAATGAAATCGCATCTCTTTTTGAATTTTTTTAGGAATTTCTTTAACATCTTTTTGATTGATTAAAGGAAGATAGATTTCTTTAATCCCTGCTCGATGTGCTCCAAGCAATTTTTCTTTCACTCCACCAACAGGAAGTACATGCCCTCTCAATGTAATTTCTCCAGTCATTGCTATTTTACTTGATATTTTTCTCTTAGAAAGAGCACTAATTAAGCTGGTTGTAAGAGCAATTCCTGCACTGGGTCCTTCCTTTGGAATTGCCCCTTCTGGTAAATGAATATGAATATCTATGGATTCAAATGGAACTTGCTCCAATTTAAATTTTTCTTGATTTGCTTTTATATAACTAAGAGCAATTTGAGCAGACTCTCTCATAACTTCTCCAATAGATCCTGTTAAGATGAGATTCCCTTTCCCAGGATATGAATTTACTTCAATAGGAAGCGTATCTCCACCAAAGGGTGTATAAGCAAGACCATTGACTACTCCCACTTGTTTTTTATCTTCACTATTATGATATCGATACAAAGATTCTCCTAAAAATTCTGATACATTTTCTTTACAAATTTCAAAGAAAGGACTTTCTTGATCGAGAAGGATTTTCTTTACAATTTTTCGAAGAATTTGATCTAGAAGTCTTTCTAATTCACGAACTCCCGCTTCTTTGGTATAAGAACGGATAATTTCTAAAATGGCATCCTCTTGAATTTGTACTTCTAAAGCTGTCAAACCATTTTGTTCTAACAGTTTTGGAAGCAAACATTCTTTAGCTATTTCTAGTTTCTCATATTCTGTATAAGAAGAGATATGAATGATTTCTAATCGATCTTTCAATTCTAACGGAATTTGTTCTTCATAATTTGCCGTTGCAATAAACATAATTTTAGATAGATCAAATTCTTCTTCTAAATAATGATCTTGAAAATGCATGTTTTGTTCTTTATCTAATACTTCTAGTAAGCAAGAAGCAGGATCTCCTCTGAAATCTTTTTGCATTTTATCTATTTCATCGATAATAAAAACAGGATTTGAACTTTTACATTTTCTTAAATTTTGAATAATTCTTCCAGGAATTGCTCCAATATAAGTTCTTCTATGTCCTACAATTTCAGCTTCATCACTAAGACCTCCTACAGACATTTTTACGACTTTTCTATGAAGTGCTTTCGCAATGCTATATGCAAGAGAGGTTTTTCCAACACCAGGAGGTCCTACCAAACATAAGATAGGAGTTCTCTCCTCTTGTTTTCTTGTATTTTCTTTTACAGCTAAATATTCAATCATCCTAAGTTTCACATCAGAAAGACCATAATGAGAATGATTCAGATGATTCATTACCTCTTTTAAATCATGACAATCTTTTGTGTAAGTTTGCCAAGGAAGATTCAATAGCCAATCTAAATAATCTCGAATTCCTGCATTCTCTGGAGAATGAGTCGATGTATTTTCATAGCGATGAAGTTCTTCTTCTATCCTTTTTTTTACTTTTCTTGGACATTTTAATTTTAAAAGTTTTTTCTTTATTTTTAAAATATCTTGTTCTTTACTAGAGACATCCCCTAATTCTTCTTGAATAACTTTTAATTTCTCTCTTAGTAAAAACTCTTTTTGATTTTTTTCCATTTCTTGTTGAACAGCTAAATCAATTTCTCTTTCAATTTTAACCATGCCAAGTTCCTTCTTAATGGTTTCCATTATCATCTTTGCTCTTGAAATAGGTTCTATTTCATACAAATATTTCTTCTTTTCTTCGAAAGGGAGATTTAAGAAGGATGCTACTACATCTGTAAGGGTTGAAAGGCGATCAATTTCTTTAATTTGGCTAATCAAAGCATTACTCATATAAGGAGATTCTTTAATATAACGATCTAAAAGTCTTAGAAGCATATCTTTATATAAAATTTCTTCTTTACTGATAGGAAGAATTGGAATTTCTTCATAGTCTGCATAATAGACATTATCTTCTAAATAATAAGAAGAAACTTGAACTCTTTGGAGCCCTAAAATAACAGTGCGTACTTTTGAATTAGGAATTGCAATATGAAGCTCTACTTCTCCTAAAAGAGCAATAGAAGGAAGTTCTGTAATATCAAAGGTATCTCCTGTATGAAGAGGATGCACTATTAAGATTTCTCTAGAAGATGATTGATCTACTTTGGAAAGTGTTGTCATTTGAGAAAGTTGTTCTGTTTCAAGACGAAGTTCACTCTCAGGAAAAAGAATCGCATCTTCTATCACAAGTACGGGTCTTTTCAAGATACTTTCCTCCCTTCATTTATAATTTTCTATTATAGTCATTTTCTTTTTTTTTACAAGTGGAAATAATTAGAAAAGAAAAATTTTCTCTTCTCTTTAGAAAGAAAAAAGAAAAGAAGCACCTTGCTTCTTAAAATTTATCAAAATTGATTTTTACATACTTATTTTCATGGAGTGCACTACTTGCTTGAATAAGCGTACGAATTGCTGCAGCAGTTCTTCCATTTTTTCCAATTACGCGACCTAAATCATCTTCTTGAACCATTACTTCCAAAAGAATCATTTTTTCATCCTCACTTGGAAATTCTTTCACACGAACTGCATCTTCATCTACGACAAGCGCTCTTACAATTTTTTCTGTTAGTTGAGCAAAATTCATTACCGTTTTCCATCTCTTTCTTCGGCAAATTTTTTCATAATTCCTGCTTCACTGAATAAGTTTTTTACTGTATCAGATGGAATAGCTCCTTGACGTAACCATTTTAGAGCAACTTCTTCGTTAATCTTTACCTCTTTTTCTCCTGGAAGTGGATTATAAGTTCCAACTAACTCTAAATACTTTCCATCTCTTGGACTACGTGAGTCACTTGCGACAATTCGATAGAATGGTCTTTTTTTAGCTCCCATTCTAGTAAGTCTTAATTTTACTGCCATTTTTGTTTCTCCTTCCTAGTGCTTTAATTTCTTCTTTATTATAAAATCTATTCTTTATCTTGTCAACCTTTTTTTGTTTACATGTTATTTTCTGTGGTAGATTCTACATTTTGATTAGTTTGTTCTATATATTCTTCTTGTACTTCTTTCTCAATTTCCTGGTCGATATCGTCCTCTACCCCAATTTCATCCCATGGATCTTCATTTTCGTCAATTGCAATTTTTACTTTCGTATCTCCTACTAATTCGACACCCATTTCTTTTTCAATGGTATAAGAAATTGCATTTCCTTTGATTTCCGCTTTTGTACAACTAGGTTGTTTTAAGCTTCGAACAATAATTTCTTCTCCTTGAATCCTATCATCTTCTTTTCTTCTTACACTGACAACTTCATGATAAGTATTTGTATCTTTAACTACTTCTGTTTTACTATCATTATCATAGGAATACCAAATATTAACATCATAACTTCCATCCATTACAATTTTATCATTCATCCTACTTCCATGAAAATTATGATTGATAACCCAACATCCCAATACTGTTGTTGGAGAATTAGAAAGCGTCACACTATTTTCTGTTGTAAAAGTTTTTTTTGCTTTTCCAACAACAGCTTTTGTAACAATTTCTCTAAAATTAGCCATTCGTTTTCCCTCCTCTAATCTACTGTATGCAAAAACCTAAGTTTTTGTACCAGAGGAGATGAAAAAAACACAGTAAGTGTGTTGTGTTTTTTTTAAAGAATAGAAATTTTTCTATTTTCTCACTTTATCTTTTCTAAATAAGAATTGATTAAATTTTCTACTTTTTCCACCATTTGATTCACTTCTTCTATTTTTTCTAAATAAGATCGATAAAGTGGAATGCTTTCTAAATCTTCTTTTGCTTGAATCAATTCTTGTTCTATTTCTTTTTTTTGAGTGGTATTTTTAACCCATTTCTTTTGAAGTTCTTTGACAAGATCGATTTTTTTCAAAAGTGTTTCATTCTCTTTCATTTCTTCTTGAATAAGAAGCAAATCTTGATAACAAGAATCTTCCTTCATGACTTTTACAATTTGATCTACTTGTTCTAAAATTTTAATTTGCTCTTCCATCTAAACTCCATGTTTTTGCTTCCATAATTTCTATTGAAATAATTTTTCCAATTGGTAAGTCTTTTCCTTGAATATTAACTAATTTGTTGGTCTCTGTATATCCAAAATAAGCATCTTTTTGTTTAGGAGATCTTCCTTCTATTAAAACTTGTTGTTTAGTTCCTACTAGCTTTTTATTATTCTCTAAAAAATAATGATTCACAATTTTATTGAGTCGTTGTAATCGTTCTTCTTTGACGGATTCTTCTATTTGGTCTTTTAATTTTAAAGCAGGAGTTCCTACTCTTGGCGAATAAATAAATGTAAAAGCATTGTCATATTTACAAAGTTTAACAAGGGAAAGAGTTTCTTCAAAATCTTCTTCACTTTCTCCTGGAAATCCTACAATAATATCTGTTGAAAGAGCTAAATTTGGAATTTTAGCTTTTAGTTTTTTTACAAGTTCTAAGTAATTTTCTCTTGTATATCTTCTTCCCATTTTTTTAAGAATCGAACTACTTCCAGATTGAACTGGCAAATGAATACTTGGCATAATATTTGGATACTTTGCAATTAAATCAATCATATGGTCTGTAAAATCCCAAGGATGGCTTGTTACAAATCGAATTCTTGGGATTTTAGTTTTAGCAACATCCTCTAATAATTCACCAAAACCATAAGATTCATAAAGATCTTTTCCATAAGCATTAACATTTTGCCCTAAAAGAGTTACTTCCTGATATCCTTCTGTAATCAATTCTTTGATTTCTTCTAAAATATCTTCTTTCTTTCTGCTTCTTTGTCTTCCTCTTGCATAAGGTACAATGCAGTAAGTACAAAATTTATCACAACCATAAATAATATTAACATAAGCTTTATAAGTTGCTTTTCTATCCATTGGTATCTGTTCTATCAAATCTTGTTCTCTTGAATAAACTTCTACTTGTAATCCTTCTTTTAAAGAAGTTGTTAATAATTCTGGAATTTTATAAAAATTATGTGTACCAACAACAAAGTTTAAAAATGGATAATGTTTCAAAACTTCTTCTACTACAATTTCTTCTTGTGACATGCAGCCACAAAGTCCAATCATTAAATCTGGTCTTTTTTCTTTTAAATGTTTACAACGTCCTAGCATTCCAAATGCTTTATGATGCGCATTTTCTCGAATAGAGCAGGTATTAAGAAGGATAAGATCTGCTTGTTCATAGTTTTCTTCTTTTTGAAATCCCATCTCCTGCAAAATAGCTTCGATCATTTCACTATCGTGTTCATTCATTTGACAACCATATGTTTTCATAAAATATGTCTTTCCCTGAAAAGAATTTTTATATTTTTTTTCCAATTGGAATTTTTTAGTTACATAAGGTCTTTTATCTGTTGTTTTTGCTTCTTTAAAGTCTGGTTTTTGCATCAGATCACTTCTTTCTTTTCTTCTAGATTATATAAAATTTCCTAGAAAAAAACAAGAAAGATATTTTATTTGAGTTTCGGTTTTTTACGAAAAAATCTAGCAAATTTAATTTTGAATTAAATCATAGAGATATTTTTAATAAATA
>CANQEE010000041.1 GCA_947594595.1 uncultured Bacilli bacterium
GCAGTAATCAAACCAAATATAACGAGTTGGAGAGGAATCCGAGTATCTACTTTAGATTTAGTGTCAAGAAACATAGTGAAAGAAGGGAACATCTATGGATTTGATGAAACATATGATAGTCATGCAATGAAGAATAGTGAATGGGCATTAGTTGCATATCTTACACAAAGTAAATATGGAAAGTATGGAAATACATTATATGAAGAATCCAACAAAGAAGTTTATATGAATAATAATAGTAATTTTATAACAGGATGTTCTGGAGGAAGTCCAAGTACAGGATCATCTTCCAGTTGTACATATCGATATGATGATTTAAAAGATAGAGGAACAGGAGAAGGATATGGGGGAGCAGGAGCAAGTACCACCGGAAACATTTATGGAATTTATGATATGAATGGAGGAAGTTGGGAATATGTAATGGGGAATTATAATCACTATTCAGGATACTCCAGTGATAATTATGATGCAGAGACAGCAAAACAAATGGGAAGGACAGATGGAGTAGCAGTAGAGATATGGAATTCTGGGTACACAGGAAGAACAGGATTTGATAATAAAGAATGGACGAAAGAATTAGGAGGAAGAGATTGGCCAGATGAGAAATACTATGACTTATACACAAGTGATAATTTCAATACAGCCTGTGGTGGATCACCATGTAAGGGTCATAATTTAAATGAAGTAGAAGGTTGGTATAGTGATTCTTCTTACGCGGTGAATGCCCAGAACCCATGGTTTTTTCGTGGGGGAGGTTATCGCGATGGTACGGTTGCAGGTGTTTTTTATTTCAGTAATTATACAGGTCGTGCCATTGGAGATCGTACCTTCCGCATTGTCCTTGCTCCATAGTAAAGTCTAGTATTTTTACTAGGCTTTTTTCTTATTTCAAAAATAAAAATATGCATATATAAAATTAGGAGGATATATGGATAGTTTAATGAGTCCTTTGCTTTGGGAACTTTTGTTAATTAGTATTACTTTTTCTATATTTTTAATGGCTCTTGTTCAAAAAATGAAAAAGAGTAAACTTTTTCATACGAAGTGGCAAATTTGGTTTATGAACTTAGTTCTTTCTTTTGTAGTTGGAATTCCTTTTACAAAAATGTTTTATGGGAAAAGTCTTAATGAATCTCTTTGGGTTTCTCTTTTCGGATTTATTGGTGCACCCAGTTTATATGAAGCATTAAAAAAACAAAATTTAATTGCATATAAACCAAATTCAAGTGGAATCGAAGAACTTCCTAAAGATACCATCACCCTTCCTCTTGAAAATGAGATTCCAAGAAAGAAAGGGGAAGAGAAAAATGACACAGGTGTCTAAAGAAGAACAAGAAGTCCAAAAAGAATCTATCTCATCTCTACAGCCCTTATTTACTTGTGAAAAAGATGGGATCTATTTTATTACTTTAAAAAAGGGAGAAAAATTATTTATTCAGGAAATTTCTTCTTGATAAACAAAGAAGAAATACTCTTTTGAATCATATAAGTTAGAACACTTAAAAAAATAGTAGAATCAAAAAGAAGGTAGAAAGAGAAAAGAAAGAAACCTCGGTCTAGAATAAGAAAACTAGAAATTCTAGAAGCAAGTGCAAATAAAGGATCAGGGTAGATTGCTGCAAGATTACTTCCAAGAGTTAAATGCATTAAGAAAATTTCTAAAAGGATTGAAAGACAACCTAATATGAAGAACAAGAAAAAAGTTTTTTCTTGTTTTTTTTGATGATCTATTTTAGAGTAGGAAAGAAAATAAAGAAAAAGAATAGGAGGAAGAAGGAAAAGAAAAGAATATAGAATTGCAAGAAAGAAAGAAGTAGAAGGCTTTATGAGAAAAGGTTTTAAATAATCTAGATTGATTAGAGGAAGACCTCCTATACATAAAAGAAGAAAACATGGAAGAAAGAAAAAAAAGAGAAAAAAACTTGAAGTAGAAAGAGAAAAGAGTCCCTTTTTTGTTAAAAGAAAGAAGAGAAAAAGAAAAAGAAAAGCGAGTACAAGAAAAGGAACATCGATCCACATTTTTTGTACCAGTTCAATTTCTTTAAATAGATAAATAGAGAAAAAGAGGAGGAGAAGTAGAAGAAATAAACATTTTTTCCAAGAAGTCTCTTTAGAAATTTTTTTAGTTCTTCTTTTTTTTAAAAGCAAATGAAACAAGAAAATCGAAAAAATTAAAGCACAAAGAAATGCAAGGATAGAGTCACTTCCTGCATTTTGAAAAAGAAGTTGATATCCAAATAAGGAAAAACAAGCTCTTGTTAAAAAAAAGAGAATCGTTCCTGTTGCAGTTGCACCTAATTTATAATTGGTCAAAAAAGTCACCTTCTTTCTTAAATTTTATTTGTATTTGATAACTTGCTTTTTCCTTCTTCTTTTTTGCTTCTTTACGATTTCTCGTAGTCCTTAAAAAAAGATTTTGAATTCCTAATAAATCTGTTTTTTTTCCTTTTTCTTTCTTTAAAAAAGATTGAATTTGTTTGGTTAAATTTTTTTGAATTTGAATAGGAATTTTTTCTTGTAAATTTTTAGGAAAGAAATCTTTCTCTTGATAACTTCCTGTTACTTTGATCCTAACAACCCCTTGTTTGATTTGAATGGAACTTCGAATATCTTTTAGGAGAATAGCATAATTTTTTTGTTCTAATTTTAAAGTCATTTCTTTTGTACTACTTTTATTTTTAAGAAGAAAAAAGGTTGCTTGCTCTTCTTTATTATAGGGTATGAAAGAGCCTTCTTTTTTTCCTTGAAGTAGAGCATTTAATCTAATGTGATTTGTTTTGTCTATAAAAGGAAGATATGCTGTTGTATCATAATCTAAATAAAGGGATGCAAAGTCTTCAAAGGTAGTAATTGCTTCTTTTCCAATTTGAGATTGAATTAAATCTTCATAAAAAGATTTTTGTTTTTCTTTTTTTAGAAGTGTACTACAATCTTCACATAGAAAGAAAAGAAAGTTAGGATGACGAAAGTTTTTTAAGAAAAAGAAAATTAAATTTTTTCCCTCTTCTTTTAAAAGCTCTTGATTACATAATACAACTTGAGTTTGATCAAAATAAATTTTCTTTTCATCTTCTTCTTGGATTTTTAAATGGGCATTTAAAAGTGAAGTTCCGGTTTTAGAAAGTATTTTATATTGGTTTTTACTTGTATTTTCTTCCTTTTGGGGGAGAACATAAGAAATACTTTCTTTGATTTTTCCATTTTCTTTCACAAGGGAAATTGCTTCTACAATTCCTAGTTGATTCACTTCGGTATAACGACTACAACCACCAAGTATAAAAAATAGAAAAAGGAAAGAGATCTTTTGTATCTTTTTTTTCATTTAATTTCCCCTTTCTTTATTTTTTGTAAGAAGTGGATTTCTAAGCCTTTTTTTCTTATCATTTACTTTAATAAAACTATCTTTCCATTCACTTTTGATAAAAGGAGAAATCGGTGAAAGATAAGGAAGCCCCAAAGTAGAAGTTGTATTTAGAGTTGCAATTAAAATGAGAAGTCCTATATAAATTCCAAAGATTCCAAAAGCAAAAGAGAGAAAAAGAAGCAGAAATCGAAAAGTTCGAATACAAGATGTCATTTCAATAGAAGAAAAAGCAAGCCCTGAAATCGCAGAAATAGAGATAACGATAATCATAATAGGAGAAATAAGTCCTGCAGAAACAGCAGCATCTCCTAAAATAAGACCTCCTAGAATTGAAATGGCTGTCCCTGTTACAGAAGGTTTTCTAAGATCACTCTCCCTTAAAATTTCAAAGGAAAGACTCATAAATAGAGCTTCTGTTAAACAAGAAAAAGGAACATTTTGTCTTTGAGCTGTAAAGTTGATTAGAAAAGATAATGGAATTGCATCTTGATTATGTGTTGTAACAGCAATATAGAAAGCAGGAACAAAAATAGAGATTAAAAAAGCAAAAAGACGGATGATTCGAATAAAAGTAATTGTAGTATCTTTTTGGTAATAATCGTCAGGAGTATGAAAAAAGTCAATAAAGAAAGAAGGGAGAATTAAAACATAAGGACTATTATCAAGGACCAGAACAATTTTTCCCTCTAAAAGTGCCATTGCACTTTTGTCTGGTCGCTCTGTTGTCATCATGGTTGGAAAAAAAGTGTTTTTTTCTTTTAAATAACGTTTTAAATAAGAAATATCTAAAATTCCGTCAGTATCAATTTTCTTTATTTTTTTTTCAATTTCTTCTACATTTTTAGGCATTGCAATAGATTTCATATATAAAATAGCAAGTTTAGCTTTTGTTTTTCTTCCTACATAGAAAGTTTTTGTATGTAAATCACTTGATCTTAAACGTCTTCGAATCAATCCTAAATTGGTATTAAAATTTTCATTAAAAGCATCACGTGGTCCTAGAATAACACTTTCCATTTCACTAACTCCAATTCCACGATCAATACTTGCTTTTGCTTCGATCGCAAGTATTTCTTTATTAAAAAGTAGAAGAGCAAATCCTTTGCAGATATAATCCAATGCCTCATCAAGAGAAGTTACTTCTTGAATATTGTTACTAGGAAGTGTATTCATAAGAATTCTTTTATTGATTTTTGAAAGATAAGAGATTCTTTTTAAAACAAAATCATTGATATATTCTCCATCTACTAAAACTTCTAGAAAAAGGATGGTTAATTCTTTTGTTCCGAAATAAAAAGTTCTTAGTGTTAAATCACTTGGATTTCCTAATCTTTTCTTTAATAAATCCTTTGTTTTCATAGGCTCACCTTATGATTAGTATGGATTTTTCTTTTCAATTTATCCGAAAATTATTATAATAAAGATATGAAAAAGCAAGTGAAAGTAGAAATTATAGGATATGATTATTTTGGAAGAGGAATCTCTAAGATCAATCAAAAAATAGACTTTATTCCAAAAGCGAGAATAGGTTGGAAAGGAGAATGTCTTCTTGACCTAGAAACTTCCAATTATAGGGTTTTAACCTTAAAAAAAGAAGATCAAATAAAAACAGAATGTCCTTATTTTTATGAGTGTGGTGGTTGTCATATTCGGCAAATGAATGAGAAGGAACAACTTGAATTTAAAGTAGAAAAAGTAAAAGAGTTGTTTTTTAAAAATGCGAACATCAAATTAGAGAAACTTTCTATTGAAAAAACAGAAAAAGAACAGTATCGTGATAAAGTAACTTTTCATATTCAAAAAGGAAAAATAGGGTTTTATCAAGAAAAAACGCATAAAATTTTACCAATTTCTAAATGTTTGCTTCTTTCTCCAAAATTAAATGAAGTATTGGAAGATCTTCAAATTTTTGCTAAGAATATAGAAGAGGAAATGACTGCAATGGTTCGCTCTTTTGGCAAAGAAACAGTTCTTGTTCTAACAGAAAAGAAAACAAAAAATCATTGTTTTTCTTTTCCTCATGTAGATACTCTTTATTATCAG
This sequence comes from uncultured Bacilli bacterium, assembly GCA_947594595.1. Classification (GTDB taxonomy): domain Bacteria; phylum Bacillota_I; class Bacilli_A; order RF39; family UBA660; genus CANQVB01. The sequence goes on from CANQEE010000041.1 coordinate 5,408, forward strand.
GGGAAATGTTTTTATGGAAAAAAAGAACAAGAAGTAAATCTTTTGGGAGTTTCTTTTCTAGTATCTCCAGATTCTTTTTTTCAAATTCATTTGAAAGGAACTATCCTTCTCTATCAAAAAATCAAAACCTTTTTACAAGAACAAAAATCAGAAAAAGTATTGGATTTATATTGTGGTGTAGGGTCTATTTCTTTGGTAATAGCGCAAGAAGTTAAAGAAGTATATGGAATTGAAGTGATAAAGAGTGCAATAGTAAATGCAAGAGAAAATGCTAAAAGAAATAAAATTAAAAACGTAACTTTTACATGTGGGAAAGTAGAGGATCTTATTGGAACAATTCCTAAAGGATATGATACGGTCATTATAGATCCTCCTAGAAAAGGATTAGATCGAAAAACAAAACAAGTTCTCTTACAAAACAATTTTTCTACAATCATTTATGTTTCTTGTGACCCAGCCACTCAAGCTAGAGATATAAAAGAATTGAGTCAGTTGTATACTTTAAAAAAGATAGAACTTGTAGATCTGTTTCCGAATACTTATCATGTAGAAAGTATTTGTTTATTAGAGCATCAATGAGTATGAAAGTAAGAAAACTAAGAAAATCTTTTGAAAAATGAACTTTAATTACCTAAAAGTATCAATTCAGGAAGAAGAAGGTAAAAAAAAGATTCAGAATATATAATAAAAGTAAGGTGGTGGTAAAATGCCTTTTAATGTAATTGTTGGGGCTGATCTTTTTGTAAAAAAGGAAGTAGATAGAGCTATTTATAGTATTATACAAAAGAAAGATATTATTTTAGTAGGAAATGCAAATACTTTATCTACTAAATCATTTCGCTTACAAAATGAAATGGAAAAGAAATTAAAAGAAAAGGGTGCCAAAAGTGTTATTTATACAGAATTAAATGCTAAAAATATGGCACTTCTAAAAAAAACAGATATCATTTATATTATGGATGGAGATGTTTCTGAATTGATAAAGCTTTATCAAAATTCACTTTTTATTTCTTTGATTAAAAAACATTTAAGGAAAGGAATTTTAATTGCAGAAAAGGAAGCTGCAATTCTCTTATCTAAAGAAGTTCAATGGTATTTAAAATATTTTTTAAGAAGAAAAGAAGAAGAACTTTTTCGAGGATTAGGAATTTTAGAAGAAACTTTTTATATGAATTATAAACCTGAAAAAGAATCTATCAATCAAAGGCTCCATCAAATTGAAAAAGAGTATCAAATTCAAATTAAACGATTGAGAAAGCAAGATTGTTATTTTACAACTTCTATTGAATAAAAAGAAAGGAAAATAAAAATGTATGTGACGCATGAAATAAAAGCTTTTGTAGAAGAAGATTCTGAAATTCTTATTTTAGGAAGTATTCCAAGTATAAAGTCTAGAGAAGAAGGCTTTTATTATATGCATCCTAAAAATCGTTTTTGGTCTGTTTTAGCTCAAATTTATCAAGAAGAACTTCCCTCTACAATTGCTTTGAAAAAAGAATTTTTAAAAAGACATAAAATAGCTCTTTTTGATGTGTTAGCTTCTTGTGAAATAGAAGGTTCAAAAGATGCTTCTATTCGAAATCCTAAACCAAATAAACTTCTTCCAATTATTCGGAAAAGTAAGATTGCTCGTATTTATACAACAGGAAAAAAAGCAGAAGAGCTTTATCAAAAATTTTGTGAGAAAGAATTAAATTGGAAGGCCATTCCTCTTCCTTCTACTTCTCCTTTAAATGCAGCGATGAAGGAAGAAAAATTAGTAAAAGAATATGAAGTTTTAAAAGAGAAAACTTTAGAGAAAATAGTACAACCCCTTTTATTATGGTATAAAAGAGAAAAAAGATCTCTTCCATGGAGAAACACAAAAGATCCATATAAAATATGGATTTCTGAGGTAATGTTACAACAAACAAGAGTAGAGACTGTAAAGGAATATTATAATAGATTTATAGAAACTCTTCCAAATCTTTCTGCTTTAGCAATGGTAGAAGAGGATGTTCTTTTTAAATTATGGGAAGGATTAGGCTATTATAGTAGAGCAAAGAATCTTCAAAAAGCAGCGATCCAAATTGAGGAGGAATTTGGTGGAATTTTTCCAAAAAAATATCAAGATTTATTGCATCTTAAAGGAATTGGAAGTTATACCGCAGGGGCAATTAGTTCCATTGCATTTCATGAAGCAAATCCTGCAGTAGATGGAAATGTATTTCGAGTTTTAAGCCGCCTTTTGAATGTAGAAGAAGATATTATGCTCTCCCTTACAAGAATTAAAATGGAACACAGAGTCAAAGAGGTGTTGACGAAGGAAAATGCTAAAGAATTAAATCAAGCATTGATGGAATTAGGAGCTATGATTTGTCTTCCAAAAGAAATGGCAAAATGCAAGGAATGTCCACTTTCTTCTTTTTGCAAAGCATATAGCGAAAATACCGTTACTCAACTCCCTGTTAAAAATTCAAAAAAAGAAAAGAAAATTTTAAAGAAAACCATTTTAATTTTAGAATGTAATGGTTGTTATGCTATTTTAAAACGCCCTAATAAAGGACTTTTAGCAGGACTTTATCAATTTCCAGATCAAGAAGGATTTCTTAGTAAAAAAGATGTGATTTCTTGGATTAAGCAACAAAATACTCATGCCATCTCCATTCAAGAATTAGAAGAAAAAAAGCATATTTTTACACATCAAATATGGAAAATGAAAGGATTTTTTATTCGTGTGGAAGAAGAAATTCCAACTTTTTTATGGTGTGATTTAAAGGAATTAAAAAAGTATTCTATTCCAACAGCATACATGTATTATGCACCTAAAAGATAGACCAAAATGATCGGTCTTTTTTGGTATATATGCGAAGTTGGAATAAAGGCCTGGGGGGGGGTAAATTGTAGTAGAATGAACCTAGGAAACTAG
>CANQEE010000042.1 GCA_947594595.1 uncultured Bacilli bacterium
TTCTCTTCTTTTTTCTTTCTTTTTCCATCTTTTTCACCTAGTTTCCTAGGTTCATTCTACTACAATTTACCCCCCCCAGGCCTTTATTCCAACTTCGCATATTATCCCTTGGAAACACGCAAACTTTAATTAAAAATGTTCTTATTCTAAAATCAACAGCATATTCTGAAGTATTAAATTCACTCTCATAATGAAAAAAACAAAAAGAAGCTCTTTTCTTTACATTGATAAGTGCTTCTTTTTAAGGATAAAGTTGAAAATAAGTGTCACTTGCTCGTTTTGCTATTCTTTTTGTGACTAATGAACTATAGTTACTTGCACCATCTTCTCTTGATGAGTCTGGAGAAGTAATTGCAAAAGAGATTTTAGGGGCACTACTTGGAGCATATCCAATAAAAGCAGTAGAAACTGTTGCTGTATCAATGGCTCCGTCCTCATCACTATCTTTAAAACTTTGAGAAGTTCCTGTCTTTCCTGAAGCATCATACTTTTCATCAATATAGCCACGACCTAATCCATAACTATAATGCATGACTGCATGAAATCCTTCTTTAACTCTTTGAAGATAAATAGGGTCTACCTCTACTTGATTTAATACTTTAGGTTGATAAGTTTCTACTACTTTTCCTAATTCTTCAGTTAAAGAGGAAGCATGTACTTCTTTTAATAGATGAGGTGCATATCTTGTTCCGCCATTTGCAAGAGTACTAATATATTGAGAAAGTTGAAGAGGAGTATAAGTATCATATTGACCCATTACATAATCTAGAAGAAGTCCTGGAAGCTCACGAGTTCCTTTTGTTCCAACCGATTCCACTGGAAGATCAATTCCTGTTTGAACCCCTAATCCAAAAGAATAAAACATTTTATGATAAATCTCAAAAGGATCATTTTGAAAGACAAAAGGAGCATTATAGCTATAATAGGATCCTGCCACTTTCATTGCTGTTTTAAACTGGTAGACATTACTTGATAAAGCAAGAGCATCAATATCGTTAATTCTTCCTAATGTTTTCCAAGAGCATTTTTCTTTAGTTCCTGCAATTTTTACGCATTCATCTACTTGATATTCTCCAGGATGAATTGCCCCTGTTTGAAATCCTACCAACATAGAAGCCCCTTTTACAACAGATCCTACTGTCATTGGAGAAGTTAAAATTCCTGCAGTATAATCATGAATTACATAATTTCCATTTTCAAGAACAGCTTGCTTTCCAGTCATTGCCAAAATCTCTCCATTATTTGGATCTTGTAAAACGATAAAACTCCGATTATAGTGTTCCGTATTTGCCTCTTGTTTAGCAGCAAGAACTTCTTCTGAGACAATTTGCTCTAATTTTTGTTGAAGTTCTATATCAATCGTAAGAACAATATCTTTTCCTCTTTCTCCTTCTTTGAGAAGTGCTAATTCATGACTATTACGAACAGAATAAACTTCCTTTTTTCCTTTTAAATATGGTTCATATTGTTTTTCTAAATAACTAAGTCCTACTCTATCATTTAATGAGTATCCTTCTTTTAAATATTTTTCTTTTTCTTCATATGGAATTCCTTGACTTGATGTAGAAACCGTTCCAAGAATGGTTTTAAAAGTATCCCCATAAGGATAAATTCTTTCCCAATCTAATTTCGTATTAAATCCTTTTAATGTTTGATTATTCTCTGCAATATATGCATATTCACTTTCCTGAACATTTTGTGATTTAATTTGTTTTTCTTCATAAGAATAACCTTGATTCATCAAATAATAAAGATAAGCAGCTTTTCTTTCTTCTTCTGTTAGCTTATTTAATTCTTCTTCTGAAATTCTTTTTATTTTTAACTCTTCTATTTCTTTATTGGTTAACTTTCTAGCTTCTACTTTTTCCCACTCTTCTTCTCGAATCAATTTTTCTGCTTTTTTCTTAAACTTAGCAACATAATACTCCCTTAAATTTCGATCTTGTAATTTTTCATAAGCTAAGGAAAGATGAGGTGCAACTTCTTCTGCAAGAGCAATCTCTTCTTTTTCTGTAATTCCTTTTTCTTTCTGATAATAAATGATTTTAAGAGCTTTATTATCTACAATGATTCTTCCCTTCCGATCTAAAATTCTTCCTCTTGGTGCACTATTTCCTAAAATTGTATCAGTTGAGAGAACAGATAATTCTTTCTCATAATATTTTTCTTTTTGAATCATAACATAATAAAGACGAAAAGCGATGATTCCAAAAAGAAAGGCAAAAAAGACAAGCAAAAAAAGAAATCTTTTTCGATAAGTTGCATTGCTTATTTTCTGATTTTTTTTAGGAGAATTTAATTTTTTCTTTCGCATAGTCTTCTTTCCTTTCTTTATTAGTTTATCACATAAATGAAAAGTTATTTCATATAATTTTATGAAAGAGGTGAAGGATGTTAGAATCACTCATTGCTTCTTATCTTCCTTTGATCAATGAAGATGTTGTATGCGAATATGCAAAAAAACAAGGAACAGAGTTAACAAGAGAAGAAGCAAGACTAATTACTTTATTTTTAAAAACTCATTGGAGAGAACTTTATCATCAAGATAGAAGTTGTTTAGAACTTTTAAGAGGAAAAGTAAGAGAAGATACGTTCCAAAGTATATGTTTGCTTTATGAAAAAATGAAGCAAATATATCTACAATAAAAAAACAGATCACTCATTTCTGTTTTTTCTTTTCTTCTTCAAATAGAGTTGGACAAAACTTTTTTTCATGAAGCATAGCAATTTCTTTTTGATAAGGTGAATATAAACGGTTAATATAAGGAGTTTCTAATATTTTTGGAACTTGTTCTAATCGTTTATTATAGGCAATTTTTAGAAGAGTATCAAAGCCAAGTGTTCCAAAACCAATATTTTCATGACGATCTTTATGAGAACCTCTTTCATTTTTTGAATCATTTAAATGAATACAACCAATTAAAGAAAGAGGAAAATAAGTTTCAAAGAAATCAAGAAACGTATCAAAAGAGGTCATATCATATCCTGCATCATTTAAATGACAAGTATCTAGACAAATTCCAATCCTCTCTTTTCTTTTTACACCTTCATAAATTTGTTTTAATTCTTCAATTGTCTTCCCAATTTCTGTTCCCTTTCCTGCCATTGTTTCAAGAAGAATTTTTACCTTTTTTTCTTTGGTATTTTCCAAAACTTCATTGAGTGCTGCAATGATATTAGAGATTCCTTTAGAAACTCCTTCTTGCACATGACTTCCTGGATGTAAAACCAAATAAGAAAAACCAAAAGTTGAAACTCTATTGATTTCCTCTTCCAAAAAACGAATAGAAAATTGCCATTTTTCTTCTTCTTTTCGATTGGCAAGATTGATAATATAAGGTGCATGTACAATCACATTTGAAAATGGAATTTGATGTTGTTCTAACTTTTTTTTAGCTTGCACCACATTTTCTAAATTGATTTGACTCCGCCTTGTATTTTGAGGAGCTCCTGTATAAAACATTAAAGCATTGGCTCTATTTTGTAGAGTAGTTTCAACACATCCAAGAAGACCTGTTTTACTTTCATAATTTACATGACTTCCAATTTGTAACTCACTTGTCATAATTACTCACCTCTTTTTATTTTTACAAAAAGAAAAAGAGAAAAATCTCTTTAAGAAGCTGCATATGCTTTTTCTAAACTATAAGTTTTTCCAGCAAGGCTAAGAGAAGCTCCAACTCCTGTTGATGAAGATAAGGCTACATTACTTTTTCCTCCAGATCCTTTTTTTACATCCCCTCTTGTAATAGAATTTTCTTCGGTTAAATTAAATCCATTTCCTTGCGTATCACTCATTGCAACATAATAAACATAATCTTCGGTTGCTTCTGAAGTACCATTATAAGCAGTTCCATTATTTACAATAACTACATAACATTTAGTTTTATCATAATCTTTTCCAAATGGACTCTTTTTACTTCCTCGCTCAAGTTTTATCAAATCAGTTGCAACAACAGTATATTTTCCAGATGCAGGAAGTGTATACTCTTCTTGAATTGCCTCATAACGAACTTCATTGATATAGGCCTTCGCTGTTGATATATATGTATCCTTTCTAGCTCTTTCAATTGTATCTGTAATAGCTGGAACCGCAATCATCAATAATACTGCTAAAATAACGATAACAGCAAGTAACTCAATCAACGTAAATCCTTTCTTACTTTTTATGGTTTTCATTTCTTCCTCCTCTATTATCTATATCCTATTCTACTAAAAAACTTTTTTTTCGTCAATCATTATTCGATAAATTTTCATTTTCTATTTAATAGATATTTTGAAGAGTTCCTCCTTTTTCTAAATGAGATCCTACATAAAGACTTGATGCATAATTGATAAGAGCAGAACCACTTTGAATATAGGAAATAGATCCTTCTTGATTCAGAGTATCTAAATCTGTTAAATTCATTCCTGTTACTGTTCCATCATGAATTTCTCTTAAAGTAATATAATATTTATAAGTTCCACCTTCATTCGAGATAAGTACAAAAGATTCATTAGGAGAATAAGTTCCACCTTCTGGTCCCTCATTTAATTCTGTCATATCCATATTTTGCAATAAAATAGCAATCGAATATCCTGTTCTAGGTCGTTCTATTGTTGTATCACTTCGAAGTTTATATTCTGCTAAAGTCTGCATTTTCTTTGCATCTTCTACATAAGTTCGATATTTATTTTTTTCAATAATTGATAAAACATTAGGAACTGCCACCAACATAATAATTCCTAAAATCGTAATAGTTGCTAATAATTCTACCATTGTAAATCCTTTTTTTTTCATACTTTTCACCTATTCTAATTATCCCATGTGTTTAGAATTCTTGTAAAGCTTCTTTTAAATTTTCCTTTTCCAAATTGACAAGAGTTGTCTGTTCTTCTCCAAATAAAGAATCATATCGGAAAAGAGAAAAACCTTCATAATGACTCATTGCTCGAGATGCAATGACTTCTTTTTGAATAATATTTCCATTTTCTAACCATTCATTTTTGCCAGAAAGAGCATATTGATCTTCTTTACCTACTTTGTAAAAAGCAAGAGCAGGAAGAAGAGAGATTGAATCTAATTGTATAAGATGATCCCATTCTTTTACAACTTCTAGAAAAGGTTTTCTTTCATTTAAAAATCCAAAATAAATTTGAGGCATTAAATAATCAATAAAACCTTCTTCTTTTCCAAAACGTTTTGTATCAACAAAGTTACTAGTATAATTATTTTCTATGTTTCCTTCTGGAGAAATTCCAAATAAAAGAGAGGAATTTTTTTCTTTTACAAGATTATAAACTTGCTTGATTAAAGAAGAGACTTGTGAAAGACGGAAAGCATCATGAGTAACAGTAGGTTGCTCCTTTCTTGCTTGTTCATATTCTATAGAATCAATCTCTAAATCAGGATAAAAATAATCGTCAAAATGAATCCCATCTACATCATAGTTTTCAAGAATTTCTTTAATACCTTTTAATATCAACTGTTTTGTCTCTTCCCTTGCAGGATTATAAAAAAGGCCTTTCCCTTCTATTTCTTTCGCATAGCCTTCTTCTAAAGCTTTTCTTGCAGGATTTTGTGGAGAAATATTTTCCATATCAACAGCATTTCGAATTCGATAAGGATTGATCCAGGCATGAACTTCAATTTTCCTTTGATGAGCTTGTTCTATAAAATAAGATAGGAAATCAAAAGGAAGAGGATCTCCTTCTTTGTCTACTACTGTTTTACTAGAAGGAAAAATGGAAGATGGATAAATCGCATCTGAAAAACTTCTTACTTGAAGAAGTAACATATTAAACTGATTTTCTTTCATGGTATTTAAAATAGATAGAATATTTTGTTTTGCTTCTTCACTTGTCTTATCTTGAAGATAATGACTGCATTCTATATAAGAGAAAAAGAGGGCTCTTTTCTCTGGTTCTTCCACAATTTCTTTCTTCTTATTTTCTTTAAAATTTTCTTTTTCTTTCAAAGAATCCATTTTAAAACTTAATAGAAAAAAAGAAAGAAGAACAAAAACAACAAAACAAGATAGAAACTGTTTCATTTAAATCACCTATTGATAGCATAAAAAAAGACAAGTGCGAATTTTGTCTTTAACTAATACAATCTGTATTTTTTATAATAAAAAGTTTTGTTCCTTTATAAAAGGCATAAAAAACATCTTCTAAAGGAATTTTTTCTTGTTCTAAAGTATCAAGGAGCCAATTTGTGCTTTTATGAAGAAACTTTAACGTATCTTTTTGAATCTCTCCATCTAAAATAACAGCAAGAGGATAGGCACCACTTTTTCCTCGTTGTTTCAAAAAAACAGAAAGTTTTCCACTGGTCTCTAAAATGGCATAATCTACTTCCTCTAAACTTTTCACTTGTCTTGCTCTTAATTGGGTTAATAAATCTTCTAAATTATAACGTTGTTTTAGCATTTCTTTAAAATTAACTTTTCCTCGATTTACAATAAGAGATGGTTTTCCATCTAATAAAGTTCTAAGAGAACTATGTTTAAGAGCAATTTTAGAAATACCAATTTGAAGAACAACTAAAGCAGAGATAGGAAGAACAGATAAGAGTATACTCATTTTATAATTATCAATTGACATAGCTGCAAGTTCTGCTATTAAAATAGAGACTATTAAATCAATGATAGAAAGTTCTCCTATTTCTCTTTTTCCCATAAAACGATAAACAACTGTAATTAAAACATAAAAGAAAAGCGTACGTAAAACTACATTGATATAATCCATAATATCACCATCTATAAGATGGGATTTTTTTTTAAATTTTATACATAAGGAGCAAGGACAATGCGGAACGAGTGGTCACTGCTTGCACGACCAGAGCTAGGATTGAAGTAGAAAATACCTGCACTTGAGACATCATAGTATCCTCCACCACGAAGAAACCATGGAATTCGAGAATCTACCACATAGGAATAATCATTGTACCATCCTGCAACTTCATTCATTGCATGCCCTTTACAAGGAGATCCTCCACATGCTGTGTTTGCATCACTACTTGTATAAAGATCATAGTATTTTTCATCCGGCCAGTCTCTTCCTCCTAGTTCTTTTGTCCACTCTTTATTATCAAATCCTGTCTTTCCTATATACCCTGAGTTCCATATCCCTACTGCTACTCCATCGTCTCTACCCATTGCTTGTGCTTCTTCTTTCGTATAACTATCGCTTGTATATCCCGAGTATTTATTGTAATTTCCCATCATATATTCCCAACTTCCTCCATTCATATCATAAATTCCATAAATGTTTCCGGTTGTTGATGCTCCTGCTCCCCCATATCCTTGACCTGTTCCTCTATCTTCTAAATCATCATATCGATATGCACAACTTCCTGTTGAACTTGCACTTGGACTTCCTCCAGAACATCCTGTTATATATTGATTGTAGTTATTCATATAGATTTCTTTATTACTTCCTTCATATAATGGGTTCCCATATTTTCCATATTTACTTTGTGTAAGGTATGATACTAACGCCCACTCACTATTCTTCATTGCATGACTATCATATGTTTCATCAAATCCATAAATATTATTTTCCTTAACTAAATTCCTTGACACTAAATCTATCGTGGATACTCGAATACTTCTCCAGCTCGTTATATTCGGTTTGATTACTGCTATGTTATCTGTTTCTACATCTCCTGGATTATTAGCATTGATACTTCCTGTCTCAAACTTTCCTACCCAGATTCCTGTTATCTCTTTTCCTCCAAAGGTGAATCCTGGAGGTGTATACCATCCACTTATATTACTTCCGGTATATCTTCCTTCTCCTCCCTCTTTTTCTTCGATTCCTATAAATTTGATATCTATCTCTCCTGGATTTGTTTTACTACTTCCTCCCTTTCCATAGTAATTTACTCCATCTTCACTCTTGATCGTATAACTATATCTTGGGATCCATACATACATCTGTAAGATATCTTCCATTTCTATT
>CANQEE010000043.1 GCA_947594595.1 uncultured Bacilli bacterium
AAGCATGGTGACATGTTGAGCTGACCAGTACTAATAAATCGAGGATTTAATCCCATTTAATTTGATGAACACAATATCTATGTTTTCAGAGAACAATTTCTCTATATATTTTCTTGGTAACGATAGCAGAGTGGGTACACCTGTTCCCATCCCGAACACAGAAGTTAAGCACTCTAACGCCGACGATAGTGATTGCGAAAATAGGAAGTTGCCAAGATTTTTTTGTTTGTAAAAATCTTGATTTTTTTGAATAAATGGTGTATAATATACGCAATTTTAGGGGGTTCTATGGAAAAAATTAGTGTAATTGTACCAGTTTATAATACAGAAAAATTTTTACCTCGCTGTCTTTCTTCTTTAGAAAATCAAACATATCAAAATTTAGAAATTTGTCTAGTTGATGATGGATCTACTGATCAAAGTCGTGAAGTAATAAAAAAATATAGAGAAAAAGATTCTCGTATCCATCTTTATTTATTCCCAAAGAATGAAGGGGTAAGTCTTGCAAGAAATAAAGGAATAGATTGTGCGACAGGAGATTATATTGGGTTTGTAGATAGTGATGATTATATTGCACCAAATTATTATGAAACATTGCTAAAAACAATGAAAAAGGAGCATGTCAAAATTGCCTCTGCTTCTTTAGGCAAAAAAGGACATACACAGACTATCAATTTTTCAAAAAAAGGTACTTCTCTTTTATCTACTAATATTTCGGTTTGTACAAATCTTTATACTCGTGATTTGATTGGAGAGGATCGTTTCCTTCCACATTGCCGCTTCGAAGATGCTGCTTTTTCTGTTTTGATGAATATGAAAGCGGAAAAAGCAGCAATTTCCAAGACAACTAAATATTATTACTGTCCAAATCAAGAGGGATTTATGGAACACAACTTTCAAACACCACAAACAGTTTTAGATATCTTTGAAGTTAGTGAATATTTACAAAAAATTGTGCAAACTCCTTCATATGAAAGATTTCAAAAGAAAATAAAAGATGTACAATTAAGTCTATTTTGGTCCATTCCAAGAACCATTGATAGTTTTTACTATACGCTTGCTTTAGAACCTAGTGAAATTTATGATTTAATGAATCATTTTGAGGTTGTAATGAATAAAAAATATGGGAAGATTACTAAGTATAAAGGATTTCAAATGTTAAAGGAATATCATAAAAATGAATTGCAAGGTCTTTATCAAAACATGCAAGAAGATTCTTGTATAAACAGTTTTAAACAAAAAATGAAAACACTTGAAAGGAAGCATTGATCTAAAAAAGGAAATTTCTTAAATAAGAAAAATTCATCTAGAAAGTTTCTTTTTTTTTGAAATAAGATTGACAAAAATTTTTGAAGTTTGACAAGGGTTTGAAAAATTTCTATAATAAAACTAATTCCACTTGATGGAAAATTTTAGGAAGGAGAAAAAATGGATACTAGCAGTATTGAACAAGTGATTACGCAATATTTTGGAAATATAAATCCAGCAACTGTAAAAGCAATCTCTTCATTTTTAGAGACTTATTTAGTTGTTCTTTCTATCTTTGTAATTGTTTGGTGGATATTACAAATTATTGCTGTATGGAAAATTTTTAAGAAGGCAGGAGAAAAAGGATGGAAATCTATCATCCCAATTTATAATCAGGTTATGCTCTTTAAAATTTCAGGAATTAGCCCATGGTTCGTTCTTGCACTCATCATTTTATATGTACTTACTGTTGTGCCAAATACGATTGTTCATTTCATTATTATGATTTTATCAATGATAATTCAAATTTATCAATATTGTATGTTGGCAAAATCTTTTGGAAAAGGAACAGCATTTACTCTTGGTTTGATCTTTTTGAATCCTATCTTCTTAATGATATTAGGATTTGGTTCATCCAAATATGTAGGGGTAGAAAACTAAGGTTTTCATGAAAAAAAGAGTCTTCAGAAAGGCTCTTTTATTTTTTTAAATTGTATATTTTTCCATCTTTGTTTCCATATTAAAATTAAGGTGATAGGAATGAGAAAAGTACTTGTAATTATAGGTTCAAGAAGAGAGGGAAATAGTTTGCTTCTTGGGAAGCGTATTGTATCAATGCTAAAACAAATGCGTGTTCCTACCTCTTATATAATACCAGGAAATCAAAAAATTTATCTTTGTACAGGATGTATGGATTGTGATCAAAAAGGATATTGTGATTTTCAAGATGACATGCAAGAAAATATTAGAAAGGTAAAGGAAGCAGAGCTTTTGATTTGGATTACCCCTGTTCGTTGGAATTTATTATCTTCAGATATCAAAGTCTTTATGGATCGTTTGAACCCACTTTATGCATCACAAGGTTTAAAAGGCAAAAAGGCAATTCATATTGCAATTGGTGCGAAAGGAAAAGAGACATATAGTAGCGAAGGAGCAATTACTTCCTTGGGAAGTTTTGCAGAAAGTGCAGGAATCAAGTGTATTGGACATTATACTTTAAATCATTGTTTACAGGTAAAAGATCAAAGAATGCAAGAGAAAAAAGTAAATTATTTATTACAGCAAATTAAACAAAATATAGAAAGTTTGTAAAATTTTATCAAAAAAGTAGAATTAGTTGTAACAATTCTTTTTTTATTGCTATAATGATAATACGCAGTAGAGGATATGAGGTGAATTTGAATTTATGAATTATAAAGTTATGTCTTATAGTGAAAAGGATACCATTGAATTAGCTCAAAATATTGAATCAGAAAAATTTCCAAATATGGTCATTTGTTTAACAGGTGATCTTGGAAGTGGAAAAACAATTTTTGCCAAAGGATTTGCATCTGCCCTTGAAGTAGAAGAAGAGGTAACTTCTCCCACTTTTAATATTATTAAAGAATATACAAGTGGAGAAATGCCCCTCTATCATATGGATGTTTATCGTCTAGATCAAAATAAAGAAGAAATTGGAATAGAAGAGTATTATACAAAAGGAGGAGTTACCATTATTGAATGGGCAGACATGATTGAATCCATTCTTCCAGAAGAACGAATGGATATCAAATTTAAAATTAGTGAAGAAAATGAGGATGCAAGAACGATTATTATTACTCCATATGGACAAAAATATGAAGATGTATGTGAGGCTGTCTTATGACAGTTCTTTATTTAGATACATCTTCTCCTTATTTTTATGCAGCAGTCTACCAAGATGGAAAAATTTTAGGAGAAAAGAATGAATTTCTTGCAAAAGAAATGTCCAGTGAAGCACTTCCAAAGTTAAAAGAATTATTAGAAGAAGTAAAACTTTTACCAGATCAAGTAGATCGAATTATGATTGTAAATGGACCAGGTTCTTTTACAGGAATTCGCGTTGGAATGACCATCGCAAAAGTATATGCATGGGCTTTGAAGAAAGAAATTCTTCCTGTTTCAGCTCTTACTGCTATGGCTCTTTCAACTGATCAAAATCTTGTTTTACCAATCATTGATGCAAGAAGAGGTTTTGTATATGGAGCCCTTTATCAAAAAGGAAAAGTACTCCTTCCAGATGGACATTATCAATTAGATAAGTTTCTCATGGAAGCAAAACAATATGGAACTTATACCATTGTGTCAAATGATTCTTTTCCTTCTTTAAAGACCATTCCATATCATCCTAACTATTTAAAGATTATAGAAACTTTTTTAGAAGAAAAACCTATTACTGTTCATTTTGTTAATCCAGAATATTTAAAAAGAACAGAAGCTGAGGAAAAAAAGTTCAATGCAAATTATTAGGACAAAAAATCCACAGATTTCTGTGGAAAAAGATCAAATTGGATTTTTATCAATATGGAAAAAAGAAAAGGAAAATCCTTTTGTAGAAGTTCTTCTTTTAGAAGAAAATAAAAAAATGATTGGATATTTAATTTATGCTCATATTTATGATAGAATCGAAATTGAACAATTTCAAGTTTTAAAAGAGAAAAGGGGAAAGGGTTATGGCAAACAACTTTTGAGGAAACTTCTTTTTTTGGCAAAAGAAGAGAACATTCAAAATATTACTTTGGAAGTTAAAAAAGATAATTTGATTGCTCTCTCTTTATATAAGAGTTTAGGGTTTCAAGAAAAAGCTATTCGAAAAAAATATTATCAAGGACAAGATGGAATCCTAATGGAATATCGATTGATTGATTGAAAGGAAGATTTTGTATACCATTCTTCCTTTTTTTATCAAAATTTTGTATAATAATAAAAAAAGAGGGATCAAGATGAAGGATGTATACATTTTGGGAATAGAAAGTAGTTGTGATGAGACAAGTATCTCTATTGTGAAAAATGGAGAAGAAGTTCTTGCGACAGTTGTTTCTTCTCAAATTGAAGTTCATAAAAATTATGGTGGAGTAGTTCCAGAAATTGCTTCAAGAGAACATATTAAAAATATTACCTTTGTTTTAGAAGAATGTTTTAAACAAGCAAATCTTACCATCGAAAAAATAGATGCTATTGCTATTGCTTATGGACCTGGACTTATTGGTTCTCTTCTTATTGGATTGGAAGCTGCAAAAACTCTTGCATACTTATATCAAAAACCTTTGATTCCTGTTCATCACATTGCAGGACATATTTATGCGAATAACTTAGTAAAACCTCTTACGTTTCCTCTTCTTGCTTTAGTTGTGAGTGGTGGTCATACCGAACTCATTTTTATGAAAGATCATTTTTGTTTTGAAAAATTAGGTGCAACTTTAGATGATGCAGTAGGGGAATGCTATGATAAAGTAGCAAGAGTTATTGGACTTCCTTATCCAGGAGGACCTGAGATCGATCGCCTTAGTAAAGAAGGAGAGGCTGTTTATTTGTTACCTCATCCTTTAGATGATGAAAGTTATAATTTTAGTTTTAGTGGATTAAAAAGTGCAGTCATTAACTTGAATCATCAATATGAGCAAAAAGGGAAAACTATTAACCAAGCAGATTTAGCAGCTTCTTTTCAAAAAGTTGTGATTGAAACCCTTGTTAAAAAAACAAAACGAGCTATAGAAAAGACAGGATGCAAACAATTGATTATAGCAGGAGGTGTTTCAGCTAATCAAAGTTTAAGAAAGGCAATGCTTCAATTAGGAGAAGAGATGAAAATAGAAGTTTCTATTCCACCTCTTTCCTTTTGTACAGATAATGGAGCAATGATTGCAGCAGCAGGATACTTTGCTTATAAACTAGGAAAACGAGCAGATTTATATTTAAATAGTAAATCACAAGAAGAATTAAATTAAAAGGAGAAGAAAATAATGAAAACATTACTAACAGGATTAAAACCAACAGGAGATTTGACATTAGGAAATTATATAGGAGCAATGATACCTCTTATAAAAATGCAAGAAGAGTATGATGCTATTTATTTGTTTGTTGCTGACTTACATGCTCTTACAATTTATCAAGATCCAAAAGAATTAAGAGAAAGAATTCAAAAATTTATAGCAATGTATTTAGCTTGTGGGGTTGATCCTAAGAAAACGACTCTTTATTTACAATCTGAAAATGAATATATTCCAGCTATTTCGTGGCTATTAGAATGTACAACTCAATTTGGAGAAGCAAGTAGAATGATACAATTTAAAGAAAAAAGCAAACAACACAAGAATTTTTCTGTAGGTCTTTTCACTTATCCAGTTTTAATGGCTGCAGATATTCTATATTGTGATGCAGACTATATTCCTGTTGGAATTGATCAAAAACAACACGTAGAACTTGCCCGTGATATTGCAGAAAGATTTAATCATAAATATGGAAAAACTTTTACTTTACCACAACCTTATATTGCAAAGGAAGGAACAAAAATAAAAGATTTGAAAGATCCAACAAAAAAAATGAGTAAGTCTGAAGAAAATCCACAAGGTGTAATTAGCCTTTTTGATAGTGCAGAAGAAATTACTAAAAAAATTATGAGAGCTACGACTGATAGTGAAATGGAAGTACGGTTTGATGAAGAAAAAAAACCTGGAATTTCGAATCTTTTGAATATAGTTTCTGCTTTGAACGGTGAAAAAATAGAAGAAATTGAAGAAAAATTTGTTGGAAAAAATTATGGAGAATTTAAAAAATATGTTTCAGAAGTGGTCAAAGAAAAAATAGGAAAAATACAAGAGTGCTACCATGCTCTTTTAAATAGTGATGAAGTACAAACAATTCTAGATCAAGGAATTAAAAAATCTCGTGCTATTGCAAAAGAAAAATACGAAGATATGAAACAAAAAATGGGAATTATTCGATAAAATTTATTCTGGTAAATCAATAAATAAATAATATAGGGGAATTTCTAAAGCATCTGCGATTTTTTTACAAAGTTCGACTGTAGCACTATGTTCACCTCGTTCAATTCTACCATAATAAGCTCTACTAATATTACATAGAAGAGCAAATTTTTCTTGGGATAAACCACGCTTTTCCCTATATTTTCTTAAAATATTTCCAAAGAAATAGTTGATATTTTGTTGCATTTTACTCACCTCTTTTAAGTATATCATAAAAAACGTCATATATAACGTTGAAAATAACTTTCCATTTGTCTATAGTAAAAGTATGAATGACATCGGAGGATGTGTATTCAAATAAAGTTCATTGCTGTAATGGCAGAAGGGAGTATAAAAAATGAACGAAGAAAAAAAACAGATGACTTTCAAAGTCGCGTCTTTTCGGAAAATTCCGAATCCTTACTTGAATGAAGAAGGGGGTGAAAAAGATTCTTGTATGTATATCGCAGTTTGTGATGTGCTTGATCTTCCAAGTGATATTCCCATGAAAACAAATCCAAGGGAACAAAAACTAACGACCAATGTTGCAAAAAAAATTAAAGAATCACTTTTAAATCCTCAAGAATACAATTTTTATCTTTTGAATCGAGGATTATTACTATCTGCAAAAGAAGTTACATACAACAATTATTCTAATGAGATTACGATTGTATTTGATGATTTTGATGTACATGGTGATGTAGATGGAGGGCATACTTATAAAACAATTCTAGAACAAAGAAGTTTTTTAAATCCTAAAGAACAATTTGTAAAAATTGAAATTTTAACAGGAATTGAAAACATCTTTCAAAGTTTGGCAGCAGCAAGAAATACTTCTACGCAAGTTGAAGATAAATCAATTGCAGAATTAGAAAACAGATTTGATATTATTAAAAATGCAATTGAAAGAGAAACTTTTTCGCCTAGAGTATATTTTAAAGAAAATGATAGTGGAGATATTGATGTGACAGATATTTTATCTATTCTGAACATGTTCAATATTGATCGATATAATAACATGGATATTTTTCCAACTATTTCTTATAGTGGAAAAAAGAAATGTATTGAGGCTTATATAAAAGCACATAAAGAATATGGAGATAGTAAAGAAAATCCATATGTTAAAATGAAACCAATTATGGTAGATATTTTTAAGCTATATGATGCAATTGAGATGAATATGAGTACTTTTTATAAACAGAAAAATGCAAGTGGAAGATATGGTGCAGTAAAAGGAACAATCATGCCTAAGAATAATCACTTTCTTTATTCTAAATTTTATCATAATTCTCTAGAAGTGGGATCTCCAACAGGTTTTCTTTATCCAATTTTAGGATCTTTTAGAGCTTTAGTAAAGGAAAATGAAAAAGGAGAATATTGTTGGATTACAGATCCTTTTCAAGTTTTGAAATCTATTGGAGGAGAGTTAGTAGAGACAACAGTAGAACGAAGTAGAACACTAGGAAACAATCCACAATCTGTTGGAAAGGATAATGGAAACTGGAAAACACTTTATATGACAGTTTTGTTAAATAGTTTAGAATATCAAAAGTAAAAAAATTAAATTATATTCAAAAGAAAGAGGCCAAAATGATCGGCCTTTTTTTTGCATCGTTAACTACAGAGATAACTTACCGGTGATAAAGGAAGTTATCTTTATTTTATTAAGTTACCGTAAAATAAGGGA
>CANQEE010000044.1 GCA_947594595.1 uncultured Bacilli bacterium
TGAGTCGAGAAGAAGATATGAGGATTGTAGCGAACACAGAGAAAGCGATGGCATATGAAGAGGGGGAGAAGCAAGGACTTAGTCAAGGAATCCAACAAGGGTCTATTTCAAAAATGGAAGAAATTGCCAAAAATATGTTAAAAAAGAAAACAGATCTTTCTTTTATAGCAGAAGTAACAGGCCTTACAGTACAAGAAATTCAAAATTTATAAAAAGATAGAGGTGTTTCTTATGGATTATATTATTGTTGCACTTTTGATTTTGATTTTAATTTTAATGGTACTTTCTCTTTCTAAAAATATTAACGAAAGTAATATTACAGATCGTCTATCTAAATTAGAAATAGAAATGATTAAAGAATTGGGAAATTTTAAAGATGATTTAAACCAAAACTTAAAACAAGATTTTGAAGGACTTAATCAACAAGTTGAAAAAAGACTTTTGATGATTCATGAAAAAGTCAATGAAAGATTAGATCAAAATTTTGATAAGACCAATAAAACATTTTTATCTGTGGTAGAACGTCTTTCTAAAATTGATGAAGCACAGAAAAAAATTGATACATTATCTAATGATATTGTTTCTTTACAAAGTATTTTAACCGATAAAAAAAGTAGAGGAATATTTGGAGAAGTTACTTTAAAACATGTTCTTACTAGTGTTTTTGGAGAAAAAAACGATTCTATTTATCAACTACAGTATTCTCTTCCCAATCAAACGATTGTAGATGCAATTCTTTTTGCACCAGAACCTCTTGGAACGATTGGAATAGATTCTAAGTTTCCGCTTGAACATTATCAGCAAATGGTTGATAAAAAACGTAGTAAGGAAGAGCGAGAACTTGCAGAAAAACAATTTAAACAAGATATGAAAAAACATATTGATGCCATTCATGATAAATATATTCTTCCGGGCGTAACAGCAGATCAAGCTATTTTATTTTTGCCTGCCGAAGCTATTTTTGCAGAAGTAGGTGCTTATCATCAAGATTTATTAGAATATTCTTATCGAAAAAAAGTATGGATTACATCTCCCACTACTTTGATTAGTACTCTTTCTATTATTCAAATGATTATCAAAAATATAGAAAGGGATCAATATACCAACATTATTCATACAGAGCTTAATAAATTAGGACTTGAATTTGCAAGATATAAAGAACGTTGGGACAAATTATCTAGAAGTATTCAATCTGTTTCAAGAGATGCTGAAAATATGAGTATTACAACAGAAAAAATTCAGAAAAAATTTGACCAAATCAATCAAGTTGAAGTAGATCAATTGACAGATTCTTAGAAAAGATTCAAACGAATCTTTTTTTGTATAAACCTTTTGAATTCTTTGTATACTAAAGTTAGAATTGTAATAAGTTATTATAGGTGATATGGATGCGAATCATTTTATCGCTCTTTGCTATCTTCTTTCTATCCCTTTCTTTTTTATTGATGCTTCTTTCTATCAATTTACTTACAATTGGATATACATTAAAAGAATATGGGGAATATCTTTTTACACATTCTATCTTTCTATATTTTGGAATTGGTATTTTACTGATTCTTATAACAAGTTTTAAAAGGGAGTGGAGATAATTGGTTTATATTTATGATATTTTATTAAATTTTAACGAAGGAATTCCTTATGAATTTTTTGAATGGCAAAAAGAAGATGAAATAGATCATATTAAAAAAATTCCTCTTTATAAACTTCATCGAAAAGCAATGCAAGCTCTTTTTTATGAGAAAATACAAGTACCTTCTTCTTTTTTAAATGAATTAAAAGAAAAAACAGAATTATATAGAAAAGGAATGGTTGAAAAAGCTTCCTCTCTTGCTCTTTTTACAGATGGAACCATTGCTCTTGCAGTTGAGTTTGATGAAAATGGAATAAGTTTGTGTAAAAGTAGATTATTATTAGATGAAGAAGAAGAAGTTTTAGAGACATCTAGAATATTAAAAGAAATTCCTTTTTCATATTCTTGTATAGAAAAATATCCCTTTTCTTTTCAAACTCGATATGAAAGACAAATGAGTCATTTTTTAAAACAGGAATTTCAAGTGGCTATAGAGGAGAAAAATTTGGAAAAAATTGCTTATTTTTATGAAGAATGTTTTGATGAAATTTTTTCTAATTTAGAGGAATCTGGAAAACAGCTTTTGGAAAGCCTTTCTCATTTAAATGCATCTCATAAAAAATTATATACTCTTTTACTTCGTTCTTACCAATTACGAAAATAGACAAATTCTTTAAATTTCATTATAATAGTTTTAAAGAAGGAAAAAAATTATGAAAGAAATATCTTTGTCACAAGAGGAATATGATTCTTTTAGTCCCATTTTATTTGAAGAAGGACAACACTCAAAATTTCGTTGTTTTTTCGTGAATCAAAAAGGATTTTTACTGAAAGAATTTCAAGGAAAAGAAGAGGAAATTCCAAGAAAAAAAGAACAAATTCATAATCTATTACAAGTTTCTTCTATTGAAGGTAGTGCTTATCCCATTGCTCTTTTTTCTGTGGAAGAAAAGAAATTTGGATATCTTTGTCCTTTTTTCTATGGTTCTAGTTCTTTTCAATTCATTATAAATCATTCACAACCTACTTATTCTTTTTTAGAAAAGAAAAAGGCAATTGAAATGACTACCACACAATTAAAAAAATTTCATCAGAAAGGAATTGTTTTAAATGATATAAGACTTTCTAATCATTTAATTGAAAAAAATGGAGGTCATTTCATTGATTTTGAAGATAGCATTTTAGAAGATTCCTCTTCTTTTCCACCTTCTCTTTATCACTTTTATAGTATTGAAAATTCAAAAATAATTCCTAATAAACCTTCTTTTAATGAAGATCGTAGAAAAGAAGCTCTTTGTGCACTTTCTCTTTTCTTTCATATTGATTTTGATTTTCTATTTTATTCTTATGGATCAGAAGCACAGGAGTTTCTCCTCTCTTGTGTTGAAAAAGAATCTATTTATTCTGAAATGATAAAAGAAATTTGTTTTTCTTCTTCTGTTCCATACTTTGATTCTTATCTTCCTTTTTTTCAAGAAGAAAGAAAAGTCAATAAAACTGCTAAGAAAATTGCTGTTAAAATTAAAAGAAATTATCCATAAAACTTTTTGCTTTTCCTAAAATAAATTGTATAAACCTAAGAGAAAATATCATACTATGAATGAGGTGAAAAAAATGAAGAAAGGAAAAATTTTTCTTGGGTTTCTACTTTTTTGTTTTTGTTTAACAGGATGTAGTGATATGATGAATACACCAACCAAAAGAGTTGAAGAATATTTAGGAAAATATCAAATTATGGATCATGAAGTATTAGATCAATTAGATGAAGTATTAAAAGAAAATAATACACTTACTCAAGAGCAAAAAACAGAATACAAAACACTTTTAGAAAAACAGTATCAAAATTTATCTTATAAAATAAAAAATGAAATTGTCGATGGAGATACTGCAGAAGTTACTGTTGAAATCAGTGTTTTTGATTTTGAAAATGCAGAAAGGAAAGCAGAAGAATATATAGAAGAAAATCCAAAAGAGTTTGAAGAAAATGAAGAAAAAAGTATAGAAAAAGAGATGGATTATAAGATCAAACAAATGAAAAGTGTAACAGATAAAATACAATATACGATTTCTTTTCATGTTCGAAAAGATGAAGAAAAGAAACGTTGGATTTTAGATGAAATAGAAGAGGACGTTCTTTTAAAAATTCATGGATTGTATAGAGAAAATTTAGAATCAGAATAACGTATTTATTTGTTTTTAAAAAATTTATTTGCCTCTATTTTATCTCCTTTTAATCGTTAAAATATGAACTTGTAAATATAGCATATTTTTGGTATACTTATAGTAGTCTAGGATGGTGAAATAAGTATGGCAAAGTATAAAATCATAGAAGAATCAAAAGAAAAAGAAACAAGATTTTATAGTAGAACAAAATTTGTTTTTTCTTGGGTTCTTCTTTTAGTTTCAATCATGACTTTTTTTGGAAGTAGTTATGCAATTTTTTCAATGACTTTAAAAGGAACAAAAAAAATTTCTTTTTCAGTAGGAACTTTTCAAGTGACTTTAAACGAAAAAGAAACTTTTTCTTTAAAAGCAACATCTCCAATGTCGTCAAAAGAAGCAGAAGAGTTGGATCCTTATGAGTTTACAATTACCAATAAAGGAAATATGGATGCTTATTATACACTTTCTTTACAAGAAGAAGGTTCTAAGGATGATACTCAAATGATTGATAAAAGTGATTTGAATTATTCTTTAACAGGAACCGATGGAACTTCTTTATCTGGAAATTTAGAAGAATTAGGTGAAAAACCTGTTTTGATTCATCAAAAACTTTTAACAACGACACAAAAAGAAGTTACTTATTCTCTTCGTATGTGGGTAAGTGAAGCTGCTTCTAATGATGTGCAAGGAAAAACATATCAGAGTAAAATAGGCATTGAATCGAGTCAAGTTACAGGGACTTTTTCTGATAAACTTATTCAAAAATCTCAGTTAGAAGGAACCCCTTATTCAAAGGAAACTTCTTTGAATCCAATTCTTTTTTCACAAAAAGCAACTTCTATCAATCCTAATTTGTTGACATATCGTTATCTTGGAGAAAATCCACAAAACTATGTTTTTTGGAATCAGGAACTTTGGAGAGTTTTAGGCGTTTTTGAAGTAGAAATGGAAGAAGGAGAGGTTTTACCTCTTGTAAAATTAGTAAGAGAAAAACAGACAATTCCATCTAGCTCTTTTCAATTTGAAACATATAGTAGTTCCTTCTATGATAGTTTAGATATTAAAGAGCAACAAATGATTTATTCATATCCTTATCCAAAAGAGATTCTTTCTAATTTGAATTTAAATGCCAAAGATCTTTATCAACAAGAGTATACTCTTATGAAACAAGCAAGCATTTCTTATCCAGTTGGAATTTTATCTGTAAGTGATTATCTTTATACTTATGCGAATGGATATGAAACCAATTGTTTTGAAAATGGAGAAAATTGTGTAGGACATAGTTTCCTTGCCCCAACTACTCGTGAAATGCTTTTCTCTTCTGTTTCTACAGAAGAAGAGAGAAAAACACTTCTTTCAAAAGAAGGAAGTGTTTCCATAGAAAAAAGTGAGCCTCTTCCTTTTAGAGCAGTTGTTTATTTAAAACCTTCAGTTCTTCTTTTAAAAGGAACGGGAACACTTGATTCTCCTTATGAATTAACTATTTAAAAAGAATAAGTTTTTATCAAAAAGGGCGATAAATTGGATAGGGTGGATAACCAGGAAATGGCACCACTGGATAAATTGGGTAAGGATAGTTAGGTCTTGGAGTAAAATAACCAAGTCCATAACCTAAAGCACCTCCAATTAAAAAGTTACCAAAATTTCGATTTCCGTTTTGTCCTTGATAAGGTCTTCTTCCATAGTTTTTTCCATAAAATTGATTTTGTGGATTCATTTTAACACTCCTTATACTTTAGTGTATGAAGAAATAGAGAAAAGAAATAGGTAAAATGTGGACATTGTATTGTCAATTTTTCTATTTCTTTTCTCTTCTTTTTTTTCTTTCATTGTAACCCTTAAAATTTTGTGATATCATAAAAATATGAGGTGATTAGGATGAAAAAACCTACCAAAAACTATGTAATATTAGGTGTGATTTATCTTGGAATAATTTTACTTGTCTGCTATTTAGCTAGTTGGTATCAAACTTATCAAGAATATCAAAAAAGTACCCCAATTCTTGAAAATGTCCTTTCAGAAGTTCGTCCTAATGAAATTGAACATTATTTACAAGAAGAGCCTAATGCAATTCTTTATCTTTGTACTGCCAGTGAAATGAAGTGTCGTGATTTTGAAAAAGAATTTAAATATTATATTAAAAAACATACTTTAGATTCTTCTGTTACTTATTTGAATTTATCTTCTTTAGAGGATATTCCCTTATTTGTACAAGAATTCCTTCATCAATATTCAAAAGATGTTATCGAAGAGACAGATTATCCAATGTTATTACAATTTGAAGAAGGAATGATCAAAAGATCAAGTGCAAATTTAAATGTAGAAAAAGCAAAGGCTTTCTTTGAGGAAATTTTATGAACCACATTGTTTTATACGAACCAGAAATTCCCCAAAACACAGGAAATATTATGCGGACTTGTGTAGCAACAGGAACAAAATTGCATTTAATTGAACCTCTTGGTTTTTCTTTGAATGAAAAACAGGTAAAAAGAAGTGGTGTAAATTATATTGATAAATTAGATTATGAGGTATATGAAAACTTTGAATCTTTTAAGAAAAAGAATCCTGGAATTTATTATTATTTTACAAGATATGGAAAAAAGCCACATACTTCTTTTGATTATACAAAAGGAAAGAATTTATACTTTATCTTTGGAAAAGAGTCTACAGGAATTCCAAAAGAAATTTTACAAAAAGATTTGGATCATTGTATGAGAATTCCAATGACAGACCAAGTGAGAGCACTCAATTTGTCAAATAGTTGTGCCATTGTGATATATGAAGCTTTGCGACAACAAGGATTTGAAGGATTATTACAAACAGAACCACATAAAGGTGAAAACTACTTAGAAAGGTAGTTTTTGTGTTTTAAAAAGGGTAGGAGATTATATGAAAAGAGGAATCAGTTGTTGGATAGGAATGATTGGAATTTTCCTTTTAGGAATAGGTTTTTTTCTTTTGATAAATGAAAAAGAAGCCAATATACAAATAGAGACTCTTCCATCAAAGAAAGTTGGAATCCTCCAAATTGGGGGAATTTCTTTTCCTATTGTAAGCCAAGGAAATGGAATTTATAAAGTAAGAAATGAATATGTATTTCGAGGAGAAGATCTTATTGATAAAAAAACTTATTTCCCTAATTTTGTTCAATTGGGAAACTTTCTTTGGAGAATTGTTAAAGTGAATGAAGATGCAAGTATCAAACTTATTTTTTATGGAAAAAAATGGAAGGAACAAAATTCGTTTTTATCTTTAAAAATACCCTATACTGTAAAGAATTCAAATTCCTCATTGGAAAAAAATTATGAGGAGAGTGAAATAAGAAATTACTTAAATGAAACGATTTTAAAAAAAGAAGTAACCTATCAAGATAGACAGGTTCGTCTTCTTCCTCTTGATTATGAACAGTATTTGCAAAAAGAAAAAGTTGATATTACTCCTTATCAAGAAAAAGAACAGTTTAAAGATTTAGTTCTCTCTTCTTATGAAGATTATGTAATGCTTTTGTCAGTTCGAGAATATTTTGAATCTTCTCCTTATCTTATTTGGGATAAGAAATTAAAATCTTATCGTTGTCAAAGAGGAAAAGCTAATTTGGATGTTTCTTTTTGTTTTGAAAAAAGCTATCTTTCTTGCTACCAAAATTATTTAGGATTTACAACAACAGAAAGTATAGATCATTTTGTATATAAGATCGTAGAAGAAAATAATATTTTTTCGGTAAATAAAGTAGATGCTCTCCAAAAATCTTATATTCAGCCTGTTATCAATTTGAAATCGAGTGTTTCCTTTTCAAAGGGAGATGGAAGTATAGAAAATCCTTACGTTGTTTCTTTATTAAGTTAATAAATTTTTATGAGTACATTGATTATAAGAAGATAATTTACGAGTAGGATTTTTCTTCGCTTTTGGGGTTTCAAAGGATAATATGCGAAGTTGGAATAAAGGCCTGGGGGGGGGTAAATTGTAGTAGAATGAACCTAGGAGACTAGGTGAAAAGAATGGAAGAAGAAAGAAAAAAGGAAATCATATTGGTAATAGGACTTTTGTTTTTAATAGGAATGACAATAGGAGGGACCTATGCAATATTTACGTATATAGGA
>CANQEE010000045.1 GCA_947594595.1 uncultured Bacilli bacterium
GGCGCCTCAACTAGGACTTGAACCTAGGACCCCTTGATTAACAGTCAAGTGCTCTAACCAACTGAGCTATTGAGGCAACATGGTGGGCCTGACAGGACTTGAACCTGTGACCCCACGCTTATCAAGCGTGTGCTCTAACCAACTGAGCTACAGGCCCTTTTCACTGACATTTACAATTCTACAATAAATTGAATGCAGATGCAAGAGAAAAAATTATAATTTTAGAAGTTTTTTCAACTTGCATACTTAAAATAACAGAAAAGGACCTAAAAAGCAAGTTTTTCTTTCAAATCTTGTAAATTTTCTTAATTTCATATAATTTTCACATAAAATTGATATAAAATATAATGATATTTAATGGAGGAGAAACTTATGAAAACAAAAATACCTGTTTTGAAAGTAATGCTTGTTTTACTTATATTTTTAACAGCTACGTTTATTTTATACTCAGTAAATAAAGAAAATGAGACATTATCTCATGATAAAACTTATTTAAATGCACAAATACAAATTGTAGAAGACAATCAAAATGAAGAGATTATGAAAGTATCAAAAAGTGATGCCATTTCAATCTTTAGTGAAGATTATCAAGATGTTATAGATAAAAAAATTCAAGCTTTACAAAAGAAAAAAACTTATACAATCAAACATCCTCTTTTGATTTATAATCCCTATGGAACAGGAAGCTTATCTTATTATTTTGCCTTTGAAGCAGAGGAAAATCTAAAAGTATCTTATCAAATAGAAACGGATGGATATCCTTCTTTTAAAAAGACACTTCCCAAGATTCAAAATAATAAAGAATACTCTTATCAACTAATAGGATTTATTCCAGGAACAACCAACTGGTTAACAATTACACTTCAAAGAGAAACAGGCGAGATTGTAGAAGAAAAAAGAATAACAGTAAAAACAAAAACACTTACTTCAATTGATACCAAGATGGAGCTTCAAGAAGGACAAAGTCAAGTTCCTCTTACAGAAGGACTTTATGCAGTTTTAGGTCATGATAAAGCATATAATTCAAATGTTTATCTTTTTGATAATGAAGGAATTTTAAGAAACGAATTGATTCTAGAAGGATACCGAGCTGATCGAATTATTCAAACAGAAGATGCTCTTTATTATAGTTTTTCTAAGAATGGATTTATCAAAGTAAATTCAAAAGGAAAAATAGAGAAAATTTATACTTTTGATTCTTATGAAATGCATCATGACTATGTCTATGATGCTGCAAAAAATCAAATGGTTATTCTTGCTAATAAAAAAGGAAAAGAAACCATTGAAGATGAAATTATAACACTTTCTTTAAAAACAGGAAAAATAACCAATACATTAGATATGAAATCTCTTTTAAAAGAGTTTTATCAAAATGCTGTGAAACCAGAAAAAAATACGTATGGAGGAGATGAATTAGATTGGCTTCATTTAAATAGCCTTCAAGTAATTGGAGATGACTTGCTCTTAAGTTCTAGAGAATTGAGTACACTTATTTATGTAGAAAATGCTTTTTCAACTCCTAAAATTCGTTATTTGATCACAGATCCTTCTGTTTTAGAAAAGACAAGTTATGAATCTTTAAACTTAACGAAAGAAGGCACCTTCATTTCTCAGGCTGGACAACATTCTGTTACTTATCGAAAGGATGAATCCCAAGAAGATGGAAAATATACGCTTGCTATTTACAATAATAATTATCAAGGAGCAAGAACAAGACCTAATTTTAACTGGAAAAATTATGAAGGAACTGGAACTTATGAAGAAGGAGATGCTTCTTATTACTATGAATATGAAATTGATGAAGAAAATCATAGCTATCGTCTTGTCAAGAAATTTGCTGTTCCCTATTCCAGTATTGTCAGTAACTTTCAATGGAAAGGAGATCATTATATCGTAAGTTCTGGAATGAGTCATTGTTATGGAGAATATGATTCTGAAGGAACATTGATTCGAGAATATCGTTATACAGCAAAAAAATATGCTTATCGTGTATTTAAATATGAATTCAATCATTTTTGGTTTGAATAGATGGAGTTCAATTTGACAGAAGAAACAAATTTTTCTACACTAAAATTGGAAGTGATACCAAATGAAAATTCAGATAGAAGGACCTCTTTTAGAAGTTTTGTATCAACAATATAAAGATGTTTCTAAGAAAAAAGTAAAGAATTATTTAAAGATGGGATGTATCTATATCAATGGACAACAAGTAACAAAGTATAATTTTCCTGTCTTTGTTGGAGATGAATTAGAAATTCGAAAAGAGAATAAAACACATCATAAATGTCTTCTTCCAATTCTTTTTGAAGATGAAGATTTTTTAGTTATTGAAAAGCCTGCAGGACTCCTTTCGATTGCTACAGAAAAAGAAAAGGAAAGGACAGCTTATCATGAAATAAGAGATTTTATAAAGAAAAGAGGAAGAGGAGAAAAAATCTTTTTGCTGCATCGATTAGATAAGGATACATCAGGGATTTTAGTTTTTACCAAAAAACAAATGATTAAACAAAGAATGCAGGCAGAGTGGAATACTTGTGTAGAAAAAAGAGGTTATATTGCAATAGTAGATGGAATTGCTAAAGAAGAAGAAACATTACGTTTTTATTTAAAAGAAGATTCTTCTTATCGTATGAGGATTACTTCTTCTCAAAAAGGGAAATTAGCACTTACTCAATATCGATGTTTAGAGAAAGGAAAAAAACGCTCTCTTTTACAGATTCAAATTACTACAGGAAGAAAAAATCAAATTCGTGCAAGTCTTGAAGAGGTAAATCTTCCTATTTTAGGTGATAAGAAATATGGAGGAAAGAAAGCAGATCGTCTTTATTTACATGCCAACCAAATTGTTTTTGTTAATCCCATTACCAAGAAAAAATATCACTTTGAATCAAAAATGCCACGTGGATGGAAAACAAAGCTTTATGAATAAGCTTTACGAAATTCTTAAAGATCGTTATAATAAAAAAAGAAAGGAGATACAAAAACATGAAAAGAATCATTCCCATCTTTTTCCTCTTTCTTTGCGTTTTTCTTTTTACTGGATGTGAAAGAAATACGCTTACAAAAGAAGAGGTAAAATTTAAAGAAGAATATGAATCTTTAAATAGTAAAAAAACAGATAGTGGAAAAACTTATAAACCTATTTTTATAGAAGAAAAGACAGGGGTTCAATATAAAAGTCCTAGCGAAATTGTAGAAATTTTAAAAACTGGAACAGGTATCATTTATTTAGGATTTCCAGAATGCCCTTGGTGTCGTACAGCTCTTCCTGTTTTATTAGATGCAATGGAAGAAGAGTCTTATAGAAATTTCTATTATTTAGATGCTAGAGAAATTAGAGATAGTAAGCATTTGGAAAATGGACAAGTGATTACGGATCAAGAAGGAACGAAAGAATATCAAGAAATGCTATCTTTATTATCTTCTTATTTAGGTCCTTATGAAGGATTGGAAGATAATACAATTAAACGAATTTATTTTCCAACTGTTATCTTTATAAAAGAAGGGGTTATTAAAGGAGTTCATATTGGAACTGTGGATACACAAAAAGATCCTTATCAAAGTTTGACGGATAAAGAAGAGGACCAATTAGAAGAAATTTATGAAAATTATATAAAACAAGTAAATGGCAGTGTTTGTGGACGTAGTGGATGCTAAAAAATAAAAAATGAATAAAAAGAATCTCCTTCTCCCATATAAAGGGTAGAAAGGAGATTTTATTTTGGCACGTCATAAAGTAGAAATTAGTGGCGTGAATACAGCGAATATTAAAGTGTTAAGTAAAAAGGAGATGGATCTTCTTTTTCAGAAAATGAAGGAGAAAGATCCAATGGCAAGAGAAGATTTGATCAATGGAAATTTAAAACTTGTTCTTAGTATTTTAAAAAGATTTAAATCAAGAGGAGAGAACTTAGATGATTTATTTCAAGTCGGATGTGTAGGACTTGTAAAAGCCATTGATCATTTTGATTTAAAACATGAAGTAAAGTTTTCAACTTATGCAGTTCCTATGATACTAGGAGAAATCAGAAGATATTTACGTGATAATAACAGTCTTAGAGTAAGTCGTTCTATCAAAGATCTTGCTTATAAAGCCATTCGACTAAAAGAAGAAAAATATGCAATAGAAGGAATTGAGATGACAGAAGAAGAAGTGGCTGAAAAATTGGAGGTAACTCCTTATGAAATCATGCATGCACTAGATGCTTTAAAAGAACCTATTAGTATGTTTGAACCCATTTATAATGATGGAGGAGATACCATTTATTTATGTGATCAAATTGAAGATAAAAAAGCTTCTCATAAAGACTTTGAAGTAAAACTTGCTCTAGAAGAAGCACTTGCTTCTTTGGAAGAAAGAGAACAACATATATTGGATGAACGTTTTATTATTGGAAAAACACAAATGGAAATAGCAAAGGAACTTTCTATTAGTCAAGCACAAGTTTCTCGTCTTGAAAAAAATGCGATTGAACACTTGAAAAAAATTCTAAAATAAAGGAAAAAAACATACACTCTATTAGGTGGAGACTATGCGTTTATCGGATTTACAAAACAAAGATATCGTAAGTGTAATGGACGGAAGAAATATAGGAAATATTATTGATGTAAAAATCAATCCAGAAACAGGTGAAATTTCTAGTTTGGTCGTGGAAGCTTCTAAGAGCTTTGGTAAATTTTTTAGTAAAGATACAGATACAGAAATTAAATGGGATGAAATCACAAAAATTGGAGAAGATGTTATTTTGGTTCGGAAAGTGTAGAAAATGAAAAGAAAAATGCAACTTCGAAATCGAAAGAAAAAAACATTTTTGAAAAAACTTGCTCTCTACCTACTACTTGCTTTCCTTTTTGCTCTTTTTTTACTCTTTGTTACAAAAGATAGAATGAAAGAAGCTATACGAAATTATGCAACTGTTGAAAGTGAACAGTTTGCTAAAGCAATTTTAAATGATACAATTCGAACAGAAACCCAAAAAGAATTTTTCTCTCAAAAATTTTATGAAATTGTAAAGAATGAAAAAAATGAAATTGAAACCATTGATTTTGATATGAAAACGACAAATATTTTATTGGGAGAAATCACGAAGAAAACAACAGCTTCTCTTCTTGCCTTAGAAGAAGGAGATCTAAAAAAAATAAGTGTAAGTCATAGTTTTAAAGGAGTGAATTTTCAAAAATATAAGAATGGTGTGGTCTGTGAAATACCAGTTGGATTATTGACAGACCATTTTTTCTTTGCAAATTTAGGGACTGTGATCCCCATTCGATTTTCTTTTGTTGGAAGTATGGATGCAAATTTAAAGAGTAAGGTAACACCTTACGGAATTAACAATGCCTTTTTAGAACTTTTCATTTTAGTAGAAGTTAAAGAAAAAATTACAATGCCTTTATCGAGTGAACAGATTCAATTGTCCTTAGAGGTTCCTCTTGTAAGTCAAGTCATTCCAGGAAAAATCCCTATATATTACCAAGGAAGTCTTGATGAAAATTCAAATCTTTTCTCTCTTCCTATCAATTAAATGATAAGAATTTAAAAATGTGTTATACTGAAGTAGAGGATGATAAGATGAAAACATACGATTTATTAGGACAAAAATATGAATTGATTGAAGAGGAAGAACACTGTTTTTCTTATGATCTAGTTCTTGAAAAAATGACAGATTATTTTCTTCCATTTGATTATATTTTTGGAGATTATGCAGGAGAAAAATTGAGATTAAAAGGATTTTATGAAAAAAACCATGTTGATGTGAAATCTTATAACAACATTGATAGATTACCCTCCTATAAAAAAGATTATTGTGCTTATGGTGCGAAAACTTTTTTATTAAAAAAGAAAAAATAACTTTGCAGATTACAAAAAACGTGATATTATGATAATAGATTGAATAATAAGGGAGGGCAAAGTATGAACGAAAAAAATGAAAAAAAGATTTTATCCATTGTTCAAGAAGATGGTTCTATTGATGAAGTAGAAGTCATCGTGGCTTTTGAATTTAAAGATAATCATAAAGAATATGTTGTCTATACAAAGAATGAGCAAGATGAAAATGGAAATGTAACGGTTTATGTTTCAAATGTAGACCGAACAGGTTCTGAACCAAAACTTTTCGGTATAGAAGATGAGGCAGAATGGAACCGTATTAAAGATGTATTAAGAAAACTTGCAAAAAAAGATTAACGGAGGGTAGTTTATGAACGAAAATGAAAATGAGAAGTATATCCAATTTGTAGATCATTTTGCATCTGTAGGATCAGACAGTTCTAAAGTGAAACTTGCAAAAGAAAATTTTGAACGGTTTAAAGATACAGTAGAGGCAATGTTTAATGTAATCACTGCTGCAGTAGCAACCCCAGAAGTTAAAGAAAAAATTTCAGAAAATGTCGATCTTTCTAAAGATTTTGCTGCTTATGTTGGCTCTGGAGAAGAAGCAGGAAAGTGGAATAGCACTCGTATTAAACAGTATCAACAAGCATTGGATGCAGAGACAGTACAATTAAAAGATTGGACGAATGCTAGATTACGAAACTATCATACATTTTGGACTCGTGTTCTTTCTTTACCAAAGGATAAACTAGAAGCTATTTTAGAAACTGCGGTAGATCAGGAGCAAGTTCAGCAATTAAATGAAGAAAGAAAAGAAAATCCATTTCCAGAAGAAAAGAGTCAAATTACACCTGAAATGGTTCAACATTTAGTGGATGCGACAGAAAGTGCATTCCAAGAAACGGTAAATCAAGTAGGAGATATAACCAATAGTGATGTTCTTGGAGATAAAAAGAAAGCTACTGTTCATAGTATCCTTGACGATTTAGAAAGATATAATTCTGGATCTCCTTCACCTGACTCTAATAATAATAAAATTACTGAACAAGATATTCAAGATGTATTTTTTTCAAAACCAAAAGATTCGTCTTTCACTCCAGAAGCGGTTAAAGTTGCACCAGTTGATCATGAGGAAACTTCTCCACCTATTAAGTTTGTGCAACCAGAGATAGACTTTTTAAATCCAGTATCTCCAGTATCAGAAAGTAAAAAACAAGATTTTTCACTAGAAAACTTCTTATATCTTTCACCTGATGATTTAAAAAATTTTCCTGAGTTAGCAGAATTACAGGAAGATCAAGAAATTGTAAATGCTTATAATAGAATCAAATCTTTAAGAACTGCTGTTCAAGAGAAAGATACACAACTAAAGGAATTGGAAGAAGAAAAACAAGCTTTGCAGAAAGAATCTGAAACATTAAATGCAGAAAGAACAAATGCTGTAAAGAAAGTAGCTGATGCAGAGACAGATTTAAAAAATCAAGAACGAATGAAAGAAGAAGTCATGCAAAAAGTTAAAGAACAATTGATTGCGATGGCAAAAGAAGAAGAAGCAAAAGCAGAAGCAGATCTATCTCAAAAAGGAAAAACCTATGATGAAACGACAAAAGTAGTATCAGGACTTGAAAAGGCAAATCAAGGTGTAAGAGAAGAAACAAATCAATTAAATGATAAAGCTGCAAAAATTATTGAAGAAGTAGAACGTGTAAGAAAACAAACAGAATTATGGCAACAATATACGTCATCAGAAACAAGAAGGGTAAAATAATCCTTCTTTTTTTATTATGCAAAATATCAGTTTTGCATATAAAACCACCAGCTAAGCTGGTGAGAATAGAAAAGTGCTCCGCCCG
>CANQEE010000046.1 GCA_947594595.1 uncultured Bacilli bacterium
TAAAAACCGAAATTAAAGCTCAAAATAAAGCTTATGAAGTTTTAAAAGATGGCAAAATGGCAACAGATGAAGAATTAGAAATGCTAAAGAAATTATATAAATTATATAACATTCAATATGTAAATGATATGATTGTTTCCTTACTAGAACTTATTTATAGAATTCTACAAATTGTAGCCATTATACAAAATAATAGTTCCGAGAATTAGAATAATCTATCATAAAAACAAAATCAAAAAGGAATCGAAGGATTTCTTTTTTCTTTACCAATACTTTCAACCTTCTTTGCAAAGAGCAAGTATGCCTCTGCAACTCGGTTATTTTTATCGTAAGCAAAAATACTTTTACCTTCTTTTGTTGCTTATGATACCTTAACAGTATTAGAAATTTGTGTATCAAAAATTTTTATGACACTCCCATAATTCTCTTGTAAAGCAAGTTTCGTTTCTTTTGAAAAATTTGTTCTTCCATCTACAAGAGTTAATAAAATACCACCAACATTAAGATTAGGATTGATTTTTCTTTTAACTTTACCAACTGTTCCTAGTAATTGTGCCATATTTCTTGCCTCCTTTCTTTCTAAATTATATATAATAAGGATGACTATGTATGGCAAAAAAAGAACTGATATTTTCTATCAATCCTATATGTATTTAAAGGTTTAAAACCTTAATATTCATGGCAGGGGATGAGAGAATCGAACTCCCAACAAAAGTTTTGGAGACTCCTATTATACCATTTAACTAATCCCCTAAGGCACTCCCAGTATAGCACAAGAATCTTTCTTTTGACAAGTCTTGGAAACAAACATTTTTATATACATATAATAGATTAGGTGAATTTATGGGAATTATTGCATATACAAATAAAGAAATTGATTTGCTTGCAAGATTGATGCGAGCAGAAGCAGTTGGAGAAGGAGACTATGGAATGTTAATGGTAGGAAATGTTGGAGTAAATAGAGCGCTTGCAGATTGCCTTAATTTTCGAGATATAAAAACCATTACACAAATGATTTTTCAATCTCCAGGAGGATTTTCTGGAACATCAAGTCCATTGTTTGAAAAAAGTGCAACAATCAAAGAAAAGGAATTAGCACTGCGCGTTCTTCGTGGTGAATACTATCATCCAGCAACCAATGCTCTTTGGTTTTATGCTCCTACAAGTGGTGCTTCTTGTATTGAATATTGGTATGATCAACGTCATGCTGGAAGGTTTAAAAATCACTGTTTCTATGAACCAGATCCTGGAGTTTGTCCTCCTATTCACTAAAAAACACATCAATCACAATGTGTTTTTTGTTAGATTTGATTGAACTTTTAAAGGAGTTATACTAGTTAAAGCTTCTGTGGTAAAATTTTTTACTTGGAGTACATCTCCTTCCATCAAACGTTCTGTATTGATAATTCCATTGATTTCTGCTAATGAAAATGTACTAGTCTGATAATTCGTTGCAATTTCATTTAAGGTCTCATTTATTGCGATGGCATGATATAATCTTGCATTTGGTTGTTCAGCTTTTTGTTTTTCATAACGAACAAGACCTTCTGCTACCATCGATGCAGCATCTTTTGGAGTCATTTCTGTTCCTAATTGAATGGATAATTTCGTTCCTGAAGGTGTCTTCTCTTCGATACGAGTTTTTTCTTTTGTTCCTGCCACAAGTCGACCAAGGTGAGGATTTTCTACAGAAAAATGAAGAGATTTTGCTCCCACTAAAAATGAAGCCATCAAATTATCATCATTTCCTGTATGATTTAAAGGAGCATAAAAGGAAACATCTTTAGAAGAGCCCTTTGAAAAAGATAAGATTGTCTCATCAGATGTAACAGGAATACTTGATGAAAAGACATCATAAGAGATTCCTTGCTCTTTTAATTGATCAAGAAATTCATAATAAAAATCTTCTTCTAAACCTGCATTATCAATTGTTATATTTTCAAGAGCAATTGAAGTTTCTTGTTGATTTTTCTTTTCGATTTCTTGTTCTAGTGTATAAGTAGTTGCTTCTTTTTCTGGTACCATTTGTTTTACA
This sequence comes from uncultured Bacilli bacterium, assembly GCA_947594595.1. GTDB lineage: Bacteria > Bacillota_I > Bacilli_A > RF39 > UBA660 > CANQVB01. The sequence continues at coordinate 2,036 of CANQEE010000046.1, forward strand.
ATTTTTGCTTCTGCTCCTATCGTAGCAGTTAATGCAACCGCTGAGACAAAACCAAGAAAACCAGGATGATGAACAAATCTTTTAACACGAGATTGCAAGGTGGAGCTATATTTTTCCCTTGGAATATTCACACTATTTATTTTAATTGTAGACATATAAATACCTCCTCTTATTTTTTTATCTTCTCGCTAATTTCTGTAAGAAGGGCTATTATTTGTCCCAATCCATAAATAAAAAGGGAAAATAAAAAACTACTTGCCCATACAATAAGCGTTAAAGATAAATTATATTCTGTTTTGGTACAAGCTGCAAAAATTCTAGAAGATTCCCCACAAGCAGGAAAGACATTTCCCAATATAATTCCTACCACAATCATAACTGCCATAAATACAAAAGCAACCATTTGATAGACATTTAAATTTCTTTTTATCATGACTTTGCTACTAATCGTTTGTAATTTTGGCATTTCTTTTTGCTCTTTTTCTATCTGTTCAAATAAGTCTTTCATTTTTCTTCCTCCTTTTCTACTTTTTTAGAAGAAGACGTTTTTTTCTTTGTTTGCGTTTCTACTTCTTTTTCCTCTTCTACAATAGAATCTTCTTTCTTTTCTATTTTCTTGTTTTTCTTTCTTTTTGAAAGTTTCTTTTTATCTTGAAACTCTTTATATAAAAAGATATATCTTGCAAAAAGTGCATAATAAATAGAATCAAGCAAAGCAAGTACTACTTCATCAAATGTGTTTGCACCAATCAATGAAACAACAAGTGCTACTACTACCAGCCCACAGATTGCATAAAAATATTGACTATTATTCACTTCATCCATTGGAGTTTCTTTCATTTTTAATTCTGTACCAATAACGGTATCATGTATAAATACATAAATAAAGTAAATGGTAAGGACCAAATTTAAGGCAAGATCAACAACAGAAGTGAGTCCAAAAGATAAAAAGATCGTAAAGGTACTTGCCACTGTAATTAAACAAAAGAAAATACTAATTAAAATATTTAAAAAAGGAAAATAACGTCTTCCTATTTTTGTTTTAATTAAAATAAAGTAGACCAGTGCCAATAAATAAAAACTATTATAATTGATAATAGATCGTAAAATCGTTCCTGCATCCAAATGATTTCGAATGGCAAAGCTTTGAGAGAGAATAATGACCAAAATACTGACTGCTATTAACATAGTCGTAATCATATTAGGATTATCATACCATTCTTTTTCTTCTTTTCTAATTTCGTTCATAAACACTCCTCCTATTTTCTTCATTATACCACAAAGTAAGAGAAACCTTCAATAAATTTACATGAAACTGTCAAGCATATTCACTTCATTTTACTTCTTAAAAATGGCATGATATAATAAGAAAAAATGAAAGGAGGGATAGGATGAGTTTCCCTACAGTTGCCATTGTGGGAAGACCAAATGTTGGAAAAAGCACTCTATTTAATAAAATTGTAGGAGAACAAGTCTCTATCATTGAAGATATTCCTGGTGTTACAAGAGATCGAATCTATCAAGAAGCAATCTATCAAAATAAGCATTTTTATCTAATTGATACTGGAGGAATTGATGTTTCTAAGGACTTATTTAATTATGAAATTAAAATTCAAGCAGAAATTGCTATTCAACAGGCTGATGTAATTATTTTTCTAGTAGATGGAAAAGAAGGACTTACTGAAAACGATTTTGTAGTACGAGATATTTTACGAAAAAGTAAAAAGAGAGTTGTTGTTGCCATCAATAAAGTAGATGTAAAAGAAGCCAAGGAAAATCTTTATGATTTTTACGAATTGGGATTTGATACATATATTCCCATCAGTGCCATTCATAATACAGGATATATCGATTTAATGGATGCTGTTACAATGAATTTTTCATCCATTGAAAAAGAGGAAGAGGATACAAGACTTAAGATATCAATCATTGGAAGACCAAATGTTGGAAAAAGTTCTCTGATCAATGCGATTTTAAAAGAAGAGAGGACAGTTGTAAGTAATGTTGCAGGGACAACTAGAGATGCGATTGATTCTGTCTTTAAATATCATGGAAAAGAATATATTTTCATCGATACTGCAGGAATGAGAAAAAAAGGAAAAATCTTTGAAAATGTTGAAAAATATAGTCTTCTCCGTTCTATGAAAGCAATTGATAAAAGTGATATTTGCTTGGTTGTAATCAATGCAGAAGAAGGGATTAAAGAACAGGATAAGCATATTGCAGGATATGCTATCGAAAAAGGAAAAGGTCTTATTTTTGTTGTAAACAAATGGGATCTTATCAAAGATATAACCATTCAAGATTTTACCAAATTGATGCGTGCTGAATTTCAATTTGCAACCTATGCTCCTGTTGTTTTCTTATCTGCTCTTACAACAAAAAGAATTCATACTTTAATGCCAGAAATCATTAAAGTAGGTGAAAATATTCAAAGAGAAATAAAAACCTCTATTTTAAACCAAGTGATTTTAGATGCCTATCAACTAAATCTTCCTCCTAGTTATAAAAATAATCGACTAAAAATTTATTTTGCAAATCAATCTGGGGTGAAACCTCCTAAATTTACTTTACGGGTCAACAATAAAAAATTAGTCCATTTTTCATATCAAAGATATCTTGAAAATAAACTAAGACAAAATTTTGATTTAGAAGGAACTCCTATTTATATTCAATTTAAAAATAGAAGTGGAGATGAATAAATGTTTAACTTTAGTAAGCGAAATCCTAAGACAAAATTAGAAGGTCTTGACCGGGCGATGGAAGTTTTAAATGAACGGTACCAACAAAAACAAATTCCCATTGAACAGTTTCAAAAAGAGTGTGAAAAATTTGGAAAACTAAGACAAAAATATCAAAAAGAGCTAGAAAAGAAAGAGGGAAAGCGAAAATTCTAGCTTTTTTATTACACTATTTTCAAAGAAAAGAACAAAAAAGAGAATCACTTTCTTAAAAAACGAAGGCACTTCTTCCTTTCTTATTCATATCATATAGTAAGGAGGAAAAATGATGTTAGGTGACAACTTTTTCAAACGCGTTGAACAGAAGACAAATGTTAATAAGGAAACCATCCTATCACTTGCCTCAAAACTTCAAAAAGGAAATATGAAAGATGAGAAAGTATTAAAAGAAGTGATTGATGAAATTAGTTCTATGACAGGGCGAGAAGTAAGTGATGAGAAAAAAGAAAAAATAGTGAATACCATTTTAAAAGATGAAGTTCCTAAAAATGTAGATCAAATGTTTTAAGACCATTCTATTTTGGTCCTTTTTTGTTCTATCCTGCCTATTTTTACATAGAATGAAAATGAAAATATGAAAAAGGTGATGAGATATGGAAAAAATAGACATAATTAAAAACATTGCGGAACGAACAAAAGGGGACATTTATTTGGGTGTTGTTGGGGCTGTTCGCACTGGAAAAAGTACTTTCATCAAGAAAATGGTTGAAACCCTCATTGTTCCTCATATTGAAGATGAATATGAGAAAAAAAGAGCATTGGATGAAATCCCACAGAGTGCCCAAGGAAAAACAATTATGACAACCGAGCCTAAGTTTGTTCCTAATCATGCTGCGAAAGTCAATATTGATGATTTCTCTTGTAATATTCGCTTGATTGATTGCGTTGGATATATGATTGAAAATGCAAAAGGAGTCGAAGATGAAAATGGACCTCGTATGGTAAAAACTCCTTGGTATGAAGAAGAAATTCCTTTTGTAGAAGCTGCTGAAATTGGAACGGAAAAAGTAATTAAGGATCATTCTACGATTGGAATTGTGGTAACAACAGATGGCTCTATTGGTGATTTCACAAGAAGTGACTATGAAGATGCTGAAACAAGAGTGATAGAAGAATTAAAAAACATTGGAAAACCATTTATTGTACTTTTAAACTCGACCCATCCTACTCTTCCTGAAACAGAACGCCTCGCAGAAAATCTCCATGAAAAACATAATGTTCCTGTTCTTCCTATGAATATTGATTCTATGACAGAAAAAGATATGTATACAATTTTACGAGAAGCTCTTTATGAATTCCCAGTTTTAGAAGTAAGAGTTAATATGCCAGAATGGATTGCTATTTTAAATGCCAATCATCCATTAAAGCAAGACTATATCAATGCAATCCGTGAAAGTGTTTTTGAAGTAGATAAACTACGTGATATTGAGCATATTACAGATCATTTTAAAGCATATGAAAAAATTGAAAAAGCCTATCTTTCTAATGTGGATCCTGCAACAGGAATTGTTACGATTGATTTAATTGCCCCAAGTGATTTATATAATGAGGTCCTTACAGATATTATACAAATTGATGTAACAAGCAAAGCAGGTCTTCTTTCTCTTTTTCAAGAATATAATGAAGCAAAAAGAGAATATGATCAAATTAAATATGCACTTAAAATGGTTAAGCAAACTGGATATGGTGTTGCAACTCCAACTTTAGAAGATATGAAACTTGATAATCCTGAAATTATTAAACAAGGTACCCGTTATGGTGTAAAACTTAAAGCTGTGGCTCCTTCTATTCATATGATTCGAGTAGATGTTAATTCTACTTTTGAACCAATTATTGGTAGTGAGCTACAAAGTAAAGAATTGATTGATTATTTAATGCGTGATTATGAAAAAGATCCAACCAATATTTGGAAAAGTGAAATTTTTGGTAGAAGTTTGGATAATATTGTTCAAGAAGGTATTCAATCAAAAATTGCTATGATGCCTGATAACATTCGATATAAATTACAACAGACTCTAACAAAAGTTGTAAATAAGGGTTCAAGTAACATGATTGCAATTGTTTTATAAAGAAGAGAGCTCTCTTCTTTTTTTGATACAAACGCCCTTCCTTTTTGCAAGATAAAACTCATACCTTTGCACTCTTTCTACTCTTTCACAAGCATTTAAATAAGAAAATAAAGAAGAACTAAGTCCATAAAAATAACCATTTAAAAAGTAACAATCTTCTCTATAAATTTCATATTCTCTACTCCTAATATAAAAGGGTAGATGGTATATTTCAATTTGAAAATCAACTGTTTTTCTATACATATATCGTTCTAAACACTCCATTTCAAAGAGTGTTCCCATCTCATTTTTCGTAACTGTAATAAAATAACTTCCTGTTTTAAAAAAGGCAAATTGTTTTTGAATTTTTTTTAAAAACATTTTTATAGACTCTACTGTATCCCAATCTCTTTTTCCTGGTATATAGATTTCAAATTGATTTTTGCCAGTTTCTTTCAAGTTCATACAACTCACCTAATGTAATGTATGCAAAGAAGAAGAAAAAGCTAGATTGAATCTTCATTTTGTAAAAGAAGAAAACTATATATGATCTTTATTATAGAAATCAGTGACAACTACAATTATATTTTCATTGAATATAACTTTTATTTTTCATCGATCAATAAAAAAATTCCCCTAGAGGAATTCTTTTCAAATTGGTGCCTGAGGCCAGACTTGAACTGGCACGAGGGTTGATTCTCGCAGGATTTTAAGTCCTGTGCGTCTACCGATTCCGCCACTCAGGCAACAATGGTGACCCGCATGAGATTCGAACTCATGACC
>CANQEE010000047.1 GCA_947594595.1 uncultured Bacilli bacterium
TGGTGCGCTCGAAGGGATTCGAACCCCTGACCTTTTGGTTCGTAGCCAAACACTCTATCCAACTGAGCTACGAGCGCATGACAGAAACCATGTCTCTTTTTTTTGATACATATCGATCGTATCATAAAACCCTTTTTGAGTCAAGAATTTGTTTTCTTTTGTTTTCTTTTCCTTTTCAGAATTTGTTTTCTTTTCCTTTTCAGGAAAACTTTTCTTGTCTAATTTTCAGAGAGCTGCTATACTAAAGTAGAATAAGAAGGTGGAAGCATGTTAGGGAAAATCATAGAAGTCATTGATAATCAGGTTTTAGTAGAATTAACCATTGATATGGCAAATCAAGCAAACTTAATCAATCTTCATGTTCTTTTTGAAAATGGTTCCAAAAAAATTGTAGGTGAAATTGTCAATACTTCAAAAACATTGTTAAAAGCCAATATTGTAGGGGAAATTAAAGAAAATACCTTTTTGCCAGGTTTTACTGAAAAGCCATCTTTTAAATCTCTCGTTCGAATTATTACTCTAGAAGAGTTACAACTTGTATTAGGACCTCAAGCCCTTCAAAGAGGAAAGACTTATTTTGGAATTTCAAATGTTTATGAAAATTATAAAATCAATGTAGATACCAATGCTTTTTTTAGTAATCACTTTGCTATTTTGGGAAATAGTGGTGCTGGGAAATCTTTTACAGTGAGCCGCCTTTTTCAAAACATTTTTCAAGGAGCTAATGCCCCAGTTGGAGCCAATGTCTTTCTTTTTGATGCTTATGGAGAGTATACAAATGCCTTACAAAATATAGGAAATCAAAATCCAAATATTCACTATAAAACTTATACAACAAATACTTATTATGCAGATACTGAAATTTTACAAATTCCTCTTTGGCTATTGGATGTAGATGATCTTGCTCTTCTTTTAGATGTAACAACACCAACCCAACTTCCTATTATAGAAAAGGCACTTCATCTTGTTCCTATTTTAACAGGAACAACCAAAGAGGTTATTCGTGTTAAAAACAGTATTATTGCCAAAGCTCTTTTAGATATTTTACTAAGTGGAAAAGAGTCTACAAAGATTCGAGATCAATTGATTGCAGTTCTAACAAAATTTAATACACCAGATTTAAATCTTGAAACGCCTATTGTACAACCAGGATATACTAGAACCTTTAAACAATGCCTTTATATTGATAAAATGGGAAAATTACAAGAGATGGAGCTTGTTGTCTCTTTTATTCAGAAGTTTATTATAGAAGATGAAAACGATCAAGAAAAAGAAGGAAAGAAAAGTAGTGAAGTAAAATTTTCTTTACATGATTTGGAAATGGCAATGGATTTTGCTTTAATTTCAGAAGGGATTTTGAAAAGTGATCGAGTCTATGATAGTGCCAATGTATTAAGTGTTCGCCTTCATTCGTTGGTAGAAAGCAAAGAAAGTATTTATTTTGACTGTAAAGAATATATGAGTAGAAGTGCCTATATTTCAAAATTGTTGACACATTATACAGGAGGAAAATGTCAAATTGTCAACTTTAATATTAACTATGTAGATGATCGAATGGCAAAAGTGATTACTAAAATTATTTCAAAAATTCTTTTTAGTTATGCTGTAGAAAATCCAAAACGTGGAAGTGTTCCTTTTCATATTGTGATTGAAGAAGCTCATCGTTATGTTCAAAATGATCGAGATATTGATATCATAGGATATAATATTTTTGATCGAATTACAAAAGAAGGAAGAAAATATGGAGTTTTATTAGGACTAATTACTCAAAGACCTTGTGAACTTTCAGATACAGCCATTTCACAGTGCTCTAATTTTATTATTTTAAGAATTTTACATCCAAAAGATCTAGAATATATTCGAAATATGGTTCCTGATATCTCAAAAGAAATCGTAGAGCAATTAAAAAGTTTAAAACCGGGAAATTGTATTGCTTTTGGACAAGCCTTTAAACTTCCTATATCTATGCACTTTGAAAAACCAAATCCAGAACCTCTTTCGAATAATGTAGATATTACAACACTTTGGTATCAAGGAAAATGATTTTTTTCTTGTCGTCTTTTTTATTCTGTGATAGAATGAAAGAAGAATAGATGGAGGGATATTATGGCATTAGATAAATTAAAAAAATTGATTGGAGCAGAAGAAGAACCAGAAGAAGAAATTAAAGAGGAGGAATACTATAAAGTGTCAAGGGAAGAATATAGTTACAACCAGGGAACTGCTGGAAGTAAGATGATGTTACTAGAACCGCGTGCCTATTCAGAAAGTCAACAAATTGCAGATCACTTAAAGAATAGAAATGCAGTGGTTGTAAATTTAAAAAGAGTAACTCCAGATCAGGCAAAAAGAATTGTTGATTTTTTGAGCGGAACTCTTTATGCAATTGGAGGAGATTTACAAAAATTAGGTGGAGGAATTTTCCTTTGTACACCAAATAACGTTGATGTAGAAGGAAAAATTAGTGATGATAATGCACCTAGTAAACCCGCAAAACCAAAAAGAACTGAAAAGGAAGATGAAGATTTTAATTGGTAGTATTTAACCTTGAGGGGTGATGTGCGTGGAAAAATTTAGTTATGAGACCAATGGATATAATCGCGAAGAAGTTAACCAATTTGTAAAACATGTCATTGAACAGACAGAAGGAATTGTTAAAAAATGTGGAATCCAACAAGAAGAAATCGCACATCTAAAAGAAAAACTTTCCTCTTATGAAGCCTTGGAAGATACTATGAAAAAAGCACTTCTTAATGCTGAAAAAGCAAGTGATCAAGTAAAAAAACTTGCAAGAGAAGAAGCAGATTTTGTTGTAGAAGATGCCAAACACAATGCTTCAAGAATTGTCAATGAAGCCCTTCTAAAAGCTGAAAAAATTGAACAGGAAGCAGATTTGTTAAAGAAAAATATCAAAATTTTTAAAAGAAAACTTAAAATTATTGTAGAACAACAGGAAGCTATTGTAGAAGAAATAGAAACACTTGAGTTAGAGGAGTAGTTTCTTTTTTCTTCTTTAAGAAAAGATGAAACTTGTAGTACAATAGGAATAGGTGAGAAAATGAAAAAAAAAGGATTTACTTTGGTAGAGTTATTGGCAGTCATTTCCATTATGGCCATTTTATTGCTTTTGATTCTCCCTTCTATCAATCGACTTCAAAATCAAAATCATCAAGAACAATTTGAATTATATGCACAAAGTGCAATGAAAGCTGCGAAACTTTATGTAGAAGATAAAAAAGAAGAGTTGAAAGGATATTCTTGTGTTTCTCTTTCTTATTCTCTTTTAACAGAGGCAGATTTATTAAAACCTTATAGTAATCCACGTTATAATTGTACCAATTTAGAAGTAAGAGCCTATAAGAGTGAAAATAACACTTTGACATTTGCTTATCGTCTTACATGTCTTGATACAAAAAAAGGAAATCAAGAAGTCTTTAATCAATCTACATTGAAAGCAGGTGGATGTTATACAAGAACCGTTGTTTAAAAAAGAATTATTAGTTCCTGCAGGTGATTATGATAGTTTTCTTGCAGCCATTCAAAATGGAGCGGATGCTGTTTATTTATCAGGAAAACAATTTGGAGCTCGTGCTTTTGCTAAAAACTTTGAAGAACAAGAGTTAGAAAAAGTCATTCAAATGGGCCATTTATATGGAGTTAAAGTTTATGTTACTATGAATACAATGGTCAAAGAAAAAGAGGTAGCTTCTTTTTTAAGAGAAGTGAATTTTCTTTATGAAAGAGGCGTTGATGCCATTTTAATGCAAGACTTTGGAATGATTTGTCTTTGTCGGGAAATGTTTAAAGATCTAGAAATTCATGCTTCTACTCAGGTAAATAATAGTAGCCAAGAAACGATTTCTTTACTTGAGAAAATAGGAGTCAAAAGAGTGGTTTTTCCAAGAGAGATGTCCTTAGATGAAATTGAACAAATCAAAACTACAATGGAAAAGGAAGTCTTTATTCATGGAGCTCTTTGTGTTAGTTATTCAGGAAATTGTCTTTTAAGTTTTCTAGGTGGTGGAAGAAGTGCTAATCGAGGAGCATGTGCAGGTTGTTGCAGGCTTCCCTATACACTTTTTGTTGATCAAAAAAGAAAGAGACAAGGATATCTCTTATCGATGAAAGAACTTCATACTGCACCATCATTTTCTTCTCTTTTAAAAAGTGATATAACCAGTTTTAAAATTGAAGGAAGAATGAAATCAGCCTCTTATGTTGCAGCAGTGACAAGATATTATCGAAAATTATTAGATGGAGAGCAACCTACAAAACAAGATTTGGAAAAGATTCAAATTCTTTTTTATCGTGGATTTACAGAAGGGCATTTGTTTCAAAAAAAGAATCTTATCAATGAAAGTTCTCCCAATCATATAGGACTTCCCATTGGAAAAGTAGAAAAAGTAACACCAAAATTCCTTTTTCTTCGACTTTCTCATCCTCTTTTTCAAGGAGATGGAATTCGTTTTAAAGAATCAAAGAAAGGAATGAAGGTCAATTATTTGTATGATGAACAACGAAATCTTGTCTCTTCTATTCCAGCACATTCTCTTGCTCTTATCGAAAACACGTTGCAAATTCAAACGAAAGATGTCCTTTTAAAAACATCTTCTATAACACTTGACCCATCTGAAGAAAAAAGATTCCTTCCAGTTCGTATTTTTATAAAAGCTAAAGTGGGATTTCCTTTTGAAATTAGAATACAAGATGAAGATGGCAATCAAGCCATTCGTCAAGGAGCTATCATAGAAAAGGCAAGAACTTGTCCCACTTCTTTAGATAAGATAAAGTCACTTGTTTTAAGGCTTAAGGATACACCCTTTTATGGAAAAGAAGTAAAATTGGAAGTTGACGATGATATTTTCTTATCTGTGAAAGAAGTTACTTCTTTAAGAAGAGAAGTTGTTTCCGATCTAATGAATCAGAGAATGGCTGTTTCTTTGAAAAGGAAAAATACAAAACTTTCTTTTCAAAAGAGAAAGATTCCAAATCATAGAGAAAAAATAAATTCTGTTGTAACGAAGAAGGAAGAAGTTCTTACACAGTTTCTGTTACAAGAAAATACTAGAATTTATGTTTCCGATTTTAATTTGTATCAGAAATATCAAAAAGAAAAAGCTGTATTTTATGTTCTTCCACGAAATGAACTTCATCGAAAATTTCAAGGTGATCAAGTTCTTTCTCAAGAACTTAGAAAAGGAAAGGGTTCTATGATTGGAGGATATTCTTTGAATGTTGCCAATGCTTATAGTGCTTATTATTTGGTTCAATATGGCTTTCAAAGTGTATTTTTATCGATTGAATTAACCTTCGAAGAAATTGAAGAACTTTTAGAAAGTGTAAAAAAACATTTTGGATATTTACCATTAGAAATGGTGGTAGAAGGTCATTTAGATGCGATGGTAATTCGAGGAAATCTCTTTCATTTAAAAAAAGAAGAGAAAGCTTTTTTGAAAGATTCTATGGGAAGAGTCTATCCTATTCAGTTAGAAGGAGAAAATACAATCCTTCAAAGTGAGAAAAAAATAGATCGAAAAAAAGAAATTCAGGATCTATTTGAAAAAGGTGTCACTGCATTTTGTCAAATAGATCCATGAAAATCTTTGGATCATCTTGTCTAAAATGTTCTTTTCGTATATACTAAAAAATAGGTGATCGTATGAAAAAAAGAATTTTAAGTGCCATTTTTATTGTAGCTATTTTTGTGCCATTTTTATTGATTGGGAAACTTCCCTTTGCTATTTTTACAATGATTTTATCTTTGCTGGCATTATATGAGCTTCTATGTCTAAGAGAAGAGAAAAAGAAATTTCCATTTCTTTTAAAGATGTTTGCTTATTTATTTGTTATGTTTTTTACTCTTTTAAATTATCAAAAAAATGTATTTAGTTGTACAATTGATTTTCGAGTTGTTTCTTTTATTATTTTTCTTTTCTTAGTTCCAATGATTTTTACAAAAAAGAAAGAGACTTATGAAATCAACGATGCTTTCTTTTTAATTGCATCTATTCTCTTTATTGGTCTTTCTTTTAATTTACTAATATTAACTCGTAATTATGATTTAAATTATCTCATATATTTATTATTGATTACTACCATGACTGATACCATGGCCCTTGTAACAGGATCTTATATTGGAAAACATAAATTGTGTCCTAAAATTTCTCCTAAGAAAACAGTAGAAGGTTTAATAGGAGGTGTGTTGATGGGTACTTTTGTTGCGACATCTTTCTATCATGTTGTGATGAATCCAGCTATGCCTTTGGTCAGCTTAATTTTCTTAACTATGCTTCTTTCTATCATTAGTCAAGTAGGGGATTTAGTATTCTCTTGCATGAAAAGAGCTTATGGAAAGAAAGATTTTTCTAATTTTATTCCAGGTCATGGTGGAATCTTAGATCGGATGGATAGTGTTTTATTTGTATTATTGGCATTTGTGTTGTTCTTAGAAATATTATAGGAGGTTTATCTATGACATTACTTTTATTTATTCTAATTTTAGGAGTTATTATTTTAATTCATGAAGGAGGTCATTTTTTCTTTGCTAAAAGAATGGGAGTTTATGTGTATGAATTTTCCATCGGAATGGGTCCTAAAATATGGAGTCACAAATCAAAAAAAGATGAGACTGTCTATAGTCTTCGGTTAATTCCTATTGGTGGTTTTTGTTCTTTAGCAGGAGAAGATGTAGAAGATGATAAATCTGTTCCAAAAGAGAAAAAACTACAAGCAAAAAAACCTTGGCAAAGATTTTTAATTATGTTCTTTGGACCAGGATTTAATTTTATTTCTGCTATTCTTATTTTATTTTGTATTGGCCTTTTTTGGGGAGCTCCTAATATGGAACCTATCTTAAGTGAGGTAGAATCAAATTCACGTGCCTATGAAGCAGGATTAAGAAGTGGAGATAAAGTCTTAGAAATCAATGGACAAAAAGTAAAAACACAAGATGATATTTCTTTATATATTGCAGTAGATAAACATAAGAAGCCAACTACTTTTAAAATTCAAAGAGACAATCAAACAAAAACCATTCAAGTAACACCAGAAAAAATTACGGAATCAGACGAATCAAATACTTATCGATATGGAATTACAATGGAAGCAAAAAGAGAATATGGGTTTGTTCCTGCAGTTGAATATACTGTTACAAAAACAGGTTCTTTATTTAAGCAAATGGCAAAAACAGTAGAATATTTGGTTACTGGTTCTGTAGGAGTGAATCAATTATCTGGTCCAGTTGGAATTTATTCTATAGTAGGAGAACAAAGTAAAGGCGGTTTGGTGAATATTTTATATTTGATTGCTTTTTTAAGTATCAATGTTGGATTTATCAATCTTCTTCCTATTCCTGCCTTTGATGGAGGACATATTCTATTTATTATCATAGAAAAAGTTAAGGGAAGCCCTGTAAAACCAGAGACAGAAAACATGATTCATAATATAGGATTGTTTTTCTTGCTTGCTTTGATGCTTTATATTACATTTCAAGATATTATTAAATTATTTTAAGCTACACATTGCAAAGTAGCTTTTTTTTCACACTACTTTTGGCATATATGCGAAGTTGGAATAAAGGCCTGGGGGGGG
>CANQEE010000048.1 GCA_947594595.1 uncultured Bacilli bacterium
AATCAGCATTACAAGTCTAAAAAATATAAAATCACAACATTGTATAAAAAGCGGACACTTAATATTGCAATTTATATATTCTCTACTCGATTTGAAATGACTTGAAAAAAAAGAAAAAAAATCATATAATAGAAAGAAGCAAAAAGGATGAAGGAGATTATTATGCCAAAATTTTTTGTAACAAATGCACAAGTAGATCAAGAACAAATCAAAATAATAGGAGAAGATATTAACCATATCAAAAACGTATTAAGAAAAAAACGAGGAGATAAATTAACAATATGTAATCAAGATACCTTAGAGGATTATCTCTGCCAAATAGAACAATACCAAGAAAATGAAATGCAATGTAAAATTCTAGAAAAATTAACAACAAATGCAGAATCAAAAATAAAAATAACGATCTTTCAAGGACTTCCCAAAGCAGATAAAATGGAATGCATCATTCAAAAAGCAGTGGAATTAGGTGTATATGGTATTACACCAGTAGAAATGAAACGATGTGTTGTAAAATTAACAGACAAAGATAAAATAAAAAAAATACAAAGATGGCAAAAAATAGCTGAAGTGGCGGCAAAGCAAAGTGGTAGAAATATCATTCCAAAAATCAATGAGATAATTTCTATGAAAAATATTTGTAATTTATGCCAAGAGTATGATATAGTAATAGTAGCGTATGAAAAAGAAAAGGAAAATAAATTAAAACAAGAATTAGAAAAGTTGAAATTAAAGGAAACAAGAAATTTAAAAGTGGCTGTTGTAATTGGACCAGAAGGTGGAATAGACTTAGAAGAAATACAAATGTTAAAGGAAAAGGGTGCCAAAATAGTAACTTTAGGGAATCGAATATTAAGAACAGAAACAGTAGCCTTAAATATCCTTAGCATTATTTCATATGAATTAGAAGAGGAATAGGAGAAAGGAAAGAATAAGAAATATGGTAAATGATACAATATCAAAAGAAGATTTAGAACAACAAAATAAAAAGAAAATAAAAAAACTTCCTAAAGAAATCTCACAGGAAATTTTAAAGAAAATGTTTGGAAGTTTGTTAAGAGCAGTAGGAATTATGCTATATTTTATTATTTTAAATTTAGCTTATTCTAGAATGAAGCAAGAAAGACTAGTAGAAGATATTAAAGTATTTGCAACTGTATTTTTAATGATAGGAATTGTTTTTTTGGAAAAAGCATATAAAAAGGATAGTGGAAGTAAAGCCATCAGTGGAATTGAATTTTTGGTTTTATCTTTACATAGTTTAACCATTATGCATATCATTACTTTATTTCAATATGATTTCCAATTTTATTTGTTAGCTTCTTCTTATGTTTTTTCTGTTTATTATGTATTTAAAGCAATTGTGTTATATACAAAAGGAAGAAGAGATTATTTAAAAAGATTAAATGACATTTCTGAAATTGTAAAAAAAGAAGCACCAATAAAAAAAGAGGCTAAAAAAAGAAGCTTAGAAGATTCACAAGGTAAAGTACATCAAACAAAGAAAGTAAAACCTAAAACGGCAGCTAGAAAAACACATCAAAAAGAAACCGAAGAAATTAGAAAAAAAGGAGTTTCTAAAACAAAACGAAAGACAGTAGAAGAAATAAAAGAGACACCTACAAGAAAGAAGAAAGCAAGCTCACAAACAAAAACTAAAACAGGGAAAAAAGAAAGCGTGCAAGAAATAAAAGTGAGTCAAAAAAGAGCGACAAAACCAAAAAGTGAAGGAGAAAAGGAAAACGTAAAGAAGAAAACAACTTCAAAAACGAAAAAAGAAATGCAAGAAGAAGTAAAAATACCACAAGAAAAGAAGAAAAGGGGAAGACCTAAAAAAGAGGTAGTAAAAAATGATTAAAAGTATGACAGGATATGGCAAAGCCAATCTATCCGAAAATTTAAAAGAATATCAAGTGGAAATCAAAAGTGTCAATCATAGATATCTAGACATTTCTGTAAAAATGCCAAGGATCTTAAGTTATTTAGAAGAAGAAGTAAAAAAAGAGATTTCTTCTTATATAAAAAGAGGAAAAGTAGATGTTTTTATCACTTTTCAAAATAATTCCGTAGAAGGAAAAGAAATTAAAATCAATACACCATTAGCTAAAATCTATATTGATGAATTGAGAAAATTGGCCAAAGAAGAAGATCTTTTAGCTAATATTGAAGTAACAGAAATATCCAAATTCCCAGATGTATTAACCATTCAAAATGATCAAGAAGATGAAATGATTCAAGAAGAATTATTAAAAACAGTCAGTAAAGCAAGCGAAAATCTAGTACAAATGAGAGAACAAGAAGGAACCAAAATCGCAGAGGATTTACTCATAAGAATTGAGAGCATTCAAAAAAAGGTAGAAGAAATATCTGTACTTTCTACTGGACTTATTGAAGAATATGTAGTAAAATTAGAAGGAAGAATCAAAGAAATATTAAAAAATCAAGAAATTGATGAAACAAGATTAGCACAAGAAGTAGTGATTTATGCAGATAAATGTTCTGTGGAGGAAGAAGTTACTAGATTAAAAAGTCATATAGCACAATTTAGAAAACTATTAAGAGAAAAAGAAGCAATTGGAAAGAAATTAGACTTTATCATTCAAGAAATGAATCGAGAAACGAATACCATTGGTTCAAAAGCAAACAATTTAGAAATCACGAATCAAGTGATTGATATTAAGACAGAGTTAGAAAACATTCGAGAACAAATACAAAATATTGAGTAAAAGAAAGGAAGGAAGTAAATGCAATTAGTTAATATAGGTTTTGGAAATATTGTTTCAGCAGAAAGAATTGTGGCTATTGTTAGTCCAGAGTCGGCACCTATTAAAAGAATGGTACAAGAGGCAAAAGATAACAAAACAGCAGTAGATGCTACTTATGGAAGAAGAACAAGAGCTGTATTGATCATGGATTCTGGACATATTATATTATCAGCTGTTCAACCTGAAACAGTAGGAGGAAGAATTGATAAAACGATTTCACAAGAAGAAATCAATAAGCTTTAATAGGAAAGGAAGGAAAAGTAAAATGATGGTAAAACCGAATGTAGGAGAATTATTAACCAAAGCAGAGAATCGATATGAATTAGTGATTGCCACAGCTAGAAGAGCAAGACAAATAGCAGCAGGAGCGGAAGCCAAAACAAGTGCAAAAGAAGAATCACCAGTAACTTTAGCTGCTAATGAAATAGCAGAAGGGAAGGTAACGATATGTTAGTCATATTATCCGGAGTAGCAGGAGCAGGAAAAGATACGATAAAAAAAGAATTGATGAAAAGAATGGAAAATGTAGAATCACTTCCATCTTTTACTTCTAGAGCAATGCGCGAAGGAGAAACGGAAGGACAGACCTATCATTTTGTAAGCAAGCAAGAGTTTGAAAAAATGATAGAAAACCAAGAGTTCTATGAATATGATATTCATCATAATCAATATTATGGAACTTCTAAAAAATTATTAAATGAAAAAATAAAAAGTGGAAAAATTATCGTAAAAGATATTGATGTAAATGGAACCGAGCATTTAAAGGAATTATTAAAAGAAGATACGAAAGTTATTACGATTTTTTTACGAGTCCCAAAAGAAGAATTAAAATATCGATTAGAAACAAGAATAGACAAGCCTAGTCCAGAGGAAATTGTGCTAAGGCTGAATCGATTTGATTATGAAGAATCTAGAATGGATTTATATGATTATGTATTAAAAAATGATCATTTAGAAAAAACCGTAAAAATTATTATGGCGATTATCGAAAATGAACAAAAAATAGAAAACAAAGCATGAAAAGGATATCAGTTTGATATCTTTTTTCTTAAAAATAAAAAGAAATGAATAAAATAGAAAAAATAGCACATAACTAATAAAAAGAAAGAGAGTGTGCTATTTTTATGGAAAATAAAAAGAAAAGAGAAGAAAAAGAAAAACAAGTAGAAGAAGCAGTTTCAGAAGTAGGGGAAGATGCTACTAAATATGGAGAATTTATTTCTTCTTATTTTGCTTGGGTATCTTTACCAGAACAAAAAGAAAAGGTAGAAGAATTACAAGATATGACAAAAGAAAATAAAAAATAGAGAAAAAAAGAGAAAAACAAAGGAAATAAAAAGGAAAAATAGGATAAAGGTCAAAGAAGGTCAAAACAAGTCCTTGAAAAAATAAAGAGAACGAGTATAATAATAATGTAGGTCAAAGAAAGTCAAAGTCAATAACATAAAAGGAGATGAGAAAGATGAGAATGTCTGATATTATAGAAGAATTTATCAAAGAGCTATTTGATGAAACAGATGCCATTGAAATACAAAGAAATGAATTAGCAGAACAATTTAATTGTGTGCCATCCCAAATTAACTATGTGATAGCAACTAGATTTAAGCCATCACAGGGTTATTACGTAGAAAGCAGAAGAGGTGGTGGAGGTCATATCTTAATCAAAAAAGTAAATCATACAAAATCAGATTATATGATGCATATTATAAATAATATAGGAACAGAAATAACTTCAAATGAAGTAGATATTTTAATGAGTGATTTTCTAACCTATGACATCATAAAACCAAAGGAAGCAAAACTATTAAAAGTTGCTACTAGTGATAATGTATTACAATTAGATAAAAACATAAAAGATCAAGTGAGAGCAAGAATATTGAAAAATATGTTGCTTAATTTAGAATAAAAAGGAGGAAAGAAAAATGTTGTGTGATAATTGTGGAAAAAGAGAAGCGAATGTAAGATATTCAGAAAATATTAACGGAAGAAAAAAAGAATTAAATCTATGTGAGGAATGTAGTCAAAAATTAGGAATTAGTCATATGGATTTTAGTATGCCGATTGATTTTTCTAGTTTTTTTGGAGGGTTTATGGAAGACTTCGCTACACCAGAATTTATGCCACTATGGAATGAAGTAAAAGAATTGAAATGTGACCAATGCGGCTATACTTTTGAAGATATGGTAAACAGCCGGAAAATTAGGTTGTGGAAATTGCTATGATGTGTTCGAAGAAAGATTAGATCCCATCTTAAAAAAGATGCAAGGGGCGAATCGTCATGTAGGTAGAACAGGAAAGGTAATTGATCAAAAAATAGATCAAAAAATAACCAAAGAGAAAAAAGAAGAATCGAATCCAGCAAAAGAAGAAAAAGAAAGTAAATTAGAAAAATTACAAGAAGAATTGAAACAGGCAATCAAAGAAGAAAGATATGAAGATGCAGCAAAAATAAGAGACGAAATTAAGAAAAATTCGTAAAGGAGGAAAAAGGAATGAATTGGTATTTACAAAGTAGCGAAAATTCAGATGTAGTCAAAAGTACAAGAATTCGATTATCAAGAAACATACAAGGTTTTCCATTTCAATTAACGAAAAAAGAAGAAATCGAAGCTTTAAATACAAAAATAAAAGATCATTTGTATCAAATTGGTTATGATTTAAAATTTCTACAACTAAAAGATATGGATGATGTAACAAAAATGAGCTTAGTGGAAAAAAACTTAATTAGTCCAGATTTTGTTTTGCATAAAAATGATACAGGTAGCATTTTAATCAATGATGAAGAAAATATTTGTATTATGATTGGAAATGAAGATCACCTAGAATTACAAGTATTTAATTGTGGATTAGACTTAGAAAATACACTGAATTTAGCTATTGAAGTGGATGAAAAAATAGGAAAAGAATTAGGGTATAGTATCAGTCAAAAATATGGCTATTTAACGAGTTGCCCTAACAATGTTGGAACTGCTCTAAGAGCTTCTGTAATGGTACATTTGCCAGCTCTTTCAAAAACCAAAAATACCAAAAAAGTTTTAGATGCGATTCGTAATTTTGGAATCAATATTCGAGGAGTTTATGGAGAAAATACCGAAAGTACAGGAGATATGTATCAAATTTCCAATCAGCAAACACTTGGTATATCAGAAAAAGAAATTATAGAGAATTTACAAGTAATTGTGGATAAAATCATCAAACAAGAAAGACAAGCTAGAAAAATTTTAGCCAAAGATGATATTGTTTTAGAGGATTTAATTTATAGAAGTTATGGTATTTTAAGTAATTGTAAAAAAATTTCTTCCGAAGAAACAAGACAATTACTTTCTAATATTAAACTAGGAACGGATTTAGGAATCTTAAAAGAATTAACTGATTTAAAAGTACAAAAATTATATCTTTATACCAAACCGGCTAACCTACAAAAATATGTAGGAGAACAATATGAACCAATTGAAAGAGACATCAAAAGGGCAGAAGTGATTCAAAGTATTATAAAAGAAAAATAAAAAAGCCCCATAAGGGGCTAGACGTTAGCGAGTAAATAGAGCTGTTACGAGAAAGAATAAGAATCCTGTATAAAAAAAATCGGGATCTTGAAAAACAATGATTGCTGTAATTGTAATAGCAGTAGTACAAAGAAATGCTACGACTCTAACTCTATCACGATGCTTCATAAAATAGCCTCCTTAAGGGGTCTCCAACAAAAGTTGGGATAGAGTCTATAAGTAGACTCGTTTATAAAGTGACTAAATATATTATATAATATTTAACATAAAAAATCAAATAGTAGGTTGAAAAAACAAAGAAAGGAGTGTTTTATATGACTTATAAATTTACCAATCGAGCTCAAAAGGCGATTGAATTAGCCAATGAAGCGGCAATTGAATTAGGACATAATTATATTGGAACCGAGCATATTTTATATGGTTTAAGTAAAGAAGGAAGTGGCGTTGCTTGTAAAGTATTAGAAAATCAAGAGGTTACGCCAGATGTGATCATAGATAAAATGATAGAACTAATTGGACAAGAAGAACCAATTGCAGAGACTTTAGGCTTTACGCCAAGAACTAAAAGAGTCATTGAAAATGCTTTTATTGAAGCAAGAAAATTAGGTTATAATTATATAGGAACAGAACATATTTTAATTGGACTGCTAAGAGAAGGAGATTGTATTGCGGCAAGGATTTTATTAGAGTTAAATGTGAATATTCCAAAGCTTTATAATGAAATTGTTAAAGTAATCAACGAAGGGGAGGATTTACAAGGAGAAGAAAAAAGTGGAAAAACAGAAAGAAAAAACGGAAGCTATAATCAAACAACAACTTTAAATCAATTTGGAGAAGATTTAACTAAAAAAGCAGGAGAAGGAAAATTAGATCCGATTATCGGAAGAAAAGAAGAAATCGAAAGAGTGATTCAAATTTTATCAAGAAGGACCAAAAATAATCCTTGTTTAATTGGAGAACCAGGAGTTGGTAAAACAGCAGTAGTAGAAGGATTAGCACAAAAAATTGTAGCAGGAGATGTACCAGAAATCTTAAAAGACAAAAGAGTAGTTAGTATGGATATTTCTGGTATGGTAGCAGGTGCTAAATATAGAGGAGATTTTGAAGAAAGAATTAAAAAGGCATTAGCAGAAGTAAAAAAAGCAGGAGATGTTATTCTATTTATTGATGAATTGCATACCATAGTGGGAGCAGGAGCAGCAGAAGGTGCAATTGATGCAG
>CANQEE010000049.1 GCA_947594595.1 uncultured Bacilli bacterium
CTCTTTTTCCTAGTATCTTTTTCATTTCTTCACCTAGTTTCCTAGGTTCATTCTACTACAATTTACCCCCCCCCAGGTCTTTATTCCAACTTCGTATATTCTTCGTTTTTAACCCTTTTTTTTGATCTTATTTTCCAATTGGAAACGTTAAAAAAGCAGTTGTTCCCTTTTTCTCTTTTGATTCATATCGAATCTTCCCACCGTGTAATTTCATAATTTCTTTAGAAAGACTAACTCCTAATCCACTTCCTTTTTCTTTGGTTGTATAAAACATTTCTTCCATCTTAGAAAGAGTTTCTTTATTCATTCCTATTCCATCATCTTGAATTTGAATTTCAAATTGATTTTTCAAAATATGCGTCCTAATTTTAATTTTCATTGTCTCTTTTTGCTTTGCTTCCATTGCATTTTTAATTAAATTTACAAGAACTTGTTTAATCCTATTATAATCTATGTCTAAATAAAATTCTTCTTCTGGAAGTTCATAGTCTAAAATAATTTGGTTTTGCTTTAAAAGAGGTTTTAGAGCTTCTGCAACTTCTTCAATTAGAAGATACATATCCACTTCTTCTTTTTCAATCTTCATTTTATTACAAGCAAGAAAATCATCCATAAGTGTTAAGGTTCTAGCAATTTCTTCTTGAATAATAGGAATATATTTTCTCATTTTCTTTTCATCTTTTACATCCATCATATCTAAATATCCTTTACAAACAGCAATGGGATTTTTAATCTCATGTGTCACTTTAAAAAGAGAACTTCTCAATTTTTTCTCTTGTTCCAATTGATAAAGAATACTATGTAAATCTACGATTTCTTCTCCTTTTTTTAGAAAATAAAGAATTAAATAGCATACACCATAAAGAATAGTAGATAAACAAATTAAGTAGAAAACATTTGAAAAAAACGGATTATTAGGTCGAATCCATAAAAACGTTTCAAAAGATAAGAAAAAAGTTTTTATTAAAATAAAAATGGAAAGAATAGATTCAAGAGTTGGCTTTTTCTTTTGAAAGTAAGAATAAATTATAAAATAGAGTCCATATTCAACCAAAACAAATAAAAATGGATATTTTAAAACAAAGGTTGAATACCAAATTAAAATAACACTCATTAAAAATGCAGAAACAGTGCTTCTTTTTAAGTAACACATCAGAAGAGGCACATTAAAAAGAATTAGTGGAAGATAATCATCTATAGCAATTCCTCTTCTTAAGATTAAATAAAGACTTGAAAACATAGCTAGTTCTAAATAAAGTTTATTTTCTTTTTGATTGATATTTTTTTGATATGTAATATAGAGTAAATATATTGCTATTGGAAATAGTAGATAAATTCCATTATGAATTAAGGTTTCTAAATAATTCATTTTTTCCCTTCTTTCTTCTCCTATTTTATGCTTTCTTTTTGTCGTTATTTGTCGAATTCTGTAAAATTTGTCGAAAAAAGAAAAAAAGTGGAATTTTACCACTATTTCAATTCATCTATAAATTTTTTTAATTGTTTACTCTCAGGTCCTAAAATAATTTTGAGCTGATTTTCAATTTCTACAATTCCTTTGGCTCCTAATTTTTGAATTCCTTCTTTATTTGCTTTGGAAACATCATGCAAAGTAACAATAAACCTTGAAAGTTTTGATTCTGTTTGAATAATATTTTCTTTTCCACCTAGATATTCTACTAATTTATTTAAATCAAGACTTGCATCTTTTTTCGTTGCCTTTAAAATAGCAAGTAAAACAATCAGTAAAACAATCCCTATAATAACATATTCCATCTTCATTCTCCTTTTTAACATCTCTATTATACTCTATTTTTTGTTTTTTGAAAAGATAGAGATCTTGTCAATTTTTGCTTCTTTTTCTCATAAAATAGCAATATAGGTAGAACTCCCACACAGCCTTTTGGGTAGTGCATATCTTATAGTAGATAATAGATAAAGAGGTGGATTATATGAACAATCAAGAAGATTGCTGCTTTGCTAAAATCTTAAAAGTCATTCATATTTTACAAAAAAATGCATCTGGACAAGACTGTTTCGATGAATCTTGTACAAGACCTTTTTTAGGAGGAACTCCCGATATTGTTTGTTTCAATACCCGTCCTGTTACCTTCTATTTAAGTGATGCAAGTTTATTTGAAGCAACCTATCAATCAACGACAGAAGAAGGAACTCCTGTTACCTTAACTTCTTCTACTTTCCGTGTTGAAAAAGTAGAAGGTTGTTGTGCGCTTTTAAGAATTTTAGCACCTGCTACAAGTCCTACAACAACAAGTCCTTACACAGCAACAAATCAATTTATCACATTAAATCTAAATTGTATTTGTGCACTTCGTTGTTTGGATGATGTCGTTTTAGAAAATATTTAGAAGGAGGGAAAATTTATGTGTGGTCAAAAAAACAATAATGATTTATCCTGTTTAACAGAAATCATTGATACAATTCTTTGTTTGCAAAATCAAGACAATTCAACTTGTGATATAGGTGGATGTGATAAACCATATTTAGGACCAAGCCCTACTGTATTTTGTTACAACACAAGGCCTGTAGAGTTATATAATTGTCAAACAGGAATCCGTTGGGCTTTTCCTTATACATTAAATGGAACAGATGGAACATCAACAACCTTCCGAATTGAAAATCAAGAAGGAAGTTGCTGTACTTGCCGTGTTTTAGCAGAAAATCCAGATACAACGGATACAACAAGTCCTTATGTAGCAACTAGTACATTCTTTACTATCCATTTAAATTGTGTATCTGCCATTCGATGCTTAGGTGATACTTTTGTAAGTAATGTGTAAAAAAAATAGTGAGTTGCTTGCTCACTGTTTTTTTATTTGCAATTTTAAAATCGAAGCAATTGAAATTACTTCATCATCCATTGTCAAAAGAGTAGTTTTTGTTCTAGCTGCTAAAAAGGTATCTATAACTCTTCCTGGTAAAGTAATTTGAACAGGAACATTAAATGGATAACCTCTTCTTGTAAAAATTTTTTCAATGGTTTCAAGAACACTTGCTTCACTTTCAAATTTTTTCTCTTCTTCTACAAAAGAATCATCTTCCTCAAGAAAAGAATAATAAGCTTCTTTATTAACTTTTCTTTTTGGAACATCACTTCGATAAATTGCAGGAAGTTTTTTCTTCATCTTGGTTCCTCCTGTTAAAATTTTATGTAAGAAAGTAATAAAAATTGACGAGATTTGGTATAATAAAAATTAGATATTAAAAAAAGAGAGGGATAGGTTATGAATGTCAAGAAAAAAGTAGATATTGGAATTTTAATCTCAATTGTACTTTTTGCAATTTTATCCATCATTACCATCACAAGTTCTTTAACTTACTTATCTCCATCTGTTGGAAATTTAGCTTTAAAACAAGCAATTTGGTATTTAGTTGGTGCAATTCTTGTTCTTTTGCTGCTTCATTTTAAAAACGATTATCTTTATCAAAATGCATATCTTTTCTATTTTCTTTTAAATTTCTTACTCCTACTTTTACTTTTATTTGGACAACCAATCAATCATAGTAAATGTTGGTTCATTATTCCCGGAATTGGCTCATTCCAACCCAGTGAATTTATGAAGGTTTCCCTCATTTTAGTCCTTGCTGTTGAAATTCAAAAATTTCGTGAAAAAAATTCAAATCCATCTCCAAAAAAAGAATTTCTCTTTCTATTAAAAACTTTTATGATTGTCCTTCTTCCTAGTATTTTAACTTTTTTAGAACCAGATACAGGCGTCGTTCTTCTCTATTTTGTTATTTATTTCTTTATGATGTTTGCATCTGGAATTAGAATTCGTTGGTTTGTTCTTTTAGGAATTTTTCTTTTCCTCCTTTTAGGTTTTGTATTTGGAATTTACTTTTTTAAAGAAGATTTATTTATAGAATTATTTGGAACAAATCTATATTATCGATTGGATCGTATTTTTTCATGGAGCGATGGAAGTGGATTACAATTAGAAAATGCACTAGCTGCGATTGGATCTGCAGGAGCCTTTGGACATGGATTTAATAAAACACCTATTTATTTTCCAGAATCTGGAACAGACTTTATTTTTGCTGTTTTTGCATCCAATTTTGGACTTCTAGGAAGTTTACTTCTCCTTGCTCTTATTTTCTTTTTTGATTATCGCTTGATTAGACTAGCTAGAAAAAAAATTAAAAACATTCACAAATTTGTACTTGCTGGGATTATTTCAATGCTTGTCTTTCAACAAGTTCAAAATATTGGAATGACTCTAGGACTTCTTCCTATTACAGGAATTACACTCCCCTTTATCAGTTATGGAGGAAGTTCTCTTTTATCTTATATGCTAATTGTTGGTATTGTTTTAAATATCTCGAAAGAGCCAAGTAGAAAATACTTTTAAAAAAAATGCATTTTTATGCATCTTTTTTAATTCTTATTTTTTCAATAATAGGTTGATTTTCTTTTAATACTGTCCCATTTTCATCTTCTACTTTTGTATTTTTGGCAATGGCATCAACAACTTCCATTCCACTTGTAACTTTTCCAAAGGCAGCATACTCTCCATCTAAGTAAGTACTATCTTTCTGTACAATGAAAAATTGACTAGATGCAGAATTCATATCATAACCATTTCTTGCCATAGAAATAACACCTCTTTGATGAGAAATAGAATTTGAGATACCATTCTGTGCAAATTCTCCTTCTATAGTCTCATCACTTCCTCCTGTTCCAGTTCCTAGAGGATCTCCTCCTTGAATCATAAAACCATCTATAATTCTGTGAAAAGTAAGTCCATCATAGAATTTTTCTTTTACTAATTTTACAAAATTAGCAACGGTCTTTGGAGCAGTATCTCCATCCAATTCTAACGCAATTACACCATACTCTTTTACTGTTATTTCAACATTTACTTTTCCTAACATTTGAACATGCTCCTTTTCTTGTCCACATCCAGATAAAAGAAAAACTAGAACAAGAAGACCTATCCAAGGCCACATTTTCTTTTTCATTTTATTTTTCCTTTCCTTCTAATACATTTTGATATACTTTTTTTAACTCTTTTCCAACATTTTTAATGTCTCTTTCTTTTGCATAAGAATAAGCATTTCCTTTTAAAGAAGGGATTTTTCCTTCTAGAATTTGTTTGATTTTTTGTTCAAACTCTTCTATATCTTTTGCTTTATATAAATCTTTTCCTTCACAAAACCAATCTTTAAAAATAGGAATATCTCGAATTAAAATTTCACATTGCATAGCACAAGCTTCAATAACTGGAATTCCTTCTGTCTCTTCAAATGTAGGCATTAAATATAAATCACAAGCATCTAAAGCATCTCGAATTCCTTCCTTTTCTACATATCCTGCAAAAGTTAAATTGTCTAATTTTGTATGAACTGCTTCTTTTACATCTTTTGTTGCGATTGCAAGGGGACTTTCTCCAAACCATATAAACTTATATTCCCTCATTCTTTTAGCTAATTCTACAAAATCAACAATTCCTTTTCTTCGAATATAAAGTCCGATTCCAACAATAACTTTATCAGTTTCTTTAAATCCATATTTTTTTCGAAAATCTTGTCTACGTTTTTCATCCTTTTTCCAAAAATCTAAAGTAATTCCATTGGAAATGGCATAAATTTTTTTCTTTTCTAATCCAGGATATGTCTTTAAAATATTTTGAGAATATGGAGTGGGTGTTATCAGAACATCTCCTAAACTATAACACTTAATTAACCAAGATTTAAATAATTTAGAGGTTTGATGTCCAAAAATAAAGCCATCTTTATAATCCTCTTCTGTTGAATGGGCATGATATACAATTTTTTTTCCTTCTTTTTTAGCACGCTTTGCAAGATGATAAGATTTTAAAAAGTATGTATTGATGTGCAATATATCATACTCATCTTCTGGATTTAAAGTATATGGAACTTTTACTAAATCAAGGGATTCTTGTTGATGTTGAATTGCTTTTCCAAGACCACTTTTCCCTATTCTTTTAAGTCCTTCTGCATACAACAAGACTTTCATAAGAATCATCTCTTTCTGTTTTCTATAATTATAGTATCATATTTTTTTTTACAAGCACAAGAAAAAGAAGACAATCGCCTTCTATTTCTTAGTACAATAAATCATATCATTATCTTGAATACAAATATATCCACTTGGACTATGTCCCCATAAACTTCCATCTTGATTTTGAATGATCTCTTTTGCAGTGAAAACAGTACCTTTTTTATAGATTGCATCTTGATTTAAATCTTGGGAAGTTGCATTTCTTTTTCCATCTATTGTAAGATCTTTTACCTTTTTAGGCGCTGAAGTGATTCCGGGTCCTGTTCGAACATGCATATTATAATTAGTTTGATAAAATTCTGTTTTATTTTCTATTGTACCAACAGGTACATCTTTTAAGTATTTCCAATCTCCGGTTCCTGAGAGAATATTTGTATCATCTAAGAAGTAGCAAGCATCTAGATCATATTCATGATTCATTTGATTATTTCCATATTGATTTTTATACCATGAAGTATCTTTACTTTGAGACACTTGAATATGACAATGAACTCCTGTCGCTTGTCCTTTGGTTCCCATATTTCCAAGTTGTACACCTTGTGGAACAATTTGCCCTACTTTCACATTAAAACTATCATCATGTGCTGTTACAAAGGTTGCATAATCTATCCTTCCGTTTGCAAAACGAACAGGTGCAGTAGACTGCCACATAGCTTGTCCATAACTTGGCACAATTTGAACACATTTACAAGTACATGGTGCATAATAAGGATAACGAACCCCTGCTTCTTTTCCTCGTACATCATTGGCCATGATTCCTTGATGAGAATATCCTCCATTAGATCCCTGTGTAATATACATATCTGTAAATGGGCACAAAAAATCTTCAATTCCATCTCGTATGGATTTTTGATTGACCTTCATTGATTTCCTCCTTTCTATTCTATCGTATGAGCCAAGAAAAAAAGAAATCATTGTGATTGTCTCAACAAAAATTTCAAGAAAAAAGTGGAAAGAACTTGATCAATATTTAGAAGATTATATATTTAAAAGCCGTGAAAGAAAAATGATATATCAATTTCTCATTTTGTTTTAATATTCCTTCTATCTTTTTAATAAACTAACAAATAAAATATACAAAATAATCAAATGAAAATTAACTTATAATTTATAATAATCAAAAAAATGTTGACAAAGCAAACGAAGGTGATATATAATTTATATTGTCAATAAATTGATATGCGGATGTAGTTTAATGGTAGAACCTTAGCCTTCCAAGCTAACTACGGGAGTTCGATTCTCCTCATCCGCTCCAGT
>CANQEE010000050.1 GCA_947594595.1 uncultured Bacilli bacterium
TAATATCAAGCCTCCTTTCTAAAAGAAAGTTGGCAAGCACTCAACAATTAAGTTTCCCTACAAAAATTATATCAAACTTTTGTTCTTGACACAATATGTTTTATAAAGAAATTAGGACAATTTAGAAAACACACTTGCATATTGACAAATTAATATGCATGATGAGGAGGATAGTTATGAGTAATCCACCATCCTATGAAAAATTAACTGATGAATTGACAAAATTATATTCTAAAAGAATTAGTAGACAACATCGAATTGTTATGAAGTAAATGAAGAAAAAAAAGAAATTCATATTATTAGAATGTGGACTCATTATGATAAAATTTAGTTACTTAATGGTACAACGATAAGAAATCCTTCACGAAAAATAGAATAGTTTGTTTTTAGTTTCATTAACTCTACCAAATTGATACAAAACTCGGAAAATTCGAGTAAAAATAGAAAACGTACTTAATAAAGTGCGTTTTTATGTTATGATGAATACGTCAAGGATGCCTTGCATAAAATAAAAAAAGATACATTTGATTGAGCTAATCAAATGCAATCCCTTATTTAGGAAAGTATCTGATCATTTCAAATATATCCAATAACATAATAGCAAACGTTCTTTACACTATGTTTTATACTAAATTACTTCAGATTTAGAAAATATAAAAGTTTCCTATCTCTTCAACAATTCATATAAGATACCTTCTTTTTTGGTATAAAGGCTATCATTTAAAATCATTTTTTGCTTTCGATTTAGAAAAAAAGATAGGAAAAAGAAATCTTCTACACTGTAACAGATCCCCTGTTTTTTTAAATAACTACATGTAAAAAGTTTACAAGAAAGACAAAAAATTGTACAACGACCATTTTTTAAGTACTGACAAACTTTTCCTTTTGTATAACAACAACCATATACAAAAGGAATTTTTTTCCCCTTTTCCTTTAAATTTTCTCTAGATAGACAAATTTCATTTTGAAATCCACATAATTGATACTTCGAAAAATCACGATCTAAAAGAAAACATGCTTTATCATATAAATATTCGTATCTTTCTTCTTTTCTTTTTTTATTGTAAGCTGTAAGAAAAAAATCTAATTCCTCAATCAGAGACCAACTTTGATGAACTCCTTTACAAATACCAATTGTTATCTTTCTCTTTTGTAAAAAAGGAAGAAGAAAATCCACTATTTTCTTTACTCTTTTTCTTTTTTCTATTTGATATACATCATGAAAATGAAATGGATTTTCTACATTTTCATGCTTTTTATACTTTTCTACAATTTGGTTTGCTTTCTTAATTTTTTCTTCTTCATTACAATCAAATAAAGTAGGATCTAAAAGGAAAAAGGATGTATCAAATTCTAATTTTTTTTCTTGTTTTTTTTCTAAATCCACTTCTATTATTTGAAAAGAATTTATTTTTTTAGCTGTTTTCTTTTTCCAATAAATATAAACAATGGGTACTGGTTCTTTTAAACTTTTTATTTCCTTATAAAATGCTTCTTCTTGCAAAAGAGTTTCAGTTTGAAATGGTTTTACTTCATCAAAGATTTTTTTTCTTAATGTCAAATAAGATAAATATTTTTCTTGTTTTTGATCCATCTTTTCCCCTACTTTCTTATTTAACAATCCAAAAGGTAGGCATATCTCTTAATCCTTGACTTCCAGCTGCGACTGGATGATTTATTATTTGATTATCAATTACCAATTCTGTAGAACTTCCTCCATCCATATTAGCAGCATTGATTGCTCCATAATTTTCCATAATTTCTGTTAAATCATTCATATCTGCACCAATACTACTAGCAATACGACCATTGATTACGAGGAAAAGGACAATTCCATCAGCTCTTTGTCCAATCGCTGTTCTTGGAGCAATACCCCATCCTCCGTTTCCTCTTACAAAGGAACTTTTTCCATTGACAATTAAGAAAGGACCAAATTCAACAGCATCACGATATCCGACTGCTAAAGCTTCTTGTGCACTATATCTTCCTAATAAAAACTTATTTTCATTTGTAAATCCAACAAAACCTCCACCCATATTGGCATCTTGATAATCACTTACAATTTTTCCATTTTGAATGACCGTCCCATGAGGAAGAGCCCCATTGCTGTTCCAATCCGGATCATAAAAACCACCTGCATTCATTGCAATTCTTGCATTTTCTCTTTTTGCAACAGTAGTAATAGCCTCTCCTCGAACACGTAGATATTTCGTTGTCGCAATATGAACTCTTGATGCATCATAAATTGCAACTAAGTATCCTTGATATCCTTTTCCAGCAACCTCGATTACTTTAAATAAATCATTTCCTTCTTCTTTCTTTAAAATTTGCTCCTCATATTTTGAAGCATAAATCATTTTTTTTCCTGTATACTTCTTAAATTGAATCAAATCTGGATTACTCTTTCCCTTTGCTTCAATAATTTTATTTTTTTCTAAAACTTTTTGAATCGTCTCATCACTATAAAAAATTGTTGCCAAATATCGATGGTTCATTGTTGTCATTGCTGAAGTAATCCAGAAATTTCGAAATCCATCCCAAGGTCCATAGAACAAAAAGCAAAAGATACC
The DNA here is from genome assembly GCA_947594595.1 of uncultured Bacilli bacterium. GTDB lineage: Bacteria > Bacillota_I > Bacilli_A > RF39 > UBA660 > CANQVB01. Next base: position 2,571 of record CANQEE010000050.1, read on the forward strand.
AATTAAAAAGATAAGGAAAAGAGAACCTAGAAGAAGAAGTTTTTTCCATAGAGGCATCCTTTTCTTGGAATCTTTTTTCTTAAAATGTTCTAGCTGATTATTCTCCATCTTCTATTTTCTCCTTTCCACTATATGTCTTATCCTGATTATAATCAAGATATTTTTGATTTGTTTGATAAGGGGAAAGAATATTTTTTCCTTCCTTTTTTGCCCAAGTGTTATATGCTTTTATTTGCTGATTATATTGTTCTACATCACTAACATAGCTATTGACAACTTGTTCATAAGCAATAGCAAAAGAAGAACATTTTGTGTTGACAGAAACATCAGGATAAATAACTCCTAAACAAGCTTTTTTTAAAGACTTTGAGGTTTTTTCCACTTTTTCTACAACTTTTTCTGCTTCTTTTAAAACTGCTTGATTTGACTCACTTTTTTCCTCCATTGTATTATAATATAAATCATTAAAAATGGAAGTATATACCTTTTCGCGTATTTCATTATATGATTCTATACTTGCTTTAAAAAGAACATATTGATCTTGAATTTTTATCATTTCTTTTCTAGTATTTTCCTTATCTTTAAAAAATCCCATGAAAAAAAGAACAACTGCAATAATAAAAAAAAGAAAAATACTTCCACAGCCAATTCCTATGATCCACTTTGTTTTTTTCTTCATACTGATTCCTTCCTACTCTTCTATAAAATATCAAAAGTCGACAATTTTGTAAAGTTAAAAAAAACTTATGTGAAAAGTTCTTACTGAATTTATTTAATATCCTTCTCTGTTTCTTTAATAATATAAATAGGTCTTTTTTTTGTTTCCAAATAAGTTTTTGATAAATACTCTCCAATCACACCAAAAAAGAAAAGTTGAACACCTGATACAAAAATAATAATACAAGCAAGACTTGGCCATCCACCAACTGGATCTCCCCATAAAAGTGTTTTTATAATGATGAATAAAATCATAAGAAAAGCAACGAAACAAAAAAGAATTCCAATAAAAGAAGATAACACAAGCGGGGTTGTAGAAAAAGCTACAATCGCTTCAATTGCATAGCGAAATAATTTCCAAAAACTCCATTTTGAACTTCCCATTTTTCGCTCAGGAGCATCATAATCAATCCATTTTGTATCAAAACCAACAAAACTAAAAAGTCCCTTACTATATCGATTATATTCCTTCATAGAAAGAACTGCATCCTTCATCTGTTTTGTCATAAGGCGAAAATCTCGTGCTCCTGGAACCATCTGTGTAGAAGACATTTTTTCTATTAACTTATAATAAAAATTTGTAAAAATTCTTCGAAAAAAGGAATATCCATCATGTGTTCTTGTTTTTAATCCAACACAATCAATCCCCTCTTCCTTGATAGATTGATACATCACAGGTAAATAAGAAGGAGGATCTTGTAAATCAACATCCATAACAGCAATATAATCACCACTAGCATACTCTAAACCCGCTAAAAGTGCAGCTTCTTTTCCAAAATTTCTTGAAAAAGAAAGATAGCGTACCCCTTTTTCTTTTTGAGAAAGTTCTCTCATTTTTTCCAAACTTTTATCGTTACTTCCATCATTTACAAAAATAAGTTCCATTTGACATGGAATTTTTTTCCATTCTTTTCGAAGTGCTTTATAAAAAATAGGAATAGCTTCTTCCTCATTATAACAAGGAACTACCACTGAAATTTTATCCATCTTTTCTCTCCTTTTTATAAAAGATAAAAAATTTACTTGCAAAATAATTTAAAAGAATCACAACTAAATTCATAAGAATTTTTACAAAAATTTTATTCCAAGCTAAAAGCCCATAGAAAAGAAACATTCCTGACATATCTACAAAATAAGTTAAAATTCGAACCATAAAGAAAGAGCTTGCTTCTTTTACAAAAGCTTTCCCATGAACTTCTTTTTTTTGAAAAACAATATATTTATTAGTAAGATATGCAAAACAAACTGAAAAAAGAAAAGAAAACGTATTATTAAGATAAGTATTGACTCCTAAAAGATCTAAAATTAAGAAACTTAAAAAATTGATGAACGTTGTACAAATTCCAAAAAATAAATAAAGAATTCCTTCTTGAAATTTATTATACCAACTTTGATGAGGAACAGCAATTTCTTCTTCTATTGCTAAACAAAAGTTTTTATTATTACTTTTATATTTTTTAGGATGAAAAGTTTTACTTTTTTGATAGATTTTTTCGAACTTAGAAAAATCCTTTAAAGGAAGAAGATATCCTTCTTTTGCAAATTCATCAATTAACTCAAGTTGATGATCGTTCGTATGTTCCTTATATTTGGAAAGTCTAGGTGCCGCAATAATTTTTTTCCCTTTTTGAAGAGCGGATAAGATTGAACCAACTCCTCCATGAGTAATAATTAAATTTGCTTCTTGTATTTTTTTCTCAAAAACATCCACGGGAATCAAATCAAAAATTTCCATGACTTCACTCTTATATTGAGTGCATCCTGCTTGAACAACGACTTTTTCTTGAATGATTCCTTTTTGAATCGCTTCTTCGACTGTTTTTAATAAACGAGGAAAAGGTTTATCTTGTGTCCCAAGAGTTACTAAAATCATAAGATTCTCCTTTCTTAATAAATCCATCCTTTATATTTTGCTTTTGGATATAATTTTAACATGCTTTCCCACTGTACAATCACTGTATCTGCAAAATGGGAAATCAGTTTCCCTGTAATTGTTTTGGAATGAATATTCGCAAAAGTTTCAATATAAATAATTTTACTTCCAAAAATTTTTCCAATACAACACATAGGCCCTGCTGTATGGGCTCCAGTTGTGACAATGTAATCAGGATGGTCTTTAAAATAAAAAAAGAGGCTTTTTAAACAATTTGCAAACAATTTAAAAGGATAAATAAAAGGATGATCCTTTGTTCCATAAATCAAATAAGAGACATGTGGATATTCTTCTTTTAAAGAAAGATTTGATTTTGTTTTTTCTGTAATTAAAAAAGTTTCATATTTTGGAAATAAGCTTTTTAATTGAAGAAGTTCTGCCAAATGTCCTCCCGTACTTGCAATAAACATCACTCGTTTTTTCATTTGATATTCCTTTCTAATAAATGAAGCCAAACATTTTTAACATGTTGTTTACTATACTTTCGAACACTCTCTTTGGCATTTTTTCCTAATTCTTTTCTTTGATCTTCTTTTTTTATTAAGTCTTCTATCTTTTTTAAATAAGCTTTTTCATTTCGATGTTTAATCAAATATCCATTATAACCACTTTGAATAATTTCACGAGCTCCTTCTGCAGAATCATAGGCAATACATGGAAGTCCATGACTCATTGCTTCAATAAGGACAATTCCAAAAGACTCTGTATGAGAGGTCATTAAATAAATAGAAGATTGATGTAACATTTGTGCAACAACAGAACTATTTTGAAACCCATGGAGTGTAATAAAATTTTCTAGATTTCTATTTTTAATTTCTTCTTCTATTTTCTTTCTCAAAGGACCATCTCCAATAATATCCAAATGCCATGTTGGATACTTTTGAGATAGAGAAGAGGCAAGTTTTATTAAATCAATATATCCTTTTTCTGGAGAAAGTCTTCCTACTGAAATCAAATTTTTTTCTTCTAAAGATGCAAAAGCTCTTGGAAAAGTTTCTAATGTATTGGGAATATAGACACATTTACAGGGATAAGGAGCCATCTTTTTTTGATAAAATTTTTTCAAATCTTTTGAAACCAATACTAAAAGGTCCAGTCCTTTACAAGATCTTACAATGTCTCTTGCATATTTCTCATTATTATGATGATGATTATGTTCCCATCCTACTTTCAGTACATTTTCTTTTCCATAAAGACTAAGCCATTCATCAAAAATATCACGTGTTGCTATTAAAACATCCGCATCACTTTCTTTAATTGCTTGGATTACTTTTTTTCTTCTCCAATAAAGAATTTTGAATCCTTCTATCATTTCTTTAAATGCAGTAATGAATTTCTTTTTAGAAAGTGCTTCGTAAAAACGATCTCGATTTGGTTTTTTATTTTCTAATAAGTAACGAATTTTTACTTGCTCCTGAATAGGAAAAACTGGTTTTGGATATAGTTTATAAACAGAAAGAATCTCTACTTCATAAGAAGAGGATAATAAATTAGCTAAGGATGCAATACATTTTTCAATTCCACCATATCCAAGATGTAAAGCTAAAATGGTTACTTTTTTCATAAAATTCCTCATTTCTACTTTTATTATAAGAAATTTCTTCTCAATTGTCTATGTTTATCAAAAACCAATTTTTTTACTATCTTGATCTTAAACTAGAGTATATTTTTAATCTTTGTATACTCTTCCTAAAAAATTTTTAAAACTTATAATTACGTTGAATCAATCTGAAGTGCACAATTAAGTGCAATAGATAAGAAAAGGAGTATTTATAAAGGAAAGTGCACTGAA
>CANQEE010000051.1 GCA_947594595.1 uncultured Bacilli bacterium
CTTCCTTTCTACAATTTTTATTTGGCACTCTTATTATAGCACTTTTTTATTTATCAGTCATTTTGTTTAACACAACTAAAATTTAAAAAAAACTAGATTCATCTAGTTTAATTTCTATGGTAGTCCGTACGGGGTTTGAACCCGTGAATACGAGCTTGAGAGGCGCGCGTGTTAAACCACTTCACCAACGGACCATAATGTTCCTTATAAAGGACAAATTTATTCTATCATGAAACTTTTTTCTTGACAATACTTTCTGGATGAAAATAGTCTCTTGAATTACAAGAAAAATATTCTATTTTCCTTTCTCTGTTTTAGAGGGAACATTTTCTTTTTTTGATAAATTTTTTTTCGTTTTTTGAACGGTAGACTTCTTATTTAAAAAGGAAACCGGTAAATAAGCAAGATAGAAAACAATAATACCTGTCCCAATTAACCAAATCATAGGGTGATCAAACCATATTAAAAAAGGGAAAAGTTTTAACATGTGATCTGGAAGTTTATTCATCATAATATAATTGGTTCCAAAGATCAAATTAAATAAAAACATAATTCCAAAGATTGTTAAAGCTCCAAGAAATGCACGTGGAAGATCTTGCTTTTCAATTTTATAATCTAGGACATATAGTGTATATAATGAAGCAATTAAAAAGAAATGATGACTAATAAAAAATTGCCAAAAAATAAAACGATCAGGTCCACAGATAAGATCAGGGAAAAGAATGGCTGGTAGAGGTCCTAAAAAGGATAAAAAATAGACAAATTTAAAAAGTTTTTGATTTCCTGTAATCATAGTGACCATAAAAAGGCCTCCACTAATAAAACAAAGGTGTAAGGGCAAATGAACATGCCAATCCCATGTTCCCATGATGATCATAGGAAGATAGTATACGACCATATTTAAAAACATGAACACAGCAATAAAATATCGGACAGGTTGATCATGATATTTCCAATTTTTAATTTTATCTTTAAAATGGTAAATTAAGAAAATAGAAAGAAGTGTGATCACTGAAATTAAAATATGCCAAAATCCAAACAAATGAAAATGAAAAATACCAGGAATTGTTCCAAAAAATGCTTTCATAAAATTTTCTCCTTTCCAACTTTTTATTGATTCTATAATATAAGTGAAAAAATTATTCCATAGGTTCTTGGAATAATTTATCAACGTTTTCTTTTGGAATCAACATTTTAAAACCCTTTCTTACTTCTAAATGAAAGGTTTGTGTATTATGTTTCATCTCTTCTCCATCTACACACCAAGAAGAAGATGGAACTTCACTAAAGTTTATGTCAATTTGATCTGTTTGATAATATGTAATCCCTGGAATTTTATGAATATCCATCGTTCGCAATTGATAAAGTTTATTGAGAATTTCTTTTTTTGATTTTACATGACAAAGAGCTACTTCAAACATATTGTCATTGAGTTTCATATCTTTATAAATATTTTCTACTCCAAGTCCTGCAAGACGTGAGGTGTTTGTTATAAATAGAAAGGAATAATCTCCTTCAAAAGTTTCCCCATGGATGGTATAAGTAATATGATATTGATGTATTTTATCGGTAAGTTGTTTTAAACCATAAAGGATATAGGCAATTTTTCCATATTTTTTCTTTAACTTTCTAGGAGTTGTATAGCTTACATTGACATAATTTCCAAGACAAGCAACATAAATAAAAGGTTTATCATTGATAAGACAGACATCAATTTCTTGAATCGTTCCATTTAAAATACGTGAAATATTAGAATACATATTTTTTGTAAAACCATACATGGTTCCTACATCATTGGTAGTTCCTAATGGTAAATAGGATAATAAAAGAGGTTTTTCTCGTTGAATATTTCCTGAAACTGCTTCGTTTAAGGTTCCATCTCCACCAGCAACGATTACTAAATCCACTGCTTCTAATCCATAAATTAGACGTGTTGCATCTCCTTTTTGAGTTGTACTACGTACAGATACTTGATAACCAGCTTCTTTTAATGTACGTTGAAAAAGGTCTAAAAATTTCTTTTTATCTAACTTTCCACTTTCTGGATTATAAATAAGCACACATTTTTTTTTCATTTTTATGATCACTTCTCTTTTATTTAAGATTCTGTTTTTGAAAGAATTCAAATCTTTTTATAAGTCCTTCTTTCCCAATAATTTTTAAAATTTGAAATAGATTGGGGGATTCCTTTTTTCCTGTAATAACATGTCGAAGAGTTTCACAGATCATGCCGACATGTCCTTTATAAAGGGTTGGATCTTCTTGATATATTTTTGGACTGGGTGCATAGTTGTGGTGGATTGCAAAATTTTTAATATCTTCAAACCATTCACTTTCACTTTCTTTTTCTTGATATGAATCAATATAAGCCTTCAAAAGGTCCATCTCAATTTCTTCCTCTTCTGTAAGATCCTGATAAGTTTTTTCATAATCTTCAAAAAAGTAAGAATCATATAAGTAAGAAATTTGATTTTTTACTCCACTCCAATTGATAAAATCTTTTCTAGGTTTTTTTTGTTCTCGTTCAATGTTAAAAATAGCAAGGCTTCGTTCCTTTTCACTTTTTAATAATTTGTGAAAAGAAGGATCATATTTTTTAGTCCAAGATAAAACACCTTGATAGACTTCCTCTTTGGTAAGTGTACTGATATAATTTTTAGATAAATGGTCTAATTTTTCAAGATCAAAGTAAGCTCCACTCGTGCTCATTTTCTTTGGTGAAAATGGAAAAGATGTAAACTTTAAATCAGGATGTTGTTGGTGCCATTCTTCATAATTAGAATTTGCAATGGTCATCAATGCTTCGATGACTGCAAGGGATGGATAACCTTTTTCTTCATAGTAACTCATTGAAAATTCTGGATCTTTTCGTTTACTAATTTTTCTTGCATTCCCTGTTTCCTCATCCTTTTTTAATAAAAGAGGAATATGAATGTACTTGGGCACTTTCCATCCAAAAGCTTGGAATAACTCTATATGAAGTGGAACTGAACTAAGCCACTCTTCTCCACGAACAACGTGTGTAGTTCTCATTAAATGATCATCAACAATATGAGCAAAATGATATGTTGGAAGTTGATTATCAGATTTCATAATAGGAACATCTTGATCGTTCATTGGAAGTTCAATTTTTCCTTTTACTAAATCATTAAAAATAAATTTTTTTTCAAAATCTCCTAGGGATTTAAATCGAATTACGTAAGGATCTCCTCTTTTAATTCGTTGGATCTGCTCTTCTATGGTTAAGTTTCTACAAAAGGCATAATTTCCATAATAACCTGTTCGAACTTTATCTGTTTCTTGGCTATTTCTAGTTTCTTCTAAAATTTCTTTCGTACAAAAGCAAGGATATGCCCTCCCTATTTCTATTAAATATTTAATAAAAGTATGATAAATTTCTTTTCTTTTACTTTGAATATAGGGACCATATTCTCCATGAATTTCTTCCTCTATTTGATATTCATCAGGAAAAAGATCATAATGAGATAATGTTTTCATAATTAAATCAACTGCATTCTCTTTTTCTCTTGCCTTATCTGTATCTTCATTTCTTAAATAAAAAATTCCATTTGAGTTTTTGGCAAGAACATAATCAATAACAGTGCTTAACAAATTTCCTATATGTATAAATCCTGTTGGACTGGGTGCAAAACGAGTTACTTTGACACCTTCTCCTAAATTTCTTTCTGGATATTGTTTTTCATAATCATCGATTGTTTTGGTAATATTTGGAAATATAAGTTCCGCTAAATCATGATTTGTCATAAAAACCTCCTTTTTATATGAAAAAGCATCCATCGATGCTCCATAAGCTTATTGGCTGCCCCAGTTAGATTCGAACTAACGCAATCGAGCGGTCAGAGCGCTCTGCCTTACCACTTGGCTATGGGGCAATTTGAAAGTCCAACTTTATTTTATACTAAAACGATATTACTTTCAAGTTTTTTCCAAAAAGATACGAATCAAAGAACTGTTTTTTTCGAATTTTACATTGGAAACTTCTTTGGTTATCATCTATTTTTCACTTAAAATAAGAAAAATAGGAACAAATCCTATTCTATTTTTCAAGAAAACTCTTACAGAATACACAAAAACAGCAATCATGGCAGTTTCCTTTTATTTTTAAATTTACATATATTTTTCCATAGATTTCATCATTTGATTCACTTGTTTTTGACTTGGCTTTCTTCCCATCTGCATCATCAATGTCTTAATCATATCTTCATTGATAGGGGGATTTTTTTTAAGATATTTTTTCATAACATATCTTGCTACAAAAAAGCCAATAATAAATCCAACAACGATTCCTAATAAAACTAATAAGATATCTTGAACCATAAGTCCCTCCTCGTTTTTATTTTACTAAAAAGAAAGCTATTAGACAAGCATTTTTAATTTTTCTAAAAAGAAATAGTCTTGATTATCAAAATCACAAACAAAATAATGGGAATCAAATTGTTGGAGTACATTGAAAAAGAAAGAAATGTCTTGGTTGCACTCAACTTGAATATATGCATGTTTCACAATCATTTGACTTGTTTCATCTTTATAAAGATTATTGATATGATGAATATTTTTTCTTTTGCTATAAGGGATAGATCCATGCAACAACAAAAAGATTTCTTTGTCTAATTTTTCTTTTTCTATTTTTTTAGTCAATTGTTTAAATAAACTATATCCATATGATAAATCTTCCTTTTTTAAGAGATAAATTTGTTTAAATATATGATATAGAATTATTTGATTTTCTTGATAGAGAGATTGAAATTCTTCTTTGACTTTAAAAATATAATAAGTTCTCATTTATATCACCGAAATTAGTATAGAAGAAAAGTCTCTCTTATTTTGTCGAATTATTAGAGTAATTTCTCAATTTTTTCTTCAATGGCTTCTTTGGTAAAAGAATAAGCTTTATCGATTTCTTCTTTACTTCCGCTTGCTCCAAATCGATCTACTGTAAAAAGATATTTTTGATCATAAACAAAAGATTGAAAAGAATAGGAAGAAGATCTTTCAATTACAAATTTTTTAATTCCTACAGGGAAAAGTTCCTCTTTTTCTTCTTCAGATAATAGTTGATAACGCTCCATACATGGAATACTTACAAGACGAATATCATATCCTTTTTGAAAAAGACTAGCAATGACTTCATAAGCTAGAGAAAGTTCTTCTCCAGTTGCCAAGATAACAGCATCTAATTTTCTTTCTTCTTTTTTTACAATATAAGCTCCTTTTTCTACGGCATTGGTACTGGATCCTTCTAAAACTGGAACACTATTTCGCCCTAGTATTAGGCAAGCTGGATGAGTGGATTCAAAAATGGCTTTATAACTTCCAATGACTTCATTCGCATCTCCTGGGCGATAAACATCTAAGTTTGGCATTGCTCGTAAAGAAACAAGTTGCTCTACAGCTTGGTGAGTTGGGCCATCTTCTCCTACACTAATAGAATCATGAGAAAAGATATAGACAACAGGAAGATTCATAAGAGCAGTCATTCGAAGAGATGGTCGAAGATAATCACTAAAAGAAAGATAGGTAGATACAATGGGACGAATTCCACATAAAGCAAGCCCATTCGCAATGGCACCCATAGCATGTTCTCTTACACCAAACCATAAATTTTTTCCAAGACGATTTGTTGCAGAAAAATCCCCTTCTTCTTGAAAGTAATTTTTACAAGAAGAAAATAAATCTGCACTTCCGTTTAAGAGAAAAGTATATTTTTTTCCAAGAGAAGATAACACTTTTGCAGAAGTTTCTCGTAAAGATTCCTTTCCTTCTTTAGGAGGGATATAATCAAGTTCAGCCAAGGTTAAAACTGGATCTTTTTGTAAAAATTGGAGTTCTTCTTGTAAGGTACTATCTAAGTCTGCTACTTTCTTTTCCCATTTTTCAACCAGTTTATGATTTCTTAAATGAATTTGATATTGAAAATCTTCAATGGCATCCCGTGAAATAGTAAAAGGAATATCTCGCATATGTAGTTTTTCCTTTAATTTAGTTGTTTCTTCTTTACCAAGTGGATTCCCATGTACGAAATGAGTTCCTTCCATAGAAGTAAATTTTCCAAGAGTGGTGTGTACTTCAATAAAAGAAGGTTGACTACTTTTTTTTGCTTGCTCAATAACGGAATTTAGCGTTTCTAGGTCTTCACTATTCATAACTTCATACACATCAAACCCACAAGCAGTCATTCTTTCTTGAATGTTTTCTTGAAAGGTTTTGTCTGTTTTTCCATCAAGACTTACATGATTTGAATCATAAAGAAGAATTAAATTATCAAGTTTTAAAGTTCCAGCAAGACTTAGAGCTTCATAGCTAACTCCTTCCATTAAATCTCCATCTCCAACAAGACAATAAATTTGATAATCAATGATGTCTTTTTTCTTTGTATTAAAAATTGCTTGTTGATATTTGGAAGCAATCGCCATTCCTACTGCTGAAGCAACTCCTTGTCCAAGAGGTCCTGTTGACATATCAACACCTGGGGTAATACCCACTTCAGGATGACCTGGTGTCTTGCTTCCATATTTTCGAAAGGCTTTTAAATCTTCAAGTTCAAGATCAAATCCTGCCATGGCAAGGGTTGCATATAATAAAGCAGAACCATGACCTGCACTCATCACAAAGCGATCTCGATTTAAAAAATTGGGATGATCTGGGTCAAAACGTAAATGATGAGCATATAAAGTATATAAGATTGGTGCTGCTCCTAATACGATTCCAGGATGTCCACTCTTTGCTTCTTCAATCATATCAATTCCTAAAGCACGAATGTTTTCAATAATTTTCACTTCATTGATAGGGGTATCTTTTTCCTTCTTTGCTTTCATTCTCTCACCTCTATTTATTATTATACTATAAACTTCCCTATTCTTCCAAAAAGAATTGCGTTTCTTAAAAAAAATTGATATACTTTAGATGAATTTGCCGATATAGTTTAGTGGTAAAACAGATCCTTGGTAAGGATCAGCGGACAGTTCAATTCTGTCTTTCGGCACCAGAT
>CANQEE010000052.1 GCA_947594595.1 uncultured Bacilli bacterium
GATGGAGAAGATGATTATATAGATTGTGGATTAGCTAATTATGATTTTAAGAATCAAATTACGATAGTTACAAGATTTATACCTAAAGAATTAAAAGATAATCCACAAAATATCATAGCAAATTCAGAAGATTCTGGTATAGAAATAAGAACTTTAAATAAAAATTCTCTTTGCCTTCAATATTTTCAAGAGAGTACAAAAAGTTATATTCAATTGCAAATTGATAATATTTTAGAAGAAGGGAAAGAATACACAGTAGTAGGGACTTATGATGGAAATGTAATGAAATTATATATCAATGGGGAATTAGTAGGACAAAAAGAAATAAAAATGACAATAAAAAAATCTCTAGTTCCATTTTTGATAGGAGCAAATCCAGAAATTTCAGGTATACAGATGGCCGCTAATGTTAAAGTAAAAGATGCTTTAATATATGAACGAGCAATCAGTGAAGAAGAAGTCAAACAAAATTATAGAGGAGATATAAAAGTAGAGAATAAAGAAGGACTTTTAATAGATTATGATTTTAAAAGAGGAGATAAGATAGAAGAAGGAAGTCCGATATCAATGAAAGCAATCAATACAATGTGGGTATGGATCCCAAGATATAGTTATACAATCAAGAGTGAAGATGGAGTAAATTACTATGGAAAGGGAGGAAGAAGTAAAGAGGAACCAGGAGAGATAGATATCCGATTTATTGATAGCAATGTAAAACAAAATGGAAGTGGGAAGTACAAAGGAGAGCATATAGAAGGATGGTACACGCCACCAGGATTTAGTTTTGGAGGAAAAGAGTTATCAGGAATCTGGGTAGGAAAGTTTGAGACAGGAAGTATAACAGGAGCAAGTCCAGGGGATGTAGAAACAGATAACTTAGTAGCAATCAAACCGAATATAACGAGTTGGAGAAGTATTCGAGTATCCACGATAGATCTAGTCGCAAGAGGATTAACAAAAGAAAATAATATTTATGGATTTGATGAAACATATGATAGTCATGCAATGAAGAATAGTGAGTGGGCATTAGTATCTTATTTAACACAAAGTAAATATGGAAAATATGGAAACCCATTATATGAAGGAACCAATAAAGAGATTTATATGAATAATTATGATCAATATATAACAGGATGCTCTTCAGGCTTACCAAGTGCAGAATCATCTTCCAGTTGTGAATATACCTATGATATAGAAGAAAGTGGGACAGGAGCGAGTACCACAGGAAACATTTATGGAATTTATGATATGAGTGGAGGAAGTTGGGAATACATGATGGGAAACTATGATCATTATTCAGGATATTCTAGTGCAAATTATACGAAAGAAGAAGCACAAGCAATGGGAAGGACAGATGGAGCAGCAGTAGGAGTTTGGAATTCAGGGTATACAGGAATGTGTGGATTCGATAATAAAGAGTGGACGAAAGAATTAGGAGGAAGAGACTGGCCAGAATCTAAATATTATGATTTGTACATAAGTAGTGATGCAAACACAGCTTGTGGAGGTTCACCATGTAAAGGACATGCAATGAATGAAGTTGCAGGATGGTTCAATGATAGTGCTTATGTGGTGAATGCTCAGGGTCCATGGTTCGTTCGTGGCGGTAACTGCGCTAATGGTGCAAGTACAGGTGTTTTCGATTTTCATCACGATCATGGTAATGCATACACTGACTACTCATTTCGTGTTGTTCTTACTCCCTAATTTTTCCAAAATTTGACATTTTAAATTTTCTTAAGAAAAAAATGTTATTCTAAAATAGAATAGACAAAGAGTGATTATTCCAACATGGTGAACGCTACGAACCCATGGTTCGTTCGTGGCGGTAACTATGGTAATGGTACGGGTGCAGGTGTTTTCAGTTTCAACAACAACAACGGTAACGCAAACATCAACTACTCGTTCCGCGTCGTCCCAAAGACTACAAAATAAAAAAATTCATTTTGTAGAGTCTATTCAAATAGATATCAAAAAGAAGAAGTAGTAAAGTTTGAATCCTCTTCTTTTGGGATACAGTTTTGTATCCTTTTTCTTTTTTTTAGTAAAACTGTGTGAAAAGAAGAAACTTTTTTGATTTTTTCTTTTCTTTTTCTCATTTTTTCCTGTATACTAAATATGTACGTCTTAAGACAAAAGAGGAGGAAACAAAATGAAATATGTATATGCCTTTCATGAAGGTACAAAAGACATGCGAAATCTATTAGGAGGAAAAGGTGCCAACCTTGCAGAAATGACCAATATTGGACTTCCTGTTCCACGTGGATTTACTGTTACAACAGAAGCATGCTTAAAGTATTACGAAGATGGTGAAGAGTTAAATAAGGACATCATCAAAGAAATCTATGAACAACTGGAAGCTCTTGAAAAAAGGACAGGAAAAACTTTAGGAGATCCAAAAAATCCACTCTTGGTTTCTGTTCGAAGTGGAGCACGTGCATCTATGCCAGGAATGATGGATACAGTATTAAATCTTGGTATGAATGATGTTGTAGCTGAAGGATTCTCAAAAGTAACGAATAATAAACGATTTGTCTATGACAGTTATCGCAGATTTATTCAAATGTTTTCTGACGTTGTTATGGGATTTCCAAAGTCTAGTTTTGAACGTAAATTTGATGCAATTAAGGAAGAAAAAGGAGTCAAATTAGATACTGAACTTACTGCAGAAGATTTAATGGAAGTTGTAGATATTTACAAAAAAGAATATAAAAAACATGCAGGGAATGAATTTCCACAAGATGCAAAAGAACAACTTTTAGAAGCTGTAAAGGCAGTATTTAGAAGTTGGAATAATGAGCGTGCAATTACGTATCGTCGCTTAAATGATATTCCATCAAGTTGGGGAACTGCTGTAAATGTTCAAGAAATGGTGTATGGAAATAAAGGAGATACTTCTGGAACAGGTGTTGCATTTACAAGAAATCCAGCAACTGGAGAGAAAAAACTTTTTGGAGAATTTTTAATGAATGCTCAAGGAGAAGATGTTGTAGCTGGGATTCGTACACCACAATCTATTGAAACATTACAAGAAATTTTACCAGAATGTTATCAGGAATTTGTAAAAATTTGTAATTTATTAGAGAATCACTATAAAGATATGCAAGATATGGAATTTACAATTGAAGATGGAAAACTTTTCATGTTGCAAACAAGAAATGGAAAAAGAACAGCTCAAGCAGCTTTAAAAATTGCAGTAGATCTTGTTTCTGAAGGAATGATTACGAAAGAAGAAGCTCTTTTAATGGTTGAGCCTAAATCTCTTGATCAATTACTTCATCCAATGTTTGATCAAGCAGCTTTAAAAGCATCTAAAGAAATTGCAAAAGGACTTGCTGCATCTCCAGGGGCTGCGACAGGAAAAATTTATTTCACTAAAGAAAGTCTTGTGGCTGCTCATGAAAAAGGAGAAAAAGATCTTTTACTTGTACGTTTAGAAACAAGCCCAGAGGATATTGAAGGAATGCATCTTGCCCATGGAATCTTAACTTTACGCGGGGGAATGACTTCTCATGCTGCTGTTGTTGCAAGAGGAATGGGAACTTGCTGTGTTTCTGGATGTGGAGAATTGTCAATTGATGAAGAAGCTTGTGAATTGAAAACAAAAGATGGAAAAGTATTCCATGAAGGAGACTACATGAGTTTAGATGGTTCTACAGGTCTTGTATATGGTGAAAAGATTGAAACAACAACTCCATCTATTAGTGGAAACTTTGAAACATTTATGACATGGGCTGATGATGTAAGAACTCTTGGTGTACGTTGTAATGCAGATACACCAACAGATGCCAATCAAGCAAAAGAATTTGGAGCTGAAGGAATTGGTCTTTGTAGAACAGAGCATATGTTTTTTGATGAAAAAAGAATTTTCTCATTTAGAAAAATGATTACAGCAGAGAGTGTAGAACAAAGAGAACAAGCACTTTCTGAAATTCTTCCTTATCAAAAAGAAGATTTTAAAGCACTCTTTAAGGCAATGGATGGAAAAGGAGTTACCATTCGTTTCTTAGATCCACCTCTTCATGAATTTTTACCTCATAAAGATGAAGAAATTAAAGATCTTGCAAAAAGTCTTGGTATGTCATTTGAAACTTTAAAAGAAAGAGTTACCTCTTTAAAAGAATTTAATCCAATGATGGGACATCGTGGATGTCGTTTAGCCATTACCTATCCAGAAATTGCAGCCATGCAAACAAGAGCTGTCATCGAAGCTGCAATCGAGGTAAAAAAAGAAGGAATTGATGCTCATCCTGAAATTATGATTCCTCTTGTTGGTGATCTCAAAGAATTACAATTTGTAAAGAAAATTGTAGTTGATACAGCCAAAAAAGTTATGGAAGATGCTAAAGTAGAAGATCTTTCTTATAAAGTAGGAACTATGATTGAACTTCCACGAGCAGCTTTAATGGCAGATGAAATTGCAAAAGAAGCAGAATTCTTCTCTTTCGGAACAAATGATTTAACACAAATGACTTATGGATTCTCAAGAGATGATGCATCTAAATTCTTAAAAGATTATTATGACAAGAAAATTTTTGAACAAGATCCATTCCAGACTCTTGATCAAGAAGGTGTGGGAAAACTTGTTAAAATGGGTGTAGAACTTGGAAAGAAAACAAGAAGTGATATTAAACTTGGAATTTGTGGTGAACATGGAGGAGATCCAAAAACAATTGAATTCTGTCATCGCGTAGGTCTTAGCTATGTATCATGTAGTCCTTATCGTGTTCCTGCAGCACGTCTTGCAGCAGCACAAGCTGCAATCAAGTCTGGGATGCAAGAGTAAAGAGTGATATTGATCTCTTTTTAACCCATATAATCATTACAAAAGATGATTTAGTAAGGTATAGTGATGAAATACCTGAATGTAAATATGTAAGATTAAAAGAGCCAATATTTGTTGATATTTATATATAAATTTAGACTAAGATGACTTATTAAGTCGCATATCTTAGTCTTTTTATATGATATGCGGCAAAGAATTGGAGGTAATAAAAATGCGACTAATATACACAAAACTAAAATTAAAAGATTTATTACAAGGTTCAAGAATTGTTTTTGCAAGACAACTTAGGTTAATGACAGGATAAATAATATTATATAAATTTAGTATAAAAAATGTATTAAAAACATATGTCAATAATTTAGGAAAATGTCTTAAAAAAAGTTAAACATTAACGGGAAAATATTCTCTTTTTTGTATGTAATTTTATAACTCAAGCATATTGATGCTTGAAGTGAGATTTCTGCATTTGCTTTTTAAAAGAAGTCAGTTTCCAAGGATGTGACATAGGAGGAATATATTTTTTCTTTTGCTTAATTTCTGTTATTTTATCAAAATCTTTGGATGTAAGCATATTTCTTTTGAGTTTTCTCAATTCATAAACTTTCTCATCAATAGTTACTAGTAAGTCACCATTGAATGCTTTAATCACTAAACATTCTGTTTTAGGTAAGAAACATTTTAATTCATTATCTAAGTATGGTTGATAATATTCTTTATTAAATTTAATTGCATTCCCATTATCAAATTTTCTAGGAGTTAAGACAGCCAATGTGTAGTTAATTTTTTCTAAGGATGGTGATACCTCAAATACAGTAGGAAACTTTTTATAATCTAAAGCGAATTTTTCATTAAAACTAGGAACAAATATTTCAGTAAGATATTTGTTTGCTTCGTCAATAGTAGTGATATTGTTTAATCTCAATTCCTGAACTAATCTGCCTTGAAAAGTACCATTGGTTCTTTCAATTAAACCTTTGGCTTGAGAAACAGAAGAAGTTTCTAAAGCAATACCTAACTGTTTACAAGCATAACCATATTGAGTTAAAACGTCCTTTTCACTAGTTCTTTTATTAGGATTTAAAGACATATAATTAAATACCGTTCTATTATCAGTGAAAAATTTGTAAGGAATACCATATTTGATTAGAATTTGATATAAAACATGATAGTAACCATTTAGAGTTTCTTGCTTATCAAACCAAGCACCAACAATAGTAGAAGTAGCTTTATCAATGGCTAGATGTAGACATGTTTTTATATCACCAAACCATAGATGAATAGAACCATCTTGTTCAATAATTTCACCAAAATATTTAGGTTTTTCTAATCTTGGATGAGAATATTCTAAAGCAACTTCATGATTGACTATTTCATTGATTGACTCTTCTGACATAGTAAGATTGATTTTCTTTTCTTCTAATAATTTTTGTTTAGTAAATTCTCTTTTTGTTTTTTTCTAGCTTTTGGAGATAAGATACCTTCTTTCATTAGAGTTTTATAGATAAAATTATAAGAAACTGTAATATTTTCTTTCTTTTTTAAAAAAATTTTAAAATGATTGAAGTTAAAATCATAGTATTTATTCTTATAAAGTAGTATAATTTTTTCAGAAAGAGATTTATCAAAGGCATTGGCTGGTAGTTTTGAGCGATTTCCATGTACGAAGCCTTGTTTACCTCTTTCTTTATAAATAATAATAAGACGATCAATTTGTCTTCTAGATATACCGAGCTTTTGACTAGCTCTATTTTTATTACCGTTATGATCTACTAATTCTTTGATAATATCATATTTTTCTTTTTCTTTCATTCTTAATTCAACCTTTCTCATTTTGCCACCTCAAGTGACTTATTATATATTAATTTGAGACATTTTCCAAAGTTAACACTTAAGACATTATCATAAAATAATCATAAAATGTATATATTATTAGTGTATACTATTTGACATTTCCATAAAAATATAGTATATTTATATTGCACTTGAGAAAGTGTGAAAATGTTTTTCGCTTCTGGATGGTGCGAATAATAAATGATTCCAGGCGACAATGTT
>CANQEE010000053.1 GCA_947594595.1 uncultured Bacilli bacterium
TAATATCTACAAATATTTTTAAAAATGAAAAAAGTGGCAAAATTTCTTTCACCACTCCTTAATGTTTAAGAACCCTTCTTTCTGAAAGCTTTTTCTTCTCTTCTTTTTTTTATTTTTGTAGTTTTTTAGATTTCTATCAATTATTCTACTATTTTTCTTTTTAAATATCTTCTTCCATTTCTACTAAAGACAACTTATTTTCATCATGCACAAAGATAAGAGTTGCTTCTTCCTGATAATCCAAATCTTCTTGATACTCCCACTGAACTCTAACCTGATATGCATCAGGATCCATCGTGTCTAAATATGCAAATTCTATCTTCTCTAGTTTTTCAATTTTCACTTTTTGTACAGTTGGAAGAGTCTGCTTTCTTTTTCCATATAAATTATTTTCTACATATTTATAAATTGTATCCTCTGCTTTATCTAAAAAATTAGTAAGAGCCTCTTGATGAACAAACATTTTTCCACCTACATCTGTTTTTGCTTCCTTATCACTTAATGTAAAAAAATCAGAAACAAACATTTGAGAAATTTGTTTTACATAAGCTTCTTCATCTACTTGATCTTCTTCCAAAATTTTTTTTAATTTTTGAAACATTTTTTTATAAGTAGCACTGTCATCTTCTTTTAATACATACCCATATTCTTTGATTTCTTGTGTAATTTTTTCTTTCTTTGTCTTAGTTTCTCCTTTTTTAATGAAAAGTTGATATCCAAAAAAGACAATCAATAAAAGAAGAATCACAGATATAAGTATAAGGAATCGTTTTGCACCCTTTTTTAATTTCATAAGCCCTCCTATTTTTTCTCTTCTTTTTCTTTCTCTTTGTTTAATAGATCAAAAACAATAATATCATTGGAAACATCTAATAAATGCTCTGCATATTGACTATTTTTTTCAATATAATCTTCCCCTATGACCTCTCCATCTTTTAAAGACATATATTCTCCTTTTTGGCTATTATAATAAACCTTATTAGTTACCCAATTTCCATTTGGAAAAACTACAACATTATTCTCTTTGATATCAAAAATATCATGTCCAAGTGCATTTGGATTGTAAATTCCAAACATATTACCTAATGTTGGCATTGCATCAATCATTCCCATTGTATTTTCCACAGTTCCTGTTATTTGATGATCCTTCGTCCATATAATAAGTGGAACTTTTCTATCTAATTCATAGTGATAACTATTATATTCCCTATATGTAGGATCTTCTTCTGATTTAACACGATCCGTTGTAGCATCATAATTGTAAAGACGAATAAAATCATTCTTAGGAAGCCTTGCATCATGGTCACCATAAAGAATAAAAACAGTATTTTCTAAAAGTCCATTTTCATCAAGAGATTGTAAAAATTCTCCTAAAGCTGCATCTGCATAATGAACTGATTTAAAATAATTTCCTAATTTAGTCCCTTCCATATAAGGATGAGAAATTTCTTCTGTTGTTCCATCTTCTTTTGTAATCGTCTCTTTGATATCAACATCAAATGGACCATACTTTTCTACATCAGAAAATGGAGTATGATTGGTAAGACTAATTAAAAGACCATAGAAAGGAGTTCCTTCTTTTTCCTTAATTTTCTTGATTTTTTCAATTGACTGTTCATAAAAAGCCTTATCGGATAATCCAAGCCCAATAGTATTCTCCTGAGTTACTTCATAAGTTTCCTTACTATAGAATTTGTCATATCCTAAACTTTTATGCATGGCACGACGATTCCAAAAGTCTGCATTATTTGCATGCATACTAAACGTGTAATATCCCTTTTCTTTAAAATATTTAGGAAGAGATTGATAAGTTCTATCAAAATAACTAACAAAAGCTGTCCCAGACTTTGTAGGCATTAAAGAAGTATTGAAAGTAAGTTCTGTATCACTACTAGTTCCAACACTTACTTCCGAATAATAATTGGAGAAGAAGAGTCCTTCTTTGACAAGGCGATTTAAAGTAGGAGTTACTTCTTGACCATTAAATGTACGGTTCAATGCAATATCTTGTATACTTTCTCCATGAATGACAATAACGTTCTTCCCTTCAAAAATATTAGAATATTCATTTTCTTTTGGTTTTTCTTTTTCTTTAAAGTATTCTTCAAAATTTTTCTTAGCTTGATCATATCCAAAAATAGAATTTACTTTTGGTTGTAAACTTACAAATATATCATTAAATTGATATAAATAAATTCCAAACCGCATGACAATGTATTCTCGGTTCCACTGCTTTATAAAACGCCCTACTTCTAAAGATGAAAGACTTATTGTGAAAGCAAGAAGAATCAAAGCTGAAAGAGTTAAAGTATGGAAACATCTTTTCTTTTCAATTTTTTTCTCTTCTCCCTTACGAAGATGAAATTTCTTCTTTTCATGAACGTAAACAACAATTAAAAGAATTGGACCTATTATATAAACTAAATCCTTCAATTGTAAAACATTTTCTACCACTGCATCTCCAACTGGCGCAATAAATTGAGCAAGAGATAGCATAGAAGCACTTGCAAAAGAAGTATAAAAAGTATAGTAAATAGAGTTAACTACACAAATAAAAGTGAACAATATTTCCATACCTAATAGATAATAAAAGCGATTTTTCTTTTTTATTAAATACGAAAAAGATCCTAATAATAGAACAATTCCTAAATCTGCTAAAATAGGCTTAAATGAAAGATAATTTTCTAAAGTAGGCATGGTAAAAAAGCGAAGAAGGATTGCATTTAATAAGCAGGTTCCTACATAAGTTAAAAAGACAACATTTTCCTTAACATAATTTTTAAACCATTTCTCTTCTTTTGCTTTTTTTAATTTTTTTATCAATTTTTCTTCCCAATTCTTTATCTTTTTTTTCATATCTTTACCTCGCAACATTCATTATAACAAATTTCTTTCTATTTTACAATTTACGTTTACTAAAGTGATATAAGAAGCGAAAAAAACAGGTTCCAAGATACAGAAAGAAAAAGACTTGACTGACTTGAATGAGAGATAAAGCTATTTGATTAGAGTAAATTTCTGTAATTTGAGAAAGAGAAATTTGATTTTCAGAGCAAACAATCATAAAGCTTACAAAAAAGTAGAAAATTGGAAGTAAAAGAAGGTATGAAAGAATTTTATGTCGTTTTGTATAAGTTTTAGCTAAAATTGTTCGAAAGAGAAAAAGAAAAGAAAGAAGAACAGTTAAGAAATAAATAGGAATAGGACTAAAATAGAAGTACTCAACTATTTTTTTTAAAATTTCTTTGGTTGCAACAAAAAAATCTTGATGGAAAATAACAAGAGAAGAAATGAGCACATAAAGAAGAAAAAACGGTAAAAAGTAAGTGATAAATTTTTTCTTATATTTTAAGTTAAGAAGTAAAAATAAAAAGGCAAGAAAGAAAGCAAGAAAAACTTCAATCATTAAAAAAGATTGTGTTGAATACTCAAAAATTGTTGTGATTTTTGAAAAAAAATCAAGTTCCATTTTTCATTCTCCTTTTTATTCTATATTTCTTCAAAAATATAAATAGATTGGTGTAAATCATCTTGATGTGTACAAGTAATTAAAGTCAGGGTTTTTACTTGAAAATTTCTAAAAATTGCTACTTTTCCTGTTTTATCTTGTAAATAGATATTGATAAGGCGATAGGTATATGTTTTATTTTGATACGTAATTTGTGCTTCATCACCTAATTCTAGTTGATAAAGATTTTCAAAGAATGCTAAATATCCATATCCAGAATGAGCCATTAAAATAAAGTTTCCTTTTTCTTTATTAGGAAGATCGGAACTTTGTGCAATCGTTACATTATGTTCAATGTTGTTATATTTAGAATTTTTTGAAACAAATCCTTTTTTTAATCCTATTTTGGGAATTTTTATATAACCAATATAATCATATGTATAAGTAGGTTGTTCTGTTGTTTGTTGCTTATCTTCAGGTATATTTTCAATTTGACTTACATTTTTATCTTCGATTGTATTTTCTTCAATTTCTTTTTGCTGCTTCTCATACATTTTAAGTTTCATTTCAGAATAAACTTCCTCTTTCACTTCTATAAGAAGTGGTAGCAGGAGAAAAAAGAGGGATAAAAATGTAAGAAAAGAGCCAATTAAGAAGAATCGGCTCTTGCTCTTTTGTCTTTTTTTATTCATGGCGTGGTTTTAAAGAGACATAGATAAGTCCAATACCTATTAGCAACGCAAGTGCACCAACAACATAAACATAAGTTGGAAGGGTTGCTGCTGTGTCTGGTACGTCGATCTCTGGAATGTTTTGCATCTCAACAGCAGTAGTCTCTCCTGCTACAACAGTAAATTCAACACTACTTGTACTCATTACATATCCTTCTGGAGCAATAGTTTCTGTTAAAGTATATTTTCCTTCTTTAATTGGATCAATATAATAAGGTTCATTGGTTGAAACCCAACGAGCAATTTCTTTTCCATTTGAATCTGTTACTACAAGCGTTGCTCCTGGAACTTCTTCTCCATTCGTTGCATCAATTTTACTAATTCTCACACTTCCCATTGGATCTGCAATTTGTAAATCCAAAGTAGTTTCTATTGGTTTAATTTGCATAGTTCCAATTAAAGCTCTTTGATGACTGATTAAAGCGGGTGTGTACATAAAAGCTTCTTTGCTTTCAAATGTACCTTTTATTTGAATATCTAAAGTCAAATTTTTACTTTTTCGAACATCTTCAACAGGAATACGGAACTTAAATTTTTCTCCTGCTTGCAAAGTTGTTCCCTTTTGAACTACGGTTCCTTGTTCATTATAAAAAGTGATATTTTGATTTGCTGTTGATAAAGAATATCCTTTAAAGTTACTTCCTGTCGTTGAAACATCAATGAATGTACTTTCTAAGTATTTATCATTTTCTATCAATGTATAATTGATGGCATTTTTATTAACAGAAAGAGAATAATTAGTATTTTCTTGATAAGCAAGAGCTTTTTCAATTACTTCGCTCATATCTTTCCAATATTTACTTTGTTTAATTTCTTCCTTTTCATTTTTCAACAATGAGTTAATCCAATAATATTCTCCATCGTCATTTTTATCTTCACAACTAACAGTATCTTTGATATCTTCTTGATGATGTGCGGTATCACACTGATCAGCAGCAGCATCTTGATATCCAGCATTTCGATCTTGAAAATACCAAATAGTAAGTTGTGAAATATATTTTTTCTCAGCACTATCAGTAGTAACATCAGATAAAAAATCATCATTATTTGGATAGATTTGAGAAAGCAAATAAGCCATTTTCTTATCATCAATATTTAATTTACTTAATTCTGAAGAAGCAGATGTTTTGGTGTAAGTATCTTCTCCATTCATTCCTAACCATCGTTCTAGACAATAAAGTTCATATGAATTTCCTGTACCATCAACCCCATAAAAACGCTTAGGAAGATCAATAGAACTAATATAATGCACTCGATCTCTAGCATCCACTTTAGAAGTAAGCGTATCTGGAAGTTTTTCTATAGGAATAATCGCTGCATAACTTTTCCCTAAAAGCTGACTAAGTCCAGTGCCACCAATAAATACAATAAGAAGAAAAGCTGCTAGAAAAGCACTTTTTACATATCCTTCTGCCTCTTTCAACTTTCTCGTTTTCTTTATTTTTCTGGATTGTTTTTTGACTTCTTTTTTCAAAATTCTTCACCTTACCTTATTATCCTGATTATAACAAACCATTTATAAAATGTAAATGCTAACTTTTTTAGAGGAAAATCTATTTTTCTAAATTTTCTAAAAACTCTTCTTCATTCCAAATTAGAATTCCTAATTCTTTTGCTTTTTCATATTTGCTTCCTGGATTTTCTCCTACAATAACGCAAAATGTTTTAGAAGAGACGGAAGAAGAGGTTTTTCCTCCTTTATTTTCAATCGCATTCTTTGCTTCTTCTCTTCCCATTTGAGAAAGAGTTCCTGTCAATACAAAGGTTTTTCCAGAAAAGATTTGATTTTTTTCAACGTCTTTTCCCAAATAAGTTAAGTTAAGTCCTTCTTCTCTTAAACCAGTTATTAAATTCTGATTTTCTTCTTTAGAAAAGTAGTCTACTATACTTTTAGCAATAATTTCTCCTACATCAGAAATTTCAGTTAATTCTTTTTGAGATGCTTGCATAAGGGATGTCATTGTTTGATAATGAGCTGCTAAAATTTTAGCTGTCTTGCTTCCTACATGTTCAATCCCAAGACCAAATAATAGTCTTTCTAAAGAATTTTTTTTACTTTGATCAATGGCATTTAATAAATTATCTACAGATTTTTCTCCATATCCTTCTAATCGTATTAAGTCTTCTCGATGGTTTTTCAAATGATAAATATCTAAAATACTTTTAATAAAACCAAAATTATAAAAATCTTCCATAATTCTTGCTCCAAAACCATCTATATTCATAGCTGGTCGAGATACAAAATGGATGAATCCTTCTACTTTTCTTGCAGGACACTTCTCATTCATACAAAAATAATCCACTTGATCTTTTTTCTTTACAAGAATACTTCCACAAATCGGACAATGGGTGATCATTTGAAAAGGAATTTCTTTTCCTGTTCTTCTTTCTTTTTTAACAGAAACAACTTCAGGAATAACATCTCCTGCTTTTCGAATAGAGACTATATCATGAATCATCAAATCTTTTTCTTTGACATAATCTTCATTGTGAAGAGTTGCTCTTGAAACTGTTGAACCCATTACAATAACGGGTTCAAGAACTG
>CANQEE010000054.1 GCA_947594595.1 uncultured Bacilli bacterium
CTAAAACAGATAATGGTATAGGTTTTATGAATGTAACATTTGAACCAGGATGCAGAAATAATTGGCATATTCATAAAGCTAAATCAGGTGGAGGGCAAGTTTTAATTTGCACAGCAGGATATGGTTATTATCAAGAAGAAGGAAAAGAAGTACAAAAATTATCACCAGGAGATATTGTAGTAATCCCTGCAAATGTGAAACATTGGCATGGAGCAAGAAAAGACTCTTGGTTTAGTCATATTGCAGTAGAAGTACCAGGGGAAGAAACGGAGAATGTTTGGTTAGAAAAAGTACTGATGATGAATATGATAAATTAAAATATATCAATAAAAAACTTATGAAGAGTAAAAATATAATTAGTAGGCTTAAATTGGAAAATAAAAGTGATTTATTAGCTTTTGTAAAATAAATTTAAAGACATTAGATGTTAGAATTATAAAAAAGAATGGCTATTCTGTAGAACCATTCTTTTTTTGAATTTGTTTTTCAAAAAGACAAATTAGATAATAGAATGAGAAAGAAAGCAATCCAAGAAGAAAGACAGAAGAGATCACTAAGTTAATATTAAAAACTTGAGAACCATACATAATTAAATAGCCAAGTCCTTTTTTTGACACAAGCAGTTCTCCCATAATAACTCCAATAAAACTCATTCCAATATTGATTTTTAAACTTTTTATAATTTGTCCTATATTACTAGGAAGAATTACTTTTAGAAAAATTTGTCGCTTAGTAGCATGAAAAGATTTCATAAGAATAATATAGTTTTGTTCGGTTGTTACAAAAGATTGGTAGATATCAATAATAGAGAGAAAAGTAGCAATTAAAAGTGCCATAAAAATAATAGAACGAGTACTAGCTCCTACCCAAATGATAATGAGAGGTCCTAAAGCAACTTTTGGGAGTGAATTACAAACAGTTAAGTAGGGATCAACAATTTTTTCAATCATAGGATGCCACCATAAGAAAGCTCCTATTGAAATTCCAAGAAAAGATGCAATTAAAAAACTTAAAATTGTTTCAAAAATAGTAATTCCAACATGTTGCCATAAATCATTGGTTTTTATAAGAGATAAGATGGTTTGAAAAATGAGTTTAGGAGAAGAAGAAAGGAAAGAGTTGATCCATTTTTGATCAGAAGCAATTTCCCAAAGAGCTAAAAATAGAAAAAGAATAAAAATTCGAAAGAAGATAATTTTTCTTTTTCCCCTCTTTTTTTTCTTTAAGAATGCTTGATGTTCTTGACTAAACATGGACATCTAAATCCCTCCATATTTGATCATAATAAGCACTGAACTCTTTACATTTTCTATTATGAATAGGTGTTTTTTTGTTTGTTAGTTTTACTTCATAAATCTTTTTGATTGTAGCAGGCCTTTTTGATAGAACGAAAATACGATCGGATATAGAAATAGCTTCTGCAAGATCATGAGTTACCATAATTGCTGTTTTTTTCTCTTTTTTAATAATTTGGTATACATCATCAGAAAGTGCAAGTCTTGTTTGATAATCAAGTGCAGAGAAGGGTTCATCTAAAAGAAGAATATCAGGTTTTAAAGCAAGTGTTCGAATCAGCGCAACACGTTGTCTCATTCCACCTGATAAACTTTTAGGATACTTATCTTGAAATTCAGAAAGTCCATAGGTCTTTAAAAGGCGTAGGACTTCTTTTTTATCTTCTTCTTTGACTTTTCCTTCTACTTCTAGTCCAACAAGGCAATTTTCTAAAACACTTTTCCAGGGAAACAAAGAATCCTTTTGTAACATATAACCAACTTTGCAATTTTTTTTATGAAAAGTAATCTCTCCATCTGATTGTTGATCAAGGCCTGAGAGAATTGAGAGAAAAGTACTTTTTCCGCATCCAGAAGGACCAACAATAGAAATAAATTCTTGATCTTCTAAATCAAAAGTAATCTCTTTGATTGCAGGGATCTCATCTTTTAAATCATGATAATTTTTGGATAGATGTGAAACAGATAAGATTTTCATTTAGTAGAATAAGTCAATTGATCAAATGGAACAGTTTTTTCTAATTCTCCTGCAGCTTGAATGATTTTTTGTAAGTGTTCAAAAGATTCTTCTTTAAAAGTAGTATCTTTTGGCCAAGCATCAATTTTTCTATATCTTGAAACAACTTCTTCAAGATCTTTTAAAGAAGTATCAGGAAATTGATTAAGGATGGCTTTTGCTACTTCCTTGTCACTATGAGTATGAACGTAATCCAATCCTTTTTGAATGGCACGAACAAAGGCTTTGATCAAATCTTTATTTTCATTTAGATAGCTATCTCTTGCAAAATAAGCTGTATAAGGAACCACTCCCCCTAATTCTCCAAGAGAAGCTACAACATATCCTCCACCTTGTTGCTCTAAAGCTAAAGCTGTTGGTTCAAATAGGGAAACAAAGTCTCCATTCCCTGCTAAGAAAGCACCACTCATGGCAGCAAATTCAATGGAAGTATCAATATGAACATCTTTCTTAGGATCTAATCCATGTTCTCTTAAAGCCCATTCTAATGTCATTTCAGGCATTCCACCTTGTCGTCCCCCAATAATGGTTTTTCCTTTTAAATTATCTAAGGTAAAATTTTCAATTTTTTCACGGGCAACAATAAAAGAACCATCTTTTTGTGTAAGTTGAGCAAACGTTTTTAGATAATCCTTTTCACCACCATTATAGACATAAATTGTAGCTTCACTTCCTGCAAATCCAATTTGGACATCTCCAGATAATACAGCAGCACTTACTTTATCAGCACCAGGTGTTAAAGAAAGATCAATTTTAATTCCTTCTTCTTCAAAAAAACCTTTTTCAATTGCTACATATTGAGGTGCATAAAAAATGGAATGGGTCACTTCTGCCAGTTTTATTTTTGTCAAATTTTTATCAGACTTATCTGAAGGATGAAAATTAAAAAGAACCATCATAGCAAGTAAAAAAATAATAAGTACTGCGATAAGACTGATCACAATTTTTTTCAAACTAGTTCCTCCTTTCTAGTCATACGTATTATATGTAAAATCTAATAAGAGTGCGCTTCTTTTTTCTAAAAAAGTTTTCCATCGTTTTTATTAGTTTTAGATTTTTTTGCTTTCTCTCAAGAAAGAAGAAAAACTTTGACAAAGAAATAAACTTATGTTATAATAAAGCCACAAATTCATGAAGGGGGTATAAATATGAAAAAAAGATTATGGACAAGTTTTTCAAAAATTTTACTTTTGTTTGTAATTTTTGGATTGTTAATAAGTGGATTTGCAATCAATATTCAAGCAGCGGGAGCACCATCTTCTATCACAGTAGGACCTGCACTTTATTTAGATGGATATGTTGCTGGAATTGAATTTGGTGTAAAAACTATTCAAGGTGGAGGATATGCTTATTGCCTTGATATTCATAAGGAAACACCAGAAAATGTAGTGATGTATTTAAAAGGAGAAAAAGAAGCAGGATTTGCCTATTTGCTTCAAAATGGATATCCAAATAAATCAATGACTGGGAATGCAAATTATGATTACTATATTACACAAACTGCAATTTGGTGGTATTTGGATGAGACAACAGGATCTAATAATTTGCCAGAAAAATTTAAATCTTATGGAGAAGATCCACATGGATTAAGAACATATATTAAAAATCTTTTAAATGGTGCACTTGAAGCAAGAAAAAAGGGATATGCAAAACCTAGTTTGAGTTTAAATGGAAATCAAGGAACTTTAACTTTAACTTCTGATAAAAAGTATTATGAGTCTAAAGCCATTACAATTGCAGGTAGTTATTTATCAGGAACAGTTGCTGTTACCTTATCAGGAGCACCTTCCAACACAGTTGTTGTAAATGCATCTACAGGACAAACACAGACAAATTTTCATGTAGGAGATCAATTAAAAGTTCGTGTTCCTGTAGGAAGTGTCAAAAATTTAACAAACACTATTACATTAACAGCCAAAGCAACAGGAAGTATCAATAAAGTTTATGAGTATCAACCTAAAGATACAAGTTTACAAAGTTTAATGCCAGTTGTTCTTTATCCAGTTACAACCACATTAACAGCTACTTCTAAAATGACATTAGATACATCTAAAGTGACGATTGTAAAACTTGATAAAAATACACAAAAACCAATTGCAGGAGCTACTTTTATCTTGAAAGATTCTTTAGGAAAAACAATTACTACTTGGACTTCCACTACAAAAGCACATACCATTCAAAATTTACAAGAAGGAACTTATACATTGGAAGAGACAAATGCACCAAAAGGATACAAAAAAGAAAAAGAAAAAATGCAATTTACTATTTCAAAAAGTAATCGAGATATAACTGTGAAAGTGTATAATCAGGCAATTGAAAAAGTAGTACAAATTGTAAAAATAGATAAAGAAACAGAACTACCGTTAGCAGGAGCTCATTTAAAAGTAACAGATAAGAACGGAAAAGTAATTGCAGATTTTATTTCTACGGAAGAAGCTTATGTAATTGAACAAATAAAAGATGGAACCTATTATGTAGAAGAACTTGAAGCTCCAGAAGGCTATATTAAATCAGATGAAAAATATAGTTTCACAATTTCAGATGGAACACCTACTGCACAAGTTCTAATTACAAATACAAAAGAAGAAATGATTCAGGAAGTTCCAGATACTGCAAACAATTCTAGTATTTTCCCAACTATTTTGGGAGGAGTTATCCTTATATCAGGAATTGGATTTATCTACTATAACGGAAAAAAGAAATATGAATAGAAAATTAAGAATCTCTCCTAGTGGTATCGCGTTGATCGGTTCGCTGATAATCCTAATAGGGGGATTCTTTCTTTCTCATAACTATATTCAAGAGAAAAAAGTGTATGCATTTTCTTATATTAACAATATTTTTTATGAGAATGTGCATCAAACTATTGTAGAAAATCCAAAAGATGCTTCACAAGAAGAAATGGTTGACTCTGAAATTCCAAATACATATATTGGAACGCTTTCTCTTCCAAAGATTGGTTTTGAAAGAGGATTCTTGGATAAGAGAGCACAAGCAAATAATGTAGATGAAAATATTACAGTTTTAAAAGAAAGTGATTATCCTGATGTTGAAAAAGGAAACTTTATTCTTGCAGGACATTCTGGAACAGGAGCTATTGCTTTCTTTAATGACTTATATAAATTAACAGTAGGAGATCTTGCACAAGTAACTTATCTTGGAAAGACCTATACTTATCAACTTGTAAATTCTTATAAAGTTCCTAAAACAGGAACAATTCAGTTAAAACGAGATCAAGAAAAAACGACATTAACCTTAATTACATGTACGAATTATGACGATACAACACAGACTGTTTATATATTTGTAAGAAAATAAAAGAAGCAAAAAAGGGGGGAGGAAGATGTCACAAGTTTCATTGGGAGAGAAATTTTCAATCATTTGGAATATGATTTCATCTTCCTATATTTATCTTATCATCTTAGGATTATTTGTCTTCTTAGGAATTTTATTTATGACTACAAATGGAAGTAACAAAGAACAAAGTAAAAAAACATATATACTTATTTATATTTTTCTTTTTCTTGCAATTTTAATTCGTTACAAAGATGGTTTGTTTTCTTTCTTTGATTACTTAATGAATCATGTGTTTGTTATTTTCTATTTTCCAAATATTGCAGTTTATTTTATCATGATTTTGATTACAAATATTATTTTATGGATTTCGATCTTTCATGAAAAAACAGATAAAAATATTAAAATAGTAAATAGCATTGTTTTTTGCATCATTCATTATTTACTTATTTTAATTCTTGGGATTGTATCAAAACAAGAATTAGATGTATTTACATTGGAATCCTTATATAGCAGTAAAGAAGCTATGGGTTTGATTGAGTTTTCTAATTTAATATTTGTAATTTGGATTTTTATGTTACTTCTTTATAAAGGAATTAAGATTTATCAAATCAAAAAGGGAATTATTCAAATTCAATCTCTTGGAGAATATGAATTAAAACCTCATTTTGATGTAAAAAAAGCTTATATGAAAAATAGTCGAATCGCTGATTTTTATGAAGGATATCAAAATGAAAAGAATATTGAGATTCCAAAATTAGAAATAAATTCAATAAAAAATCAAGATGAGATTAAGAAAGAAGATCCATTTACTTTAGAAGATTATAAATTGTTATTAGAATTGTTAAGGGAATATCAGGAAAAGGAAAGTCAAAAACAAAGAAAAGAAGAGACAATAGAAAAATCAATTATGGACTTGGAAAGTCTATATAGAAACTTAGATGATTAAATAATAAAATTGAGTTTTTAAACTATTGACAAATAAAAAATGTTAATAGTTTTTTTGTGTTTTCAAGGGATAATATGCGAAGTTGGAATAAAGGCCTGGGGGGGAGATTTCAGTATATACCCAAAATATAGGTGAATATTAAAAATGCCTTATAATACAAGGGTTTAAAGGACTTTGAAAATTTCTAGTTATCTATAAAAATAGTATTATTTTAATT
>CANQEE010000055.1 GCA_947594595.1 uncultured Bacilli bacterium
TGATAAGTTAAATAGAGTGATAGTAGATGAGTTTATTGATAAGGTTTATGTTGGAGTGTTTAACAAAGAAACAAAAACAAGAGATATAGAAATAGAATGGAACATTGAATTTTAAGAAATAATGATATTTTTGGACTTTTTCTACCTTTGAAAAAAGAATATAATGAATATACAAAGTCAGGAGGTTAAAAATGAATCAAATTAAAAAATATAGCGAAACAATTTTTGAAAGCATAAAACATATTGATGAATATGGTAATGAATATTGGCTTGCTCGAGAGTTAATGGTAGTACTTGAATATAAAAGATGGGATAAATTCAATAATGTTATAGATAATGCTAAAGTAGCTTGTGAAAAAAGTGATAATCTTATAGATGACCATTTTTCCCAAGTGGGAAAAATGGTAGAAATAGGTTCAGGAGCAAAAAGAAAACAAGCTGATTATGAGTTATCTAGATATGCTTGTTACTTAATTGTTCAAAATGCAGATCCCAGAAAAGAAAATGTTGCACTTGGGCAAACATATTTTGCAGTTCAAACAAGAAAACAAGAAATCTCTGAATTAGAATATAGTAAATTATCCGAAGATGAAAAGAGATTTTATCAGAGAAAATTAACTAAAAAAGGTAATTATTCATTAAATCAAGCTGCAAAAAATGCTGGTGTTAAAAACTTTGATAGATTTCATAATTTTGGCTATAAAGGTTTATATAATGGGGAAACAGCAGATGATATAGCGAAAAGAAAAGGATTAAGATACAGAGAAGATATTTTAGATAATATGGGTAGTGAAGAACTAGCTGCAAATTTATTTCGTATTACACAAACAGAATCAAAATTAAAAAGAGAAAATATTAAAACAGAAAGTGATGCAAATAAGGCACATTACACTATCGGAAAGAATATTAGAGAAGTTATTGAAAAAAATGGTGGCACAATGCCTGAAAATTTGCCTACACCTAGAAAAAGTCTTAAAGAGTTAGAAAAAGAAAAAAGAAAACAAGAAAAGATTGAAATGAAATAAATTTGGGTTTATCAGTATCCTCCACATGGTGGTCGTGATCCAGGTGCAATGATAGGCACAACTATGGAGAAAGATTTAAATTTGGAAGTTTCCAAACGATTACAAAAAACGCTTCTAAAAAAAGGAGCCATTGTATATATGATTCGAGAGGAAGATTGTGATTTGTCAAGTCAGTGGGATGCAAGGAAAAAAAGAGGAGATTTATATAGAAGAATTTTAAAAATACAAAAAAATAAAAGTGATATCTATTTATCTATTCATATGAATTTTCATAAAAATGGTTCTTATAAAGGACAAGAAGTGTTGTATAATTCCATTAACGAGAAGAATAAGCTTTTAGGAACTATTTTGATGCAACAATTTAAACAAGATTTTTCAACGCAAAGAAGATTAAAAAAAACAAATCTTTATCTTTATTCAAATACAAGAGTTCCAGGTGTTTTAATAGAATGTGGATTTTTATCTAACTATCAAGAACGAATGAATTTGAAAAATAAATTTTATCAACAAAAACTTGCTGATTCTATTACAAAAAGCGTCATTACATATTTTGATTCAGTTGCTTAAAATTTGTAAAAATAATAGGAACATTTATAAAAAAAAGAAAAGAGCTTTCGCTCCTAGAGATGATATAGTAAAATATTTTGGAAGTAATAGGATAATATCTGAGAATAAGTAAGACCTTGTTCTGCTAAATAATTTGCTCCAAACATGGAAAGTCCTAGATTATCTCCTACTCCACGACAAAGAAAAGTAATTCCCTCTTTTTCTTCAATACAAGTAAAATTTTGAGAAGGAAGATTTAAAAGATAAGAAAGTACTTTTGGAGAAAATTGTTTTTTTCCGATTTGATAAGTAGTACTATTCAAAAGTTTTATCCGAATTTTTTCTTCTTCTAAGTGTAGTTTTTGTTGAAGTTCTTGATAAGAAAAGAAAAATTTTTGAAAATAGTTTTCTGCTTTCATATCCCAAAGACTTTCTCGACAAACAAGATATGTATCTTTGCCATTCGTATTGGTATAACCACTACTTACAAGATGAATATAAGGTTTTACAGGTTTTCCATTCGAAAGCAAATAAAGTCCCTGTGTTTCTAAAACAACTTCTCGTAATAAATTATAGATTTTATAGAAAGAATCCAAATAAGTAAATTTATAGAAAAGTGGATCTCGATAAATCGCAAAAGAATTATTGGCAGGAATATATCCTTTTTTTTGTAAATTTTCAAGCGCATAGGTTCTATATAAAATAGTAAGAGCTTTGAGAGCTTCTTTATGCATAGGAAAAGTACAATTTGTAAACAAAACCCCTACTAAATATGTTAAAAGATTGCTTTCTTTGGTTTTTTCTTTTTCTTGAATGAGCACTTTTATATAAGCATCTTCTTTATGATTCTTATATAACTTTCTCTCTTCTATTTGAAATTGTTCTCTCGAAATTGTTTTTACAATGTTTCCATCTACTAAAATATAGATTGAATCAAAAGAAGTTGGTAATTTTTTCTTTTGAATGTAAGAAATTGCTTCTTCTTCTAATGTTTTGATAGAATCAGGAATGGAAGTAGAAGTATTTTCTTTTGCAAACTCAAATTTAGTTGTTTTATAAAGAAATAAAACTTGTTTTCCATTTACTTTTTGATAAGCATATCTTAAAAACATAAGGATCACCTGTTTTTAGGATGTACTTTGTTTAAAAAAATATGTATAAAAGTTCTTTGAAAGTCAATTCTTTTTTTTAATTTGTTTTTTCTTTCTTCCTTTATTTAAATCTTCTTTTCTATAAAGATATGTATATTCTTTTTCACAATTTTTTCCAGAAATATAAGAAGAATTTGGAAAGATTTTTTTTAAGTCCACTTCTTTTTTATCTTGTAAATAATCATTGACAGAAAAAATTGTTTTTTTTGCTTTTTCTAAAGCTTTTTCATAAAGTTCATCAAAAGATTCAGTATGTTTTTCTTGTTTTCTTGCAGGATGGGTCCAAATCTCTTTTTCTAAATTTAAATAGGAAGAAATTTTTTGTTTTGGTAAATGGTAAGAAAGTACATGGAAATGAAATGTTTTTTTGAAAGTAATTCCTTCTAAAAACGAATAAAATAAATATTTAACTCCAAATCGATCATAACGAATCCATCTTAAGAAAAATTGCATTTCTTTAAGAGCACGTTCATAAAAAAGATGCATCTTACTAACTTCAAAAGTTTCATGAAAAGAAGCATCTATTACTTCTTCTAAAGGTGCAGAAAAATGAGTTTGATCAAAACAGTATTGATCAAATCTAAATGAATAAGGATTTTGTTTTTCTCTTTTGGTTATCATGTATAGATCAATGCAAGTTTCTGCTTCATCATGAAGATTTCGAAAAGGCCAAGTTTCTTTTTTCTTGGAATCATAAAATCCTGTTTGATAAAGAATATAAGGATGAATAGTACTATCTAAAATATAATGAGCAATCATTCCATAAAGATAAGCCATAACTTCTGCATTCTTATAATATTGGTTATATTTAATATAATTGATTAAATTGATGAAGAATGCTTGAGAATCATGTTCATGAAAATAATGAGCAAATTGTCTTTGTCTTTTTCCTTTTCTCAAAGAAAAAATTCGATAAAAGTAAAGAGCATCCATACTTTGAGCAAACATACGAAGATGAGCTTTTTCATCCATGAGAAGTTTTTTGAGCCCAATTGGTAGAAAATTGTAAAGATCCATTGCAAAATAGGCATGTGTTACAGTAGCAGGCATTCTCATCATCCTCTCTTTTTTCATTGTACTAAATTTAAAGAGAAAAGTCTATGTTCTCCTTTTTAATAAATCTTCGATTTTTTTTGCGTATCTTCTAAATCTATGCTATTATTAAAATAGGTGAGTCGTATGAGGAAAGATAGGGGATTTACAATTATTGAGCTTTTAGGAACAATTACAATTATTGGATTACTTGCATCTGTTGTGATTGTAGCATCTTTAAATATAGTAGATCGAGCAAGAAATGAGTATTATATTTCACAAGAACATATGATTACATTATCAGGAAGAGATTATTTTTCTGATTATCGTAGTAAATTGCCTAAGACAATAGGAGCTGTTGAAAAAGTTTCTCTTCAAACACTTTTAAATGAAAAGTATATTGAAGAAGTTGTAGATTATCATAAAAATGCTTGTGATTATGAAAAAAGTTATGTTGCTGTACAAAAACAATCTGAAAAAGAATATAACTATTATACTTTTTTAAAATGTGAAGACTATGATGGAAGTAAAGAAGGGACAAACCCTGTTGTTACATTCTCACCAAATAGTAAAAAAGGAAATCAGTCTATTACAGTTACAATGACTGTTAAAGATGATAAAAAAGTAGAATCTTATTCCTATGTCATTTTAAAAAATGGTGTTACCTATAAAAGTGTTTCTAAAACAGCCTATCAAAATGCAGTAAAGATTTCACTTACAGAAAATGGAACCTATCAAATTGTAGGAACTGGATATGATAGTGATGGAAATTCTTCATCAACAACTTCTGGAAATTATGTAATTTCTAAAGGGACAGATAATTGTGGGATTACAATTACAACGTCAAGTAAAGAAAAAACTTGGGGAATTGATCCAATTCAGTTTAAAATAACATTTTCATCTGGAGTAACAGATTGGGAATGGTATGAAAGTCAAAATGGAAAAGAATATTATAAAAAAGCAAATCATAAACCAACTACAACTACGAAGACAGTAGGAGAGAAGGGAAAATATAAGTGGAAAGTAATTGCATATGATCAATATGGAAATTCTTGTGAAAAAGAAACTTTAGAATATTGGATTGATCCAACGAAACCAAAAGTTACGTTAACAGGATCTGTAAAAAGTGGAGTTTTGACAAATCAAGTAGTAACATTAACGGCCAATCCAGATCCTGCAACAACACCTTCTTCTTATACTTATACTTTTGAAAAACAGACGGGTTCTACTTGGGTAGAAGTTCAAACAGGAAGTAAGAGTAGTTATGTTGTAAGTGAAAATGGAAAGGGAACGTATCGTGTTCGGATTGAAACGGGTGCAAAGCAAAGTGCAGTTAGTAATACCTATGATACTTATATTGATACCATTGCTCCAACCCAACCAGAAATTGTTAATCCAACAAATGGAGATTGGACGAATGCTGCTTCTGTTATTTTAAAACTTAGTACAATTGAAACAGGATCTGGTGTTGCTTATTGGGAGTATAGTTATGATAACAGAACTTGGACAAAATATTGTAATACCAGTGGAAAATCAGGATGTATTACGGATGAGAGTAATGGAGCTTATACTTCTGTATCTTCCGCACCAATTACAACAGAAGGTAACAAAACCGTTTATATTCGTGTTACTGATAATGCAGGAAATAAATCGGATGTAAGTACAACTTCGGTTAAGATTGACCGAACAGCTCCAACAATTCCTAAAGTATCTTTAAAACATTGTCCATTAAGTGAGAGTGCAAGTTGTAAATCCACGAGCGATTATACAGTAGATTATAATACTGTAACGAATCCATGGATCAATAGAAAAGTATTAACCAAAGCATCTGGTTCTGTAGATAGTGGCTCTAATGGAGTGATCTATCAATATGTGGTAACAGGACCTAAAAATGTAACAGGAGCAGATTCTAGTTTTGAAATTGATCAAAATGGGGAAACAAAAATTAAATATCGTGCTTGCGACATGGTAGGAAATTGTTCGGATTATACGAAAGAATATTTAGTAAGAATTGATTTAATTGCTCCAACAATTCCTGATACAATTCTCTATAAATGGGCAAATAATACAACAGAACCAACTTCAATTTCTAGTTTTACCAAGGATAATGAATTCAGTGGAGGAACAGGGAATTCCAATTGGTCTAATCGTTATATTGCAGCAGTTCCATCAGGATCTACCGATACAGGAGGATCAGGTCTTGCTATTTATCAATATAGAGTCTCAGGAGCAGTAGGGTCTTCAGAAGGACAGCCAGATAAAAACATGAAGCAATTGAAAAAAGAAGGGGTTTCCTATGTAGAGTATAGAGCCTGTGATTTGGCAGGAAATTGTTCTAGGTACAATACAAAAAAAACAGTTCAAATAGATATAACAAAGCCAACGATACCAACAACGACTCTTTATAAATGGGCAAATAATACAACAGAGCCAACCTCAATTTCTAATTTTACTGAAAATGATAAATTCAGTGGTGGAACAGGAACTTCCCATTGGTCTAATAAATTTATTGCAGCAGTTCCATCAGGATCTACCGATACAGGAGGATC
>CANQEE010000056.1 GCA_947594595.1 uncultured Bacilli bacterium
AATGGAGAGAAGACGCATTTAGTTGCAAGGGACAAAAAGAAGGAGTTGATTAGTCGTGTCACAAATCTTCATTAAAATCATTACTACAATTTTATTTGATATAACAATTTGGATTGTGATAAGAAATCTTTTAAAAGAAAAAATTCCAGTTTCGATGAGAAAAGTTTTTCTTTGGATTGGTGCTCATTTCATTATCACCTTACTATTATTTGAACATGATCACTATAGTAGTATTCTCTCCTTAATTTCTATGGTGGTAGCAACGATTTCTTCGATGGATTTATTTGATTTAAAACCAGGAAAAGCACTTTTTATTTCAACTTTATGTTGTTTGGTGATGGCTATTCCAGATTTAATAGTTTCTTTTATTATAGTGAATATAAAAAACTTATCCTCTGCAAGAAATAATATTTTATTGATGAGTATTACTTCTATTTTAAATTGTGCAATCACAGTTTCTATTTTTCAAATTCCAATTATCAAAAAATTTCTTTCTAAAACAGTAAAAAATAAGGAACCTTTTCAAAATAGGAAAATTGTTACTTATTCCATTCTTATTTTCTTTGTAGTAGGAATGCTATATTATTTACTTGCAAATATTTATGCACTTAAAGTTGAATACATTATTTCTTGTTTGGCAATTATTATCTTTATTGTCCTTTCTTTTATCTATTCCAAGGATCGAAGTGAATATGAAACTTTGGTTTTAGAATATGATGTTTTATACAAATGTATACAAGAATTTGAAGAATGGATTGAGCAAGCACAATTAAATATTCATGAATACAAAAATCAAATTGCAAAAATACTTGATATTACTGATGATGAAAAAGTATTAAAAATTGTAAATAAAATGATTAAAAATACAGAAAAAATAGATGAAGATATGCTAGAACAATTGAAAAATATACCAAAAGGAGGTATTAAAGGACTTCTTTACTATAAAATGATTCGTGCAAAAAATAAAAAGATCACAGTAGGAATTGATATAGGGAAAGGAATTGAAAAGCTTTTTCGTCGATTAAAAGAAGAAGATCAAGAAGATTTAAGTAAGCTTATCGGTATTTATATAGATAATGCAATAGAAGCTGTAGAAAAAGAGAAAAAGAGGAAAATTTATATTGAAATATATCAAATAAAAGATACATTACAATTTGTCTTTTCTAATCCAGTGGAAGGAAGAATAGAAACGGAAAACATTTATCAAAAAGGAATAAGTAGCAAGGGAATAGGGAGAGGAAATGGACTATATTTTGCCTCTAAGATTATTAAAAGCAATCCTAAATTTGAAGAAAAACACTACCAAATAAATGATTTCTATTTTCAAAAAATTTTAATTCATACAAAAAAAGAGAAGTGAGATTCTCTTTTTTTGATTAGTCCATATTGCTTAATGCTTTTGGTTCTTCGAAAAGCCAAATTAAGCATCCCATACTTGCTGAAGCAGTTACAGCCATTGCAACAACAGCAAGAACAGCAGATAGTTTCTTTTTCATTTTTTCAAACTCCTTTCTATCTTTTTCTATTTAAACATTTCTGTTTAAACCAATTTCTTATAATTCCTATAACTTTGTCCAAAAATCCAGTAAGTACTAGGAAGAAGAGCAATTGTTTCTAAAACAACTGCGATCAATAAATATTTTGCCCAAATCGTATGTTGTAAAGAAATAATTAAAATAGCATAAATAATTACAAGAGTGGTTGCTACTATTTTTCTGATTTTTCTTTTTTTCCTATTGGTAAGAGGTCTTTTTTCTGTATCTGCTGGTGCAAATAATACAAAACATATTACTGAGATTCCAAGGAGAATATAAAGAATAGGATTTGTAATTTCAATTTGTAAAAACAAATAAGGAAGACCTACAAATAACAAAGTTGATAAGAAGAAACAAAGGAAACTATTTCCAGCATGAAATCCAAATGCAGGATATCGTAAAAGGTTGAAGAATACTAGTATAAGAAGGAAATCTTTTAAAATTCCTAATAAGCTTGTGAGTATAAAAAGAACAGTAAATTTTGTAAGAATAATATATAAAGATTCTAATCCATAATGTAATTTTTCTATTTCTTCTTCAGTTAAGTTTTTATTGTTAGATGTAATAAACTCTAAGGTATGAGAAATAAAGGCTTGTCTCATCCTATAACCTCCTTATCACACTTAAATTGTAGCATGTTAAAATTTTTCTAAAAAAAAGATCCAAAAAGAGACTTTTTTCTTCCTTAAAAGGGTTAAAAGTTAACAAAATAGAAATTTTATGACAGAAAAAGGACGAAAAACAACAATTTAGGGAGGTAGATTGATTGACTGGAAAAATTTGGTATACTCAGAATACAGCATATGAAGTTCTTGCAAAAAGAAAAAGAATGAGAGGTGCATAACGATGATTGGCAGAGTCAAGTGGTTCAATAATGAAAAAGGGTATGGATTTATTGAATACAAAGAAAATGAAGATATCTTTGTTCATTATTCAACAATCAACTATGATGGCTACAAGACACTAGTAGAAGGTCAGTATGTAGAATTCACACTGTTAGAAACTAGCAAGGGATTACAAGCAATTGATGTAACTCCTATAAAAGAGCCAGCTACCATAAAATAGGTAGTTTTTTTTCTTTTTCCATGCTATACTAAGTTTAGGAGATGATACGATGGAATTTATTATTCGTGGAGACAAGATGGTTATTACAGATGCAATGAAAGAGTATGTAAAGGAGAAAGTTTCTCGTCTTGAAAAATATTTTGAAAATAGTCAAGATGTAAGAGCAACTGTTGTAGTTCGAGTTAAGGGAAAGAATCAGACAGTAGAAATTACAATTCCTCTTAAGAACTTTATTATTCGAAGTGAGGAAACAAAAAATGATTTTTATGAAGCTGTTGATAAGGCAAGTGATGTTTTAGAAAGACAAATTAGAAAAAATAAGACACGATTAAATGCTAAGAAAACAAAAGCGAAAGAAGATTTTGTCTTTCTTGATTTTGCGGAATTTGAGGAAGAAGAACCTAATGAAATTTTAAAAAGAAAAAGCGTTGCTGTAAAACCTATGGATGAAGAAGAAGCGGTTTTACAAATGGAATTGTTGGGACATCAGTTTTATATGTTTAAAAATATGAATACTGGAAAAGCAGCAGTTGTTTATAAAAGAAAAGATAGTGGATATGGAATCATTGAAGAGGAATAAATGAAAGAGGTTTGAAAAGCTTTCCAAACTTCTTTTTTTTTGCTACAATACTTATACAAGGAGAGTGACAAGATGGGATTATTTAATCGATTATTTGATCATGAATACAAAGAGTTAAAAAAGTTTGAAAAGCAAGCACAGCAAATAGAAGCTTTGGAAGAAGAAATGGCTTCCTTAAAGGATGAGGAACTTTCTTCAAAAACCAATGAATTTAAAAAGCGTTTAGAAAAAGGAGAAACCCTGGAAGATATTTTAGTAGAAGCTTATGCAGTAGCAAGAGAAGCAGCTTATCGTGTAATTGGAGAAAAACCTTTTCATGTACAATTATTAGGTGCATTAGCTATTCACTATGGAAATATTGCAGAGATGAAAACAGGTGAAGGAAAAACTTTAACGGCAGTGCTTCCTGCTTATTTAAATGCTCTTTCTGGTAAAGGGGTTCATATTATTACAGTAAATGAGTATTTAGCAAGTCGTGATGCAGAATGGATGGGTGGAATCCATCGCTTTTTAGGACTTCAAGTTGGTGTAAATTTAAGAGAATTGACTCCAAAAGAAAAACAGGATGCATATGCTTGTGATATTCTTTATTCTACTAATAATGAAATCGGATTTGATTATTTGAGAGATAATATGGTTATTCGAAAAGAAGATCGTGTTCAAAGACCTCTTTCTTTTGCAATTATTGATGAAGTAGATTCTGTTTTAATAGATGAAGCAAGAACTCCACTGATTATCTCAGGTGGTCAAATGAACAATGCTTCGCTTTATAAAGAAGCAGATCATTTTGTAAAGGGTCTTCGTGAAAATGAAGATTATATTTATGATGAAAAAACAAAAAGTGTTAGTTTGAATGAACAGGGAAGTGAAAAAGCAGAGAAAACTTTTCATATCAATAATCTTTATGAAGTTTCTAATGCTACATTGGTTCATTTTATCAATCAAGCTTTACGTGCTAATTATGCGATGAAAAGGGATTTTGATTATGTTGTTCAAGAAGATGAGGTAATTATTGTAGATCCTTTCACAGGACGTTTAATGAAAGGACGTGCTTATAGTGAAGGACTTCATCAAGCAATAGAGGCAAAAGAGGGAGTTACGATTCACGAAGAAACTAAAACATTGGCAACAATTACTTTTCAAAATTTATTTAGAATGTATGATAAATTAGCAGGAATGACAGGAACTGCCAAAACAGAAGAAGAAGAATTTCGGAATATTTATAATATGTATGTTATTGAAATTCCAACCAATCGCCCTATTGCAAGGGTAGATGCACCTGATCTGGTATACGCAACGAAGAAAGCAAAATACAAAGCAATTATAGAACAAGTTAAAGAACGTTATCAAAAAGGACAACCTGTTTTAATTGGAACCATTGCCATTGAAACAAGTGAATTGATTAGTGAACTTTTAAAGAAAGCTAAAATTCCTCACGAAGTATTGAATGCTAAAAATCATGCTCGTGAAGCAGAAATAATTTCTAAAATTGGACAACATAAATCTGTAACAATAGCTACCAATATGGCTGGACGTGGAACGGATATTAAATTATCTGATGAGATTCGAGAGTTGGGTGGGCTCTGTGTTATAGGAACAGAACGACATGAATCTCGTAGAATTGATAATCAGCTACGTGGACGTTCAGGACGACAAGGAGATCCTGGTTTTACTCAATTTTTTGTTTCTATGGAAGATGATTTGATGATTCAATTTGGATCTGATCGTGTTCGTGAAATGATGAAAACACTTGGGTTTGATGAACAGGCGATTCAAAGTAAAATGTTTACAAATGCAATTGGTACAGCTCAAAAAAGAGTAGAAGGAAACAATTTTGATATTCGAAAACAACTATTACAATATGATGATGTTATGAATCAACAACGTGAAATCATGTATGAAAAAAGAAATGAAATTTTAGATAGTAGTTCTATTCATAATATGGCTTTAGATTCAATCCATAATCATATAACAGATTTGATTAAAAGTCATATTGCACCAGAAGGATATTTAACAGAAAAAGATAAAGAAGAAATTGTAGAGGCTCTAAATGAAAATTTATTAAAAAATGATGTATCTATTTCCATTTTTGAAGAAAAAGAAGAAGATAGTGTAATTGAAGAAATCTATCAAAAAGTTCTTTCTGAATATGAGGAAAAACTAAAAGAAATTCCACAAGAAGTTCAAGATGAATTTGAAAAAGCTTTGGCACTTCAAGTAATTGATAATTATTGGATGGAACATATTAACACAATGAGTCATTTAAGAGAAGGAATCCATTTGAGAAGTTATGCACAAGAAGATCCTCTTCGTGCTTATACTGTAGAAGGCTTTGATATGTTTGATCAAATGTTACAAAAAATTGACCAAGATTTAGCAATCTTCTTATTAAGAGCAGAGATTCATTTAAATGTAGAAAGAAAAGAGGTAGTAAAAAATAAACTTACCAATGAAGATACTTCTTCTGTAAAAAAGAAACCAAAACATGTAAAGAAAATAGGAAGAAATGAGCCATGTCCATGCGGCAGTGGTAAGAAATACAAGAACTGTTGTGGAAAGTAG
Source organism: uncultured Bacilli bacterium (assembly GCA_947594595.1). GTDB lineage: Bacteria > Bacillota_I > Bacilli_A > RF39 > UBA660 > CANQVB01. The sequence continues at coordinate 5,743 of CANQEE010000056.1, forward strand.
TAGGTCTATAAGAGTTTGCGAGGATTTGATAATCTAAAAAAAGTATAAATTAACCATAAAAATTGAAAATTTTCCTCATTTTTTCCTCGCTTTTTTGAAAAAGAGGAAAATTATTTTTAAAACTGAGAGATGCAAATGAAAATAAATTATTCGGATGAAGATGTTATAAAAGGAGAAAAATCTATATTCTTGGCTGGGCCAACACCAAGAAATAAAGATGCACGTTCATGGAGAGTAGAAGCATGCAATATTTTAGAAAATATGGGTTTTGATGGCATAGTATATGTTCCTGAATACTCTAGTTGGAAACCAAAGGAAAGTTATGTTGATCAAGCAATGTGGGAAAGAATAGCTTTAAGTGAAGCCACTACTATAGTATTTTGGATTCCAAGACATTTACCAGATATGCCAGCATTTACTACTAATGTAGAATTTGGATATTGGTTACATACTGGAAAAGTAGTATATGGAAGACCTGATAATGCTGAAAAAATTAAATATTTAGATTGGCTTTATGAATTAGATTATG
>CANQEE010000057.1 GCA_947594595.1 uncultured Bacilli bacterium
ACCTAGTTTCCTAGGTTCATTCTACTACAATTTACCCCCCCCCAGGCCTTTATTCCAACTTCGCATATTATCCCTTGAAAACCTAAAAAATTGCATAAAAAAAGTTGAACCGTAATTCAACTAAATTTTCTCTACTTGATTTTCTAATTTAACACTAACAAGTTTGGAAACTCCAGATTCTTGCATTGTTATTCCATAAAGAGTATCGGCATATTCCATTGTCTTTTTTTTATGTGTAATAATTAAAAATTGTGTTTTATTTTTATAATGTTCTAAATATTTTCCAAATTGTTCTACATTCGCTTCATCAAGAGCTGCTTCTACTTCATCAAATAAGCAAAATGGAACTACTCTTACATTTAAGATTGCAAACAACAAACTAATTGCAGTTAAAGTCTTTTCTCCTCCTGATAAAAGTGTAATCGTAGAAAGCTTTTTTCCTGGAGGAGATGCAATTATATCAATTCCTGTTGTTAAAATATGTTCTCGATCTGTTAAAACTAAATCTGCAGTTCCTCCATGGAATAATTCTTTAAAAACCTTTTGAAATTCTATCCGAATAGTTTCGAATGTTTTCAAAAATTCTTCTTGCATCACTTGATCCATTTCCCTCATAATTTCAAGAAGTGTAGCTTCTGCTTTGGTTAAATCTTCTTTTTGTTGGAGCAAAAACTCATAACGAGATCTAACTTTTTCATATTCTTCAATAGATTCTAAATTAACCATTCCAATTTTCTTTATAATCTCTTTGTAATAGAGTACTTTTTTTCTAGCTTCCTGTTCTTCTTCTTTTAAAGAATACTCTTTTTTTGCTTTTTCATACGTTAAACTATATTCATCACGTAATGTTTCTAAAAGAAGATCCATTTTTAAAGAAATTTGATGAAGATCTAATTCTAATTGTTGTACTCTTTTTTCTTTTTCTTTTTGAATTTGATGATTTACCTTTTCATTGGCTTCTTTTTCTAAAACTCGATCCTGAGAAAGAGAAATTTCTTCTTTTGTTTTTGCAATCTTTAATTGAAGTTCCTCTTGATAAGTACTTTCTAAGGAGCACTGTTGTAATAATTCTTGTTCCTCTTTTTTTAAGGTTCCATCTAAATGACTTTGATAATTTTTAAGAGATGTTTGTTTTGTAAGTTGTGCCTTTTTTCGATTTTCAAGTTCTTTTTCTTTTGTTAGATATAGCTGTAGTCTTTTTTCTTTTTCAAAAGTGATTTTTCGGCTCTTTTCTTCAATTTGTTGCAATCTTTCTTTTATTTCTAATAATTCCTTTGATAATCTTTCTTTTGTATTTTTATTCGCTTCCAAAGATTTTTCTAGATCTTTTACTTCTTGACGCATAGAAAGAATACTTTTACTTTTAAAAGAACTTCCACCACTCATAGATCCTCCTGCATGAATCACATCCCCATCAAGACTTACTACTTTATAGTGATGTCCACTTTTTTTAGAAAGAGAAATAGCATTTTCTAAATCTTTTGCAACTAAAACCATTCCAAATTGATTTTCAATAATATTTCGATATTTCTTATCACAGACAATAAAATCACTTAAAGTTCCTAAAAATACAGATTCTTTTCTCAATTTATCTAGCATACTCTTTTCAATAAATCTTTTTTCAATTACAGAAATAGGAAAGAAAGTAGCTCTTCCTTTATTATGATGTTTCAAATAAGCAATGGCTTCTTTTCCTGCTTCTTCAGTTTCAACCACAATAAAATTTTTAGAAGATGCTGCTGCCACATCAAATGCTTTTAAATATTTAACATCAAGTGTTACTAAATTTCCAATGGTATCACAGATTCCTCGTAAATTAGGAGTTGATAGAATACATCTTACCGCTTCTGGTAAAATACCTCCTTGCTCTAATTCTCTTTTCAATGCCTCTAATTGATATTGCTGCTGAACAAGATTTCTTTCAATACGATTTAATTCAACTTCTTTTTTATTATAAGTTTGTTTTACTGTATTAAATTCATTTTGTTTTATTTTCTCTTCCTCGCAATAAGTTTCCTGTTGTTCTTTTAATAAGGATAATTCTGTCTGTAAAAGCTTTATTTCTTTTTCAAGTTCTTGTATATTTTCAAGTTCAATTCGTGCTTTTTCTTTAATTCTTTCCTCTTCCAAGCTTGCAAGATCACTAGATTGAAATAAGTTTAAATTTCCTTGTAATCTTGTTAATTTTTCTGTTGTTTTTAGTAATTCGTTTTGAAAAAAGGCAAGTTCTTTTTCAAGTTGTAATTGAATTGTTTTTTCTTTAGATACTGTACTTTCTTCTTTTAAACTTTCAACTTCTAAGTTGGCAAGTTCGTCTTCGACTTCTTTTTTTTCTTTTTCTTTTTGCTCTGTTTCTTTTTGATAATTTGTAAGATCATAGGCAAGAAGGGCTATTTCATTTTGCTCTAGAGCATTTTTTGCATCTTGATAATTTCTTGCAGCTTCACTTTGTCTTTTTAAAGGATCTATTTGTCTTTCTAGTTCTCCTAATATATCTTCAAGGCGTTCCATCGAATTATGTGTTTTATCTAATTTTTTTAAAGCTTCGTTTTTTCTTTTCTTATATTTAAGAATTCCAGATGCTTCCTCAAAGATTTGACGTCTATCTTCACTTTGATTCGATAAAATTTTTTGAATTTCTCCTTGTCCAATCATACTAAAAGAACTTCGTCCAACTCCACTATCTAAAAACAGATCTAAAATATCTTTTAAACGACAATGTTCATTATTTAGAAAATATTCATTTTCTCCTGTTCGATAAACTTTTCTTTTAATGGATACTTCTGTATAGGGGATCTTTAAGTAATGATCTTCATTTTGAAAAACAAGTTCTACATAAGCTGTATTTAAAGAGGATCTACTTTTACTTCCTTGAAAAATAACATCACTCATTCCTCCTTCTCCACGAAGGGTTTTTACAGATTGTTCTCCTAGAACCCAACGAACTGCATCTACAATATTACTTTTTCCACTCCCATTAGGTCCTACAATACATGTAATTTTTCCATCTAGAGAAATAGTAATTTTATCTGCGAATGATTTAAAACCATTTGCTTTAATTTCTTTTAAATACATATCATCACCCTACTATCATTCTTTACTAGTGTATCAAAAAATAAAAACGTTGACAAGCAAGGTTTTTTATCAAAAATTCTTTGTATTTTTAATTCAAAAAATAAAAAAAAGTAGCGATATACTACTTAATTTCAATGATTTCTACTTCATAACTTCCATTTGGACTTTCTACTGTTACAATATCGCCTACTTTATGATTTAATAGAGCTTGTGCAATGGGACTTTCATTAGAAATCCTACTTTCAAAAGGATCTGCTTCTTGACTTCCTACAATTTTATATTCGTCTGTATCATCATCATCTACATACTTAATAGAAACTGTACTTCCAAGACCCACTTTATCTTTTGAAACTTCTTTAATGATTTCAACATTTTCAAGCATTTTCTCAATTGTTTTTATACGTCCTTCTATTTGAGCTTGCTCATTCTTAGCTGCATCATAATCAGCATTTTCTGATAAATCGCCTAAACTTCTTGCTTCTTTTATAGATTGAATATTTTTAGGGCGTTTATCTTCAATTAAAACACGAAGTTCCTGTTTTAATTCTTCTAATCCTTGCTCTGTTAGATAAACTTTTTTGTTTCCCATATTGATCACCTCAAATTATCTATTTAAATTCTGAATGAGAAATCTGTATTCATCAACACGCTTCAAATTATATCACAATTTTCATTTTATTTCAAGTTTTTTATTTGTTTTCTTAAAAAATCATCTGTCATTCCTGCAAGAAAATCAATCACTTTTCTTTTATTAGAGGTACTATCTAAATAGGTTTGATCCTGTTTTTCTAAGAAAAGGGAGAAAATAATACTTTCTTTTCTATTCTTTTCTATATCTTCTAAATAGATTCGATATAGCTTTCTCATTCCAAGTTCATAGTCATTATATTCTTCTTTCGACATAGAATGACGATAAATATGTTCCATATTAAATTTTTTTAATTGAAGAAGGGCTTTAAAAACTGAAGGAGTAAATTTTAAATAATCTTTTCCATAACTATTTTCTACAAGATCACAAATTAGTGTATTTACAATTTTTTGATTACTATCTCCTAAAACTGAAACAATTTCTTTTGGAAGTTCTTCTCTTTTAAACCGACCGATTTCAATTGCATCCTCAATATCTCTTCCAATATAAGCAATGATATCAGAAATACGTACCACACATCCTTCTAAAGTCATTGGATGATATTTAGAAATAGATTGAACTTCTCGATTAGCTTGTTCTACTTGTTTCAAAAATTCTTCTTTTGTTTTTTTCTCTGTTCGATAAATAGGATCAACCATTTCTCCATTATGCATTAAAATTCCATCCAAAGTTTGAATAGACAAATTGTGCCCTCTACCTTGGTTTGCAATCTTCATATAATAACGAACTCCTTCTACATTATGTGCAAATGTACAACCTAATTCTTCTTTACATAAACGATTTAACATCGCTTCTCCACTATGTCCCAAAGGAGTATGTCCAATATCATGCCCCAAAGCAATGGCTTCTATTAGATCTTCATTTAAACGTAAACATCTTCCAATCGTCCGAGCGATTTTAGATACAAGTTGGACATGTGTCATTCTATGAGAAATATGATCATTTTCCTCTCCTGAAAACACTTGAGTTTTATCTTGATATCTTGTATAAGATAAATCATGTAAAATTTTATCTACATCATGAGAAAAGGGCGAGCGAAAATCTTCTTTTCTAGGATTTACAAAAAGTGCATCTTCTTCTTTGGTAGCCCATGGCACAAAAAAATTTTCTCTTTCTTTATTTTGTTCTTTTATTTTTTGAATCAATTCATCTGTCATTCAAAACACTTCCTTATCATTGCATATTCTCCTATTTCAAAAGGAATATTTGCCTGAATATAATAAATAGAATCTGGATGATTGGCTTCTTTTACATTTTGTTGATCTTGATCAAAGATTTTAGTTACTAAAAAAGAAATTTGATTTCCTTGAGCTGTAAATAATTCTACTTTTTCTCCTTCTTGAAAAAAATTTCGTAAAAGGAAAGAAAGATACGTTCCATCATAAGAGAGAACTAGACCTAAATAATCTTGATTGGATATTTCTTGTCTTCCTGAATAGTATTGATCCTCTTGATCTGCTTTCTTTAAAAAATAGTGAGAAGAAGTTTCTCGATTCGCTACACGATCCAAAATTTTTTCATAAGTAGAGAGCATCTTTTCGTTAAGTGTTTCATCTTCTATTTGATCAATCAATTTACGATAAGTTCCAATAACCGTCGCAAGATAATAAATAGAGCGCATTCTTCCTTCCACTTTGAAACTTGAAACACCTATTTCCATTAAATCTTTAAGATAATGAGATAAATTTAAATCCTTAGTTGCAAGTGTAAATGTTCCAGAAGAAGATGAAAAAGAAAATCTACAAACTTGACTACAACCACCACGGTTTGGATCTCGATTTGTCACATAACTTGAAAGAGCACATCTTCCACTATAACAAGTACACATAGCTCCATGAATAAAAACCTCTACATCCATTTTTGTTTTTTCTACAATTTCCTTTATTTCATTTTTAGAAAGTTCTCTTGCAAGAACAATGCGTTTTGCACCCAATGATTTATAAAAATTTGCTTCCTCATAATTGGTAATAGAATCTTGAGTACTAATATGTACTTCTTTTTCTGGATACTTTTTAGAAAGATAATCAATCAAATAAAGATCACTTACAATAAAAGCATCTACTCCTGCTTTTACAACTTGAGAAAGATATTCTTCCATATTTTTTCTATCTTCTTCATGAAAAACAATATTGCAGGTTATAAATACTTTTTTTCCTAATTGATGAGCAAATGCACAACCTTTTTTTAATTCTTCTATAGTAAAATTAGTAGCATTTGCTCGTAAACCAAATTGTTCTCCACCTACATAGACTGCATCGGCACCATATAATAAATTTACTTTTAATCGTTCTAAATCTCCAGCGGGAGCTAAAAGTTCTACTTTTTTCATAGGATCACTTCTTTTATATAAAATGAAAATTCTTTTTTTGATGCAAAAAGTACCTTCTGGTACTTTTATTTTGTTGCATCAATTTTACTATAATCAAGTCTTCCTTGTTGAACCAATTGTCGAATAAGTTTATTGTTTTTATATTTAGT
>CANQEE010000058.1 GCA_947594595.1 uncultured Bacilli bacterium
AACTACTTCCTAGAAATACTACTAGTCCTATTACAAACACAATCCCCATTAAAATGAGATCTCTTTTTTCTTTTCTTACTTCATCCTGTTCTACTTTTATTTCTTTATATTTTCCCATTCTTTTCACCTATTTTCCTAGGTTCATTTTACTATAATTTACCCCCCCCAGGCCTTTATTCCAACTTCGCATATATACCAAAAGTGCTGTAAAATATACTAAATCACTTTGAGTTAAGCCTCTCTTTCATAATGATTTACTTTCATAAATTCTCTTAATATTTTAGTAAGAGCTCTTTTTTCAATTCTAGAAACATAGCTTCTTGAAATATTAAGTTCTTTTGCAATCTCTTTTTGGGTTTGCTCATCATAATTTAAAAGTCCATATCTTCTTTTTAAAATTTCTTTTTCTCTTTCTGTCAAAACTTGCATGTATTTTTTTAAATGTTCTATATTATCTTTCTGATTGATTTCTTCTAAAAAATCTGGTTTGGGTGCTTTTAAAATATCCAAAATAGCAATTTCATTTCCTTCTTTATCAAATCCAATAGGTTCATTTAATGAAATATTTTTTGAATTCTTATTATTAGAGCGAAAATACATAAGAATTTCATTTTCAATACAACGTGCACAATAAGTGGTAATCCTAGTTCCATGTTTTGAAGAATAAGAATCAACTCCTTTAATTAAACCAATTGTACCAATGCTAATTAAATCATCTTGCTCAGTATGTTTAGAATCAAATTTCTTTACAATATGAGCAACTAAACGTAGATTATGTTCAATTAGTTTCGCCCTTGCCTTTTTATCTCCTTTTTTTGCTTGTTCTATTGCAAGCTCTTCTTCTTCTTTAGAAAGAGGTTCTGGAAAAACTTGATTGGAATAAGAAGCTGTAGCTCCTAAAAAATTTTTTAATAAACTTATCAAACTTAAAAACATTTATGATCACCTAATAAAGTTTATTCTAAAGCAATAAAAAAAGACGAAATTCGACTTTCTTCTTTTTTATTTTTTAAGATACAATTGTTTTTCCATTCCAGAAATGAATCTACATGGAACGCCTAGCTTCTCTCCTTGCTTTGCAAGATCCAAGTAAAGTGCCGCTTTCTTTTGTGATTCAATAGATTCAGCAAATGATAATAAAATAGGAAATAAAGTATATGTGTAAGTTCCTTGATCTAATTCTTTTAATATTTTCATTGGTTTTTGATAAAGCTCATCTTTTTCTAATTCCGAAAGTTCCATATAATCTTTTATAAGTGGAAAATAAATTTCTTTTCCTTTTTCTAATAAATAAGATTCTGTCATTTTTAAGGCTTTCTCTTTTTCTCCTTGATATAGAAAGCCAAAAATAGAAGGAAGTGTTGGAACTATTTTTTTTGAAGAAGAAATAGCACTTTCGTTAGTAGGCATAGAAACATTTTCTTCTAATTGTAATGGATCCAAATTTTCTGTTTCATCTTGACTCTTAATATGTGTTACAATCTCATCTAAAAGACCTGTAATAATATTCTTTTCAGGTTTTATTCCCTTTTCTTGTAAATACTGTATATGCAATTTTTGTGCTTGTAAATAATCTTGATTTGAAATCGCATCAAAAACTGTTTTAGAATTTGTTTGATCATTTGTATATATTTGTTTTCCTTGATTTTTTAAAATCGTTTTAATTAAGAGTAAAGATAAATTTTCAGTACTACTTAATTTTCTTCTTTTAGCACACTCTTCTAAGAATTCTTTTAATTGATCATATTGCTTTTCTGTTTGAAGCAACAATTCATAATTTTGATCTTTCTTAATTTTTGCTATTACATTTTCTAATAATTGTATTAAAATTTTATCTTCTTTAGTTGGAGATAACTCTTGATAATATTCATTCAACTGATAGTAAGCAAGGGAATGATTTCCATTAAAAATATCAAGAGAAACTTGATAACTTAAACTATTTTTTTGTTTTCCATTGATTAAATCTGTATATCTTAAATTTTCACAATAATTTTTCCATACTTTTGGAAGTTCAATAAATTGATTTAATAATGTTAAGTAATTGGAAAAACTCGTTTTTTCAGCTTGTTGCATTTTTTTGATATCTGGAAAAGCTTTTGGATCTATTTGATAAATTCCTCTATAAAGACAGTCTTCAAATTCATCAAAATTCATAGTAGGTATACTATTATCTTCCTTTAAAGAGAAAGAGGATGGCTCTAATTCTTTTTCCATATATAATTTTTCTCCTGCTTGATAAATTCCTCTTTCTACTCGAAATAAATACCCTTCTTTTACAAGATCACTAATTTGACTTGGATAGAATTTAAAATTCGTAAGCATTTTTGCAGAAATTGTTTCATTTTCTTGAAATGATTTTTTTAAAATTTCAATTTGATTTTTTCTCTTACTTTTCATAAATTCATCTTCTTCCTTTTTTCTAAGATAGTTTTATTTGTTAAATATCCTTCTTGATTAAATTCACTAGATACAAAAACAGGATACATTGTAACGATATTAGAATTACCAGCTGTATGGCAAGTCCTAACTACCTTTGTAAATTGATTCTCTCTCTTTCCTATAACACTATCCATTGGAATGATATAATGATAATCTATATCAAGAATCAATGGGTTTATATTTTGCATTTTCTCTTTGATTTGTTCAATTAAATAAGGAAGGTTAATATACTTCAGAAAACAAGGTTTCCCATCTTTAGTATTTCCTTCTATATGCTTTTTTAAATGTTGATATAAACTTTTATCTGTAGTTTCAAAATAACGATTATCTTTATAAAATTCAGCAGAATTCTCAATGATATTTTTAATAGTCATTATTTTTTCTTGTTCTTTACAAGATAAATTTAATTTCTTTGCTTTTTCAAGGAGATTTCTTAGTTCATCAAAATCTTTTTTAGTAAGATTGATACCAAATAATTCTAAATAAGCTTGATAAGCAAAGTTTTTATATTCTAATAAAATTTTACTAAGAGTTTCTGCTGTTTTTAAATCTCCTACTGTTTTTTTTATATGAATCAGCTGTTGAATAGCATAAGCTTGTTTAGATTCTTCACTACATTGCATAATTTGCTCTAATATTTTTGTAGCTCGATCAAAATTCATTTCATTTTTTTCTAAAAAGAATAGATTACGCAGATATTTTGTTTTTTCTTTTTCCTGATATCCTTTTAATAATTTTCTTACAGAATCATAATCACCTTCTTCAAAATATTGTTTTACAAGATGAAGAATAGATGGTTGATTATAAGCTGTTCCTATCAAAGAAGAAAAAATCTTTTTCATATCCTCTGTTTTTCCCTGTTCTTTTAATTGCATAGCCAAATAATATAATTCTGTACTAGTTGTTTTTGTATAAATAGATGTCACTTTATCCGCCCCTTTTATTAAAGTAATATATTTTGTGAAAGCCTTTCTTTTTTTGTAGGGCATATTATATCAATATATTTAAAATTTGTCAACTTCACCTCTAAGAAATGAAAAGAACGAGAAAATTCCACTCTGTTTCTTTTTTCATAAAGTATATTACTTTATGAATTACTTTTATACATGAACTGGATTAAAATCAACTTCTATCTTTACAACTCCTTTCATAGCATAATAACAAATCAACTGATTCAAAATTTGATGAAGATTTTCCTGTCTTTTATATTTTAATAGAATCCTATATCGATAAATATTACTAATTTTATAAACACTATCAGCACTTGGTCCTAATAAAATGGTTTGATCTAAATTTTTTTCTAAAGTCTTTTTAATCTTCAGAGCTTCTTGGAAACACTTTTTTTCATCTTTTGATAATATCTTTACACTTACTAAGTAATAATAAGGTGGATATTTCATAAGAAATCGATTTTTCATTTCTTCTTGATAAAAAGAAAAATAATCATTATTTTTAGCATCTACAATTGCATAATGGGATGGATTATAAGTTTGGAGGTAAACAGTTCCCCTTCTTTTATTTCTTCCACTTCTTCCAGAAACTTGAGATAATAAGGAAAAAGTCATTTCACTACTTCTAAAATCAGGCATATTTAAAGATGTATCTGCATTTAGAACTCCTACCATTGTAACATCTGGGAAATCTAGTCCTTTTGCAACAATTTGTGTTCCTAAAAGAATATCTGCTTCTTTCTTTGCAAATGCAGAAATTATTTTCTCATGGGCTCCTTTCTGATTTGTTGTATCAAAGTCCATTCGAAGTACCTTGGCATCTTTTAAATATTGATGGAGCTCTTCCTCAATTTTTTCTGTCCCCACACCTAAATCCTTCATTGCTTCTTGTTTGCAAGAAGGACAGATCTTAGGAAGTGAAGTTCCATATCCACAATAATGACAACGAAGAATGTTAGAAGTTTTATGATAAGTTAATGTAATATCACAATGAGGACATTTTACTACATATCCACAATTCTTACATGTAACAAAGGAGGAATAACCACGTCTATTTAATAAAAGGATTGCCTGTTCTTTCCTTTCTATAGTTTTTTCAAGAGCTGCTAGTAATTCTTTAGAAAAATGCCCTTTTGCATATTTTAACTCTTGGTTCATATCAATAATATGTACGAGTGGGAGACTTCCTCCACCTACTCGATTTGGAAGAGAAAGAAGTTGATAAACGTTTTTCTTTGCTCTTGCATAAGATTCAAGGGTTGGTGTTGCACTTCCCATAATTACTTTGGCATGATGATAAGAAGCTCTTATTTTGGCAATTTCTTTGGCATCATATCTTGGATTATTGTCTTGCTTATAAGAATCACTATGTTCTTCATCAAGAATAATATAAGCAATCTTTTTTAAGGGTGCAAAAATTGCGCTTCTTGTTCCTATTACAATATCTACTTCTCCTCGTTCTATTCTGCGCCATTCATCGTATTTTTCTCCATCAGATAATGCACTATGAAGAAGTGCGATCCTCATTCCAAATCGTGCTGAAAATCTCTGAATCATCTGTGGTGTTAACGAAATTTCTGGAACAAGAACAAGACTACTTTTTCCTTTTTTTAACCCCTCTTCAATCAATTCCATATAAACTTCTGTTTTTCCACTTCCTGTAACACCATGAATTAAAAAGATATCTTTAGAACTTTCTAAGATTGCATTCACAACCGCTTGCTGCTCTTTTGAAAGAGGAAACTGTTCTTTTTTTCCTCTTTCAAAAACTTCTCGATATACTTCTTCTTTTGTTTCTTTTAAATAACCTTTTTGAACTAAAAGACGAAGACGTGCTAAAGAAATGTCTTTTAATTCACTTCTTCGTTTTTTTCTTCCTTCAAATCTTTTTAATAAATTTTTCTGCATATCTGAAAGTGTATCATCCGCTTCTTTTAATGGGGTAAAAACGATTTCAAATTTGCGAGATGCTTTATTTTTTCCTCCTGCTTTTAAACTTTTGGGAAGCATTGCTTGATAACAATAAATTAAAGAAGAAAGTGTCATTTCTTGCATTTTTTTCCCTAATTGTAATAATTCTTTATTTAATACAATTTCTTCATCAAGCACTTCAATTACAGTTTTTAAAGTATGATTACTAGTAGATTTTTCTTTAATTTCTAAAACAAAACCTTCTATAATTCTAGTTGCGAAAGGAACTCGTACACGAATTCCTATTTTTATTTTTAAGCGATCTTCTTCTTTAACTGTATATTCAAATATTTTATCTACATTTTTATTAGTAACCTCTACTAAAACTCCAACAATCAAGATGACCACCTCTATTTCTATTATACTGAATTTTAAAAAAAAAGGAGAGAAAATCCTTTTTTCTCTTCAGAGTGTTGACAAAGGTTCAACACTCTTTCATTTTTTGAAAAAGTGATGTATAATGAAAAAGTAAGAACGCT
>CANQEE010000059.1 GCA_947594595.1 uncultured Bacilli bacterium
TTGAGACAGGAAGTATAACAGGAACAAGCCCAGGTGATGTAGAAACAGATAACATAGCAGTGATCAAACCAAATATACCAAGTTGGAGGAATATCCGAGTCTCTACTTTAGATTTAGTGTCAAGAAACATAGTTAAAGAAGGGAACATCTATGGATTTAATGAAACATATGATAGTCATGCAATGAAGAATAGTGAGTGGGCATTAGTTGCATACCTTACACAAAGTAAATATGGAAAGTATGGGAACACACTATATGAAGGAAGTAATAAAGAAGTTTATATGAATAACAATAGTAGATATATAACAGGATGCTCTTCAGGACTCCCAAATGCATCTTCATCTTCCAGTTGTGAATATACCTATGATATAGAAGAGAAAGGTACAGGAGCGAGTACGACAGGAAACATTTATGAAATTTATGATATGAATGGAGGAAGTTGGGAATACATGATGGGAAATTACAATCATTATTCAGGGTATTCTAGTGCAAGTTATACGAAAGAAGAATCTCAAGCAATGGGAAGAACAGATGGAAAAGTAGTAGGACTATGGAACTCAGGATACACAGGAAAGACAGGATTCGATAATAAAGAATGGACGAAAGAATTAGGAGGAAGAGACTGGCCGGATGAAAAATACTATAATCTATATACAAGTAGTGATTCTAATACAGCCTGTGGAGGAAGTGCATGTAAAGGGCATGCAATGAATGAAGTTGCAGGATGGTACAGTGATTTTTCCTACATGGTGGGTCCTTTGAGTCCATGGTCTCTACGTGGCGGGTGCCATAACAATGGTGCGAATGCAGGTGTTTTCGGTTTCAACTACGATTACGGTTACGCAAGCATCGGCCACTCGTTCCGTATCGTCCTTGCTCCATAGTAAAGTCTGATAAATTAAAGTAGGTAAAATGTCTCCTACTTTTTCTTTTTTTATGAATCCTCTTCTTTTTTTTTTAGTTCTTTGGTAAAATAAAAATAGGTGATATCATGAGATTTTTTGACAAGTGGAGGAAAAAAGAAACTAAGAAAGAAGAATCTCTTCAAATTTATGAAAAAGGGCTTTCTAAATCAAGAGGATCTTTTGTTTCTAAACTACAAGAACTAACCAATCGTTATAAAAAAATAGAAGATGCCTATTTTGATGATTTGGAAGAAATTTTAATTATGGCAGATATTGGAGTAGATACAGTACTTCGTTTTATGGATCGTTTAAAAAAACGCGTAAGAGAGGAAAAAATAGAGTCTCCTATTGATTTAAAAGAAGTCATTGTTGATGAATTATTTGTTATTTATGTAAGTGGAGAAGTTTTAACTAGTAAAATTACATATCGAGATGATAATCCTACAGTTTTGTTATTTGTAGGAGTCAATGGTGTAGGAAAAACAACTACCATTGCAAAACTTGCATCTCGCCTTAAAAAAGAGGGAAAGAAAATTCTCTTAGTGGCAGGGGATACTTTCCGTGCAGGAGCAGTCGCCCAACTCAAAAATTGGAGTGAAAAAGTAGGTGTAGATTTTTATGGAAAAGAAGAAGGCGTTGATCCTGCTTCCGTCGTCTTTGATGGAGTTAGTCTTGGAAAAAAAGAAGGCTATGATGTAATTTTAGTAGATACAGCAGGTAGACTTCAAAATAAAGATCATTTAATGAGAGAACTTGAAAAAATCAATCGTGTTATTTCTGGAATTATTGAAGGAGAGCCAAGTGAAACTCTTTTAGTTTTAGATGCAACCACTGGACAAAATGGAATTTCTCAGGCCAAAAGTTTTCAAGAAATTACTAATTTAACAGGAATTGTTTTAACAAAATTAGATGGGACAGCAAAGGGTGGAATTGTATTAGCAATTAAAGAAGAAGTAGGACTTCCTGTAAAATATATAGGACTTGGAGAAAAAGAAGAAGATTTGCAAGTATTTGATATAGAAAAATATATATATGGACTTTTTAAAGATTTAATAGGAGAAGAGAAAAATGGATAAAAAGAAACAAAAAAAAGTGAAAAAAGAGCAGGTTCTTCCTGGGCAAATATCCTATCCACTTTTGTATTTGCAAGCATTATTAACTATTGCTATGATTATTCTTGGTATCTTGAGTTTAATAAATTCAAAAATTTATTTTGATTGGTTTGAACTTATCTTAGGAATTACCCTTTTTGATATAGGTTTTAATAATGCTAAAATTTTTAAAAGAAATGGAGGAACAATCCTCTATATAGGAGTTGGAGCTGTTCTGTTCTTTCTCGCTCTTCTTTCTTTGTTGAGGGTTTAAAAAATGGAAGAGATACTTTATTATAATGCTCTTTATGATTGCTATAAAAAACTTCTTACAAAAAAGCAACAAGATTATTTTGAAGGATATTACTTTTATAATCTATCCTTTGGAGAACTTGCCGAAAATGAAGGGGTAAGCCGAAATGCTATTTTTAAGCAAGTCAAAGATACTTGTAAAAAATTAGAAGAATATGAAGAAAAAATGCATATATGTGCTATAAAAAAAGAATTGTCGTCTTTAGAACAAAATGTGAAAGAAGAAAAAGTAAGAGAAAGAATCACAAAAATTATTGAAGAATTAGATTAAATAAAACTTCTCTTTCAAAAAACTTCTTTTTTCTTGATTATAAGCAACAATTTTTGTATACTAGAATAGAAAATAAGAAGAATAGGGGAATTGCTATGTTTGATAAAATTATTTATATTGGAGATCATACTGCAAACATTAAATTAAAAGAAAATGCAGATATAAAGGTGAATTTAATGAATCTTCATCTTATCTTCGAAGATCAAGAAAAAACAATTTTAGGTGAAGTAGATGACATTGGAGAAGGAATTGTAAAAGCTAGATTTTTAGGAGAAATTCAAAATGGTCGTTTAATCGGAGGTGTTTTAAGAAAACCTAGCTTAGATGCTTCTGTTCGTGTCATTGAACAAAATGAAATCCCAATGATCACAGGGCAAGATCAAGCAGGTTATATGCCTTTGGGAATGAGCCCTTTCTACAATGATTTTCCCGTTTTCTTAGATGTAAATGGTTTCTTTAGTAATCATTTTGCAATCTTAGGAAATAGTGGTAGTGGAAAAAGTTGTGGAGTCTCTCGCCTTTTTCAAA
The DNA here is from genome assembly GCA_947594595.1 of uncultured Bacilli bacterium. Taxonomy (GTDB): domain Bacteria; phylum Bacillota_I; class Bacilli_A; order RF39; family UBA660; genus CANQVB01. Next base: position 3,108 of record CANQEE010000059.1, read on the forward strand.
ATATGTTTGAAGATAAAAGATTATTTCCTTATAAATCAAATATCTTACTTTTTGATTCGTCAGGAGAATATTACAATGCCTTTAAAGACATCAATCAAATCAATCCTAATTATCATTATAAATTCATTACAACTAATGAATTAGAAGGAAAAGGGGAACCGCTTCGTCTTCCTATTTGGTTATTGAACGTAGATGATTTAGTTCTTTTGTTACAAGTTTCACAGCATTCTCAAATTCCAATTGTTGAGAGAATGCATAAACTAGTTCGTATTTTTGCTCAAGATGATATGGATTCGAATGCATATAAAAATCATTTGATTGCGAAAGCAATAATGACCATTTTATATACCAATCAAACAGCACCAAATAAAAGAAATGATATTTTCTCTATTATTGCCTCTTGTTCTACAAAAGAATTTAATTTGGAATCTCCAATTCAAGGAATTGGATATGTTCGTAAATTTAGAGAGTGTTTTTTAATTGACTCACAAGGACAATTTACAGAAAGTGTATTGTTGACAGAATATGTTTCTAAGTTTATTGATTCTAAATATGATGATTATGAACCACAAGGGAATTGTTATTATTCTCTAGCAGATTTAGAGAAAGCTTTAAACTTTACTTTAATTAGTGAAGGATGGCTACGAAACGAAAATACTTATGGAGATGCTGTTACTTTAAGAGTTCGACTTCATTCACTAATTACTTCAAATGCCTCTAAATATTTTGAGGTAAGAGAACCAATTTCTTTGGAATCTTATTTATCAAATTTATTGATTGATAATGGTGTAAAATATCAAATTGTTAATATCAATTTAGATGATGTAGATGACTCTTTTGCGAAAGTTATTACAAAAATTTTTACAAGATTGGTATTTAATTTTGCCAAAGGTCTTAAAAATCGTGCTAGTATTCCTTTTCATATTGTAGTGGAAGAAGCACACCGTTATATTCAACATGATCAAGATCAATTTTTAATTGGATATAATATCTTTGACCGTGTAGCTAAAGAAGGTCGTAAGTATGGAGTCCTTTTGGGATTGATTTCTCAAAGACCTGTGGAACTTTCAGATACTGTTATTTCTCAATGTTCTAATTTCTTGATTTTTAAAATGACTCACCCTGTTGATATTGATTATATTAAGAAGATGGTGCCAAATATTAGTGAAGAGATCGTAGAAAAACAAAAGAGTTTACAATCCGGAACTTGTCTTGCGTTTGGAATGGCTTTTAAGATTCCTTTAATTGTTAAACTCAAAATGCCTAATCCAGAACCAAGAAGTGGAAACTGTGATGTAGTCTATATTTGGAATGGAAATCAAACTGCTCCGGAAACTCAATCTGTCCAATCAACTTCTCCAAATATTCCAACTTCAACTCCACAAACTTCTACTGCACAAACCAATACAATGGTTTCTGAAATGGGAATTCCAGAACAACCTATTCAAAATCAAGCTCCTGTTTCTATACCTCAAGAAGTATCTCAGTCAGTTTCAGCAAATAATGAAGTGCTTCCCTCTATAGAACAAAGTGCTCCACAGTCGGATTTACCAAAGGAAGTGTCGTCTCCTCTAACTTCATCACAAAATCCAATTTCTTCAACTCCACAGGAATCTATTCCAGTAAAAGAAGATCCAAAAATTATTCAAACTCCTGTGACACAAGAAACTCCTTCTTCTCCAGTTGAGACGAATCCAGCTCCTTCTATGCCACTTCCAAATATTCCAATTCCAGGTCAAACTGCAACCACAGTTTCTCCTACAGGAACTCCATCAGCTCCTGTGATGGGAATTCCAGAAATCAATGAGCAAGATATTATTTAAATAAACAAGAAAGACTTCCAAAAAGTACTTTCTTTTTGTTTGACTAAAAGTTTACAGATTATATATATGTTATTATTACATATTATTGACAAAAAAAAAGGCAAGAATTATAGTAAAAGAGAATAGAGGTGTAAAGCAAATGAAAAAGTCATTGTTTAAAACTGTAAAAAGAAGTTACTTATTTTGTATAGGATTATTAAGTATTCTTGCTATTTCAGGTTATTTTAGTTATGCATTATTTACTGTAGGAATAGAGGAAAAAACAGCAATCAATATTAAAACAGGAAATTTATATCCAACACTTATGTCCAATGATGGAAATTTTTTAGGATATAAGGTAGCACTTTCTCCTATGGAAACAAAAGAAATAACATTGACTCTGCAAAATAATAATGCAATTGTAGCTAAATTTAATTTATATTATAAAGGATCTTTAGGTGAAGGAGTGCAGATTCAATATAAAGAAACAAGTCCTAATATTCCACCAAATGAGGAGGGAGTGACTCTTGCACCAGGAGCTTCTCAAATCTATGAACTTGTTCTTACTAACAATACAAATCAATCAATTCAAATTCAATTTGGAAGCGATGTTGGACTTGAAGAAGATGATTTACCTCTTCCAAAAGATGGATATTTTATTATCAATCGAATTTCTTCTTTAGAATTAGATGATGAAGTAGAAGAAACCATTTCAGAAACCAAAGAAATTGAAAATTCTAATGAAGAAAGTCTCTCTGTTGTAGAGTAATAAATAGGCAAAGTGTAAAGCTTTGCTTTTTTTTTCCATTTTTTATTGTGCCTTATGCAAAGTTGGAATAAAGGCCTGGGGGGGGGTAAATTGTAGTAGAATGAACCTAGGAAACTAGGTGAAAAAGATGGAAAAA
>CANQEE010000060.1 GCA_947594595.1 uncultured Bacilli bacterium
TTGGAGTTATAACATATTCGCAATCAAGTTTTAAAATAATTATTCTCCTAACATAATGATAATAAGGACTTTTCTTTCCTATAACTTTTTTATTGCTAATCCAAAATTTTTATCTTTTGCATTACATATTTCATAAAAACAAATAATATTGGCATTTAATTTATTAATTTTTTCTACTGAAGAATATTCTAAAAAATCTAACATAATTTTATTTTGTTCTACCTTTTGCAATTCTATAATTAAATACATAGAATATTCTGATATACTATGAAATATTTTATTAACTTTTTCTATTTCTGACATATCCATTTTTTTATTGAATCTAAGCTATATTTTTCTTCTAATTTTAAAAACTTATTTTTTAATTCTTCATACGAAAAATCTATATTTACATTTTTATAATTTTCACCAACATAACACATAAATCTTACTGAATTAAACTCTTTTGAATCGTTATCTAAGACATGATCGCCTTCATCAAATAATATATCAAGCCAAAAAATTTTATTAATTAAATTTTCTATTTCATCTTCTATAGTTTTAAAATATATTTTTCTTCTTTTTAATATTTCTTGTTTTCTATCATAGTAATCTTTTATATCAATTACAATTGCAAGAAATATAGCAGAAAAAGTACTACAACATAAACCACTAACAATACTATTATCATATAAAAAAAACAAGAATATTATTGAAATTATCATAAATATAATATATATTACCAATCTATTTTTTAAATTCATAACACGCTCCAAAATTATAAAACTGATAATATAATTATATCATCAAAGAAGGTACTTGTATATTAAAGACCCTAAACTCTTGTATTTACTTACCAAAATAGTCATTTCTTCTATTTTTGGATTTAACCGATACCTCCATGTCCAGGATCTATTGTAATTACTTTTCCAAACAAAGGAAGAGAATTTTCTTCAACTTTTGCATCTACAATTTGTATTAGAAAAAAAGAACAGCAAAAAAGAAGAAGCATTTGAAATTTATAACGATACATACTATCACCTATGTAATAAGTATATGCATCTTTTTCCTCTTTTACCTTTTCTTTATTCCTTCTTTACAAGATCATAACTTTTTTCTACATATTTAAAAATTTCTTGATCAGAAATAGTATCATCTAATAAAATGGTAATCCAATTTTGTTTATTCATATGATAAGCTTCATAAATTCCTTTTCGATTGGATAGGTTTTTAATTGTTTCTTTTTCCAACTTAATATTTAAAATCTCTACTTCTTTACTTATTTTATCAATTTTATTTAAATCAATCTTCATAATTAAAGCATACCATTTTTGATTCTTAGAATTTCTAAAAACCCCATGAAAAGGATATTTTTTCCATAAAAATTCAGGAAAATCTCCATATTTTTCAAGAATCAAGTTAGTAATTCTATTTGCTTGCTTTGTTGTAAAAAAAAGAGAGAGCGTACACTTTTTCTTTATATCAAGAAGAATTTCTTTCACCTCTTCTCTAATTTGAGAAGCAAATTTCCCTTTCTGTTCTTCTATTCGGTACCCAATATATTCTTCTTGAAATGCTAAGTCGTATACTTTTCCATGAACAACCCCATTTAAAGAAACTTCAATATCTAATCGAAAACCATTGGATAAATTTTTTGAATAGATATATACATTTCCCTGTTTTTTGAATCCATAAGATCTCAATTTTTTAAACTCAATTTTACTTTTCTCAAAAATTTCTTTTTCTAAATTCAAAAACATCACCTTCTGTAAAATCCTTAAAAAGATCTGCCTCCAATTTCTTTATTTTAAAATTCGATTTACAGCTTTTCTATATTCTTGTACAAGATTACTTGTTTTACTAGAATAAATTGTATCCTTTGCAAGAGAAATACGGTCTGTAATAATATTGTCTACATTCAAATCAATCATTTTTTGAATATTCTTTTTTGTGTTCACAGTCCAGACAAAAAGTTGTTTTCCTTCTTGGTGAATTCTTTGAACTAACCCTTCTACCACACTTGATTCTTCAATACTAAAATGATCTGCAGCTTTTAATTCTGTAATATTTCCATATGCCAAACTCATTACATAAACTGTCTTAATACTTGGATCTATTTTTTTTACTTTTTCTAAAACTTGATAGACTTGTGAGGTAATCACACAATTTTTTTTGAAATTATATTTTTGAAGAAGTTCTACAACAGATTTTTCAAAATCTTTCTCTTTTCCTGTCGGTTTTAATTCAATATTTAATTGAATATGATTTTCTTTGGCAAAAGATAGGACATCTTTTAATAAAGGAATCTTTTCTCCCTTAAATTTTTCTTGAAAAAAACTTCCTGCATCTAACTTTTCAATTTCTTGATAAGTAAGCTCCCATGTATTTTTCGAAACTCCAGTTGTTCTTTTTAGGTTTGTATCATGCAACACAATTAACTTCTTATCTTTTGTTTGTTGTACATCCAGTTCAATCCAGTCTGCACCTAACCTCTTTGCTCCTACAAAAGCAGCCATTGTATTTTCTGGATAAAGTGCTGATGCTCCTCTATGAGCTGTTACTTCCATCGTTCTAATATGTTCAATTTGAAAATCATATTTTCCATTAAGAATTGAATATGTAAACAAAGAAGCACTTAAAAAAATGAGAAAATAGAAAAGATATTTAAATTGTTTTACTTTTTTAGGAATTTCTTGCTTTTCTTTTTCACTTACTTTTATATGAATAATCTTTTCCTGTTTCTCCTCTTTATGATGATAATATAAAATACTTATACAAGCATAACCAATTGGCATAGATAATAAAGTGATTATAATAAACGAAATAGCAATTAAAAGCCAAATCATTGTAATCGAAAGGGTTCCAAACAAATTCTCTTTTCCAAAAATTTTATAAAGAAATAGAATTAGAAAAATACCAATTCCTATAAAAAGAAGATAGAAAATTGCAAGAAAAACTTGTACAAGCAAAATCGTAAGAAAATCTTTTATTTTTCTTTTCTTATTTAATTGAATACTCTTCTCTCTTGCCTCTTTTAAATTACAATTTTCAAGAACAAAATAATGAATGGCATAAAGCCAACGAAAAAGAAGCATAGAAAGTGCAAGAAAAAAACACAAATATAAAATAGATAAAAATGTATTATTTCTAATATAATCCATAATAAATTCAGGGACAGATAAAGTAGAAATAAAGCCAGATGAAATTCCTAAATTTAAAAAAGGAATTAAAAATAAAACTAAGAATGGAAAGAGAAAATTTTTTCTATCAAAAACTAAAATTGATTTTTTCCATGCTAGAAAAAAAGATTCTTTAATACTGATTTTTCTTTTTTGGTAAGAACTATCTAAAATAATAAGAACTGCACTAATATCAAGAAGTGTATAGAAGGTCATTAAAAAAAGTAATAAAATTAAGAAAAAAATTGTAATTGGATTGAATAGAAAAGATCCTATATTTTCAAAGGTTAAATAAGAATATCCTGTAAGTTGGGTAAGAAAACGAAATAGGCTTAAAAACAAAGGAACAAAGATGATGGTAGATGCAAGTTTATAAATCGCTTCAAATCCTAGTAAAGTTTTTAAATTATAACCTATTATATTTTTCATTGTTTTTTTCATACTACAGCTCATTTCCTTTCTTTTATTTTAATCTTCTTTTCTTTTTCTGTAAATCATTCTTTTTTGGATATGCTAAAAAAGGGTGACTATTATGAAAGTAAGACTAGGTTATGTAGCAATTTCTAAAACTTTATTAGAAAGTTATTGCCATACAATCACTTATACAAGATTTATGAAACTAGATGAGGAAATACGAGAAGAAAAGTGGAAATCTTTAGTAAGAGAGAATTTAGAAAATTTATTAAAAGTATTGAAATATAATGTTCAAAATAAAATTTATTTTTTTCGAATTAGTCAAACACTTATTCCCCTTGCAACACATCCTGATTTTACATTTGACTACATTACTCCCTTTTTGAAAGAATGGAGAAAAATAGGAGATTATATTCAAAAGAATCATCTTCGAGTAGATTTTCATCCTGATCAATTTTGTTTATTAAATAGTACAAAAGAACAAGTTTTTAAAAATGCAGTTCAAATTTTACTTTATCTTGAAAAAATTTCAAATGCAATGGGATTAGAATTACCTATCCTTTTACATATAGGAAGTAGAGAAGGCGGAAAAGAAGAAGCATTAAATCGTTTCAAGAAAAATTTTAAAAAACTCCCCTCTTCTATTCAAAAAAGAATTCTCCTAGAAAATGATGATCGCTCTTATAACGTAGAAGATACTTTATCTTTGGCACAAGAATTAAAAATTCCAATGGTTTTGGATGTGTTACATGATCAGTGCAACAAGAGTTCAAAGCCACTTTCTTATTATTTTTTAGATATTTTAAAAACCTGGGATGGAAAATCTCTCCCACCTAAACTTCATTTTTCATCTTCTCTTAATCAAAAACATAAATGGTATCATAATGATTATATCCGTTGGAAAGATTTTTTAAAGTTTTTACCTCTTTTAGAGACTGCTTATCAAGATGTTGATATTATGATCGAAGCAAAAGCAAAAGATGAAGCACTTTTTCGATTACGGAGACAACTAAAACAATATAACAATACCTTGATTCAATTCTATTAAAAGAAAGTGCCCATTCTCCTTTTTTCTCTTCGAATAAGATAAAATAAGGAGGTCAATATGGACAAATTTTTAATCGATCTTCATCCTATCCTTCAAGCTTTGCTTGCAACACTATTTACATGGGGCGTAACAGCTCTTGGGGCAGGAGTTGTTTTTTTCTTCAAAAGGATTAACAAAACTGTTTTAGATGGAATGCTTGGATTTGCAGCAGGAGTTATGGTAGCTGCATCCTTTTGGTCTTTATTAGAACCATCTATTTCTATGGCAAGTTCTCTCCATATGAACCCTACTCTAATTACTTCTTTTGGATTTTTAGCAGGGGGTGCCCTTTTATTTGGAAGTGATAAATTTTATGACTTTTTAGAAAAGAAAAAGAAAAACAAAAAAGTAGAAAAGCAAGGGAGTATTAAAAGATGTTTTCTATTAGTCTTTTCAATTACTATGCATAATATTCCAGAAGGATTGGCTGTTGGAGTTGCTTTTGGTTCTTTAGGATATCATATTACAGGAACAAGCTTTGCTTCTGCACTGGCTCTTGCCATTGGAATTGGACTGCAAAACTTTCCAGAAGGGAGTGCTGTTTCACTTCCATTAAGAAGAGAAGGAATGAGCAGAAAGAAATCATTTTTCTTTGGACAATTAAGTGGATTGGTAGAACCTATTGCAGCAGTAATTGGAGCAATTTTAGTCATCAAAATTCGAACATTACTTCCCTTTTTACTTGCCTTTGCAGCAGGAGCTATGATCTATGTAGTTGTAGAAGAACTTATTCCAGAAAGTCAGACAAACAAAAAGAAAGACTTTATGGCTTTCTCTACACTCATTGGATTTTGTGTTATGATGATTTTAGATGTTGCTCTGGGATAAGCCGGAGCTCTTTTAATGTTTTTGGCTGCATTCGATGTGGATAAACTTTATCTAAAAATGATGAAGGATACGTCTTATCCACCCATACTCCAATCAATGTAAG
>CANQEE010000061.1 GCA_947594595.1 uncultured Bacilli bacterium
GGATAGGGAGGCTTTTGCTCGGAAAAGTGACTAAATACATCGAGGAAAATCCTTATATTGAAGTAATTCATGAAGAAGTAACTAAGATAGAGAATATGTTGCAAGAAGGCATTGTCATCGTGGCAACTGGCCCTTTAACATCAGATGGATTGGCCAAACAAATTCAAACATTAACTTCGCAGAATAAATTATATTTTTATGACGCAGCAGCACCGATTGTAGAAAAAGAAAGTATTGATTTTTCAATTGCTTTTTATGGCGATCGATATCATCAAGAAAAAAAGAAAGAAGAATCAATCGAAGAATGGAGAGAAAGATTAGCCAAACAAGAAAGAGAAGAACAAAGTTATATTAACCTTCCTATGAATCAAGAAGAATATGAAAGTTTTTGGAAAGAACTAATAGAAGCGGAAGTAGTTACCTTACATGATTTTGAAAAGCGAGAAATCTTTGAAGGATGTATGCCAATTGAAATTATGGCCAAAAGAGGAAGGGATACCTTAAGATTTGGACCACTAAAGCCGGTTGGATTTGATGATCCAAGGACACGGAAAAAGACCTTATGCTGTCATTCAATTAAGACAAGATGATAAACAAGCAAAACTTTATAATATGGTTGGTTTTCAGACGAATTTAAAATATGGAGAACAAAAAAGAGTTTTTCGTAAAATACCAGGATTAGAACGAGTAGACTTTGTCAAATATGGGGTCATGCATCGCAATACGTATATCAATTCAAGTGAATTATTAGAGGCAACATATAGGATGAAACAACAACCAAATCTATATTTTGCAGGACAAATTACAGGAGTGGAAGGATATGTAGAATCGATTTCTTCTGGGTTGGTGGCAGCTTTGAATGCGATTCGTGATTTTAAAGGACAAGATAGGATTATTTTTTCAGAATATACGATAATGGGGGCTTTAGCAAAATATATTTCTACACCAAATACGAAATTCCAACCAATGAATGCAAATTTTGGTATTTTACCAGAATTAGAGGGAAAGAAAATTCGAGATAAAAAAGAAAGATATGCCCAATTGGCTAAAAGAAGTTTAGAAAATTTATAAAAAAGAACAAATAGCGAGATTGTTATTTGTTTTTTTTTGTATGAAATAAATAATATTACCAAAATATAACAAAACTATTAAAATTATGTAAAATTATTGCAAAAGTTGAAAAAAATTGCTATAATATAAAATAGGTGATATATAAATTTATATTTGAAGGGAGAAAATAATGGAAGAAAATAAAAAAAGAATAGAGGAATTGATGAATTATATTACTAAATGGCAAGAAGAATTAAATACAATTTGGAAGGGAAAAGAAACAGAGGTAGCTGAAGTAGAAAAAAGAAATTTGAAAAATTTAATTAGTAATGCCCAAAAAGAGATAGATGAATTAAATGGAATTCAAAAAATAGAGAAGATTACGGAAGATCCAAAAGATCTATTAGAACAATTAAAACAGGAAAAACAAAAAAATCAACAAGCAAAAGGTGAATTAAGCAGACATATGGAAAAACTTGCAGAAGAAATGAAAAATTATGAAGATGAAAAAGACACAACTTATCAAGATATATATACTGAATATGAGAATCAAATAAAAAGCTTAAAAGACAAAGTATTAGAAATGGAAAAAGAGGAAAACCAAGTAGAAAATCGAGATTTTAAAATAAGAGTATTAACAAAAGGTAGAATGGATACGGAAAATGAAATTAGTGAAATAGAAAAACAAATTCGTAATAAACAAAAAGAAATTTCTGAAATACAATATGGAACAGATGACGCTATGGAAGAAAAAGAATTATCTGATGGTACTAAAGTGAAAGTTCCAAAAATAAATAGAATTTATCGAGAAATAGACAAGTTAAAGGAAACATTAAAGGAAAAACAATCCTTAAGAGACGAATTCCAACAATATATTGATGAATTAAAAGGAAAAGAAGAAAAAGTAAAATCTACACGACAAGAAGATGAGATATCTTTAAAAGAGGAAGATGAAATTTCTCCAAGGGAAGAGAATGGAGTACCTCAAAAGGGCGAGGACGAAATACCTTTCAAAAAGGGAGACGGAGTATCTCCAAAGGGAAAAGACGAAATATTTTCAAAAAGAGAAAAGGAAACACCTTCAACAGGAGGAAATTTAGCAGATTCAAAAAAAATGAAAGCATCTCCTATGGAAAATAAATTAGCAATTCATGTAAATCAAAGAACAGGAGAAGTGATTTTATATACTGGCTCTGAAATAAAGCAAAAACGTGTTATTGAAAAGGAAATATATAGTTCTAAGTATTTAAATAAATTTGCGAGTTTCTTACTAAAGGAATACAATCAAAAAATCAATGAGGATCTTTCTAATCGATTGAATAAAAATGTTTCTAGAGTTTTAGATTCAATTGATCCAACGATATATCATACTTTAGTAGATTATGATAAAAAAGAAGGAACCAACAACAAAGATTTATATGTAGAAGCTATTATAAAAGCTGTTGACGGAAGAAAAGATGAAGCAAAAAAAACAATGCCTTGTGAAATTGTTTATGATTTAAGAAAGAAAAATGATAGGGAAGAAAAAGAAAATTTAGTAGAGGGAAAGGCAAAATTAGGATGGCTGCAAAAGAGAAGATTGAGAAAAATTGCTCGTAACCAAGGAGAACCAACTAAATTTTTTAGAAGAAAAGCTTTGAATTTAGCTATCGTAAAAGAAGATAACTATATTTTAAAAACATTACTAATGTCAGGAAAAACAAAAGTAATAGGAGATGGAAAAGAAGAAAAATCAAAAGTTCCTATGAATCAAAAAAATATGGGTAAAATAGAACAAAAAGATAGTAAAGAAGAAATAAAAGTAGATAAATTTGGAAATCGTGTTGAATTAACAGAAGAAGAAAAAGAGCAAAAGGGAAAAGAAATGCAAAGTAAAGAAAAAATAGTAAAAAATAATGTTACTGGAAAAGAAAGATAAATATAAAAAACAGAGACATCTCATTTTGCAATAAAGAATTGAGATGTCTTTATGTGATAACCGGTAGAAAGGAAAAAAACAATGGAAAATAATTTAAGAAAAGATCTAGAAAGACAATTAGAAGAAAGTTTAACACGAATGAAAGAATATGAAAAGGAAAAATTTCATGAACAGCAAGCGATGGAACGTTCTAATTATATTCATATTGTTGAAAAAATCAAAGAATTAGATGAAAAAGAAAAGTATGAACAAGTTTTAAAAGAAAAAGAAGAACATATACAAAGCTTAAAAGAAAAGATAGAAGTTTTACAAAAGAAACTAAAAGAAAGTGCAGATAGAATGGCACAATATCGCAAAGAAGGTTCTTATGATCAACAAATGATAGAACACACTAACTATAACCATATTTTAACTCAGATAGCAGAATTAAAAAAACAAACTAGAGAAGATTTGCTTAATATAAAGGAACAAGAACAAAAAACAAAAATAGAATCAATACCAACACCTAAAATAGAACCAATAGAACCTCATGTAGAAAAGGGAAAGAATGTAGAAGAGTTGAAAAAGAGTCCAGAACCTTCAAAACCAAAAGAAAAACTACAAGAAGAAAAACCAAATCCTATTGAAAGTAGTAGTATACAACAAGTAAAAGAACAACCAAAACCAAAAGAAACATCCAATCCATTAGAAACCATAAAAAATGTACAAATTGTTATTGGAAGAAAAGCAAAAGTAACTATAAATTCAAGAGAATATCAAATTGGAAAAGAATTAGTAAAAGAAGGATGTGAATTAGATTCAAAAGAAGTTTTTATGATATTAAAAGATATGGGACTTGAATATGATTATGAAGAGATCAAATCATTATACGATAAGGCTATGCTAGATCCCGTGGTGATTAACGTTATGAATGAAGTAGAACAAGAAGAATGTGAGGTAAAAGATATTGTAAGTCAATATATACAAGATATCATAGCAGCTGATGAAGGAAAAGACTTTCAAAATAGATGTCATATTATATATGATGAAAAAGATATTGGCAAGGCTAGTATTAAAGAAGCATTAAAAAGGAGAATAAATAGTTCATTCCATAGAATGATTTTTCGAGAAAAAGAGATAGATACTTATGATAAGAAAAGTATGCTTTATTGTGCAAGAACGGTAAATCGATTTAACTTAGTAAAGATTCAAGGAGAGAAGAAAGATAAATTACCAGCCATCGGAGAATATAAACCAAGTCTTTTAGGAAAAATTAGTGAATGGATAGCCGGTGAAAGGGGCTGGGGAGATGAAGTGTATTTCTTGCCAAAGAGAACGGATATGATGAAAGTAGCACAATTATATGATAAATTAAAACAACAAAGAAATCTTTCAAGAATCAATAGTGAAAGATGGATGCGTCGATATGCTTTAACACAGGAACAAGAAAAAGAATTAAGAGAATTGTATGAAAGCGAAAATAACAAACATATGGGAAAAAATAAAAGACAAGAATGGACTCAAGAATATGTCAACTCCATAAAAGGTTTTGATAAGAAAGTAGATGACTATTTAACACAAGAGGTTAGCTTAAATAGTAAAAAAGCTACAATTTCTGAGGAAGAACTTCAACAAGCAAGTGATCGATTAGAAGAAAAATGGAAAGAGGAGTCTAGATAAAAAAACTTGGAAAATTTTCCAAGTTTTTATTGACTTATTCGTATAAAAATGATACAATGGTAACCGCTATGGTAAATTGCATGTAGTATGTAATTCCGTAACGGTTTCATTCTTTTTTAGGAGTTATATTTCAAAAATATGACAAGAAAAAAAGAGAAAATAAAATAATTAGGAGGTGAAATTTAAGTGCCAACCATTAATCAATTAGTAAGAAAAGGAAGAAAAACAGGTGTAACGAAATCAACAGCACCAGCTCTTCAACATGGATGGAACTCTAAAAATAAGAGATTAACCAATAATAGAGCTCCACAAAAAAGAGGGGTATGTACGGTTGTAAAAACAGTTACGCCTAAGAAGCCAAACTCAGCTTTAAGAAAAGTTGCCAGAGTTAGACTTTCTAATGGCTATGAAGTTACATCTTATATC
>CANQEE010000062.1 GCA_947594595.1 uncultured Bacilli bacterium
CTTCATTATGTAAAGTTGCTCTTGATATAGTTGAACCCATTACTAACACGGGTTCTAAAACTGCATTAGGTGTAATTTGTCCTGTTCTTCCTACTGTAAAAACAATATCTTTTAATTTTGTCAAAACTTCTTCTGCTGGAAATTTATAAGCGATAGCCCATTTAGGAGTCCTTGCTGTAAAACCAAGAGCTTGTTGATGAGCAATAGAATCTACTTTAATGACAATCCCATCAATTTCATAGGGAAGAGTCGGACGTATATTTGTTTTTAAAGAGATATATTCTAGTACTTCTTGTATATTATTTACCAATTTATTATTTGGATTTGTTTTAAAACCTAAACTTTTCATAAATTCAATTCCTTCATGATGATAAGAAAAACCATAAGCTTCTGGATTCGGTAAATGATAAATAAAGGTATCTAAATTTCTCTTGGCTGCTATTTTTGAATCTAACTGACGAATAGATCCTGCTGCTGCATTTCTTGTATTTTGAAGAAGAGGTAAATTTTCTTTTGCACGCTCCTTATTGATTTCCTCTAAAGTTGCCTTACTCATGAAAATTTCTCCTCGTACTTCTATATCTATTTCCTGTTTTAATTTCAAAGGAACTGTTTTAATTGTTTTCACATTATGTGTAATATCTTCTCCAACAACTCCGTTTCCTCTTGTTGCAGCTTTTATTAAGATACCTTTTTCATAATGAAGAGAAACTGAAAGTCCATCAATTTTTAGTTCACAATAATAAGTAGGATTTGAAATCACTTTACGAACCGAAGTATCGAATTCAAGCAACTCATTTTCATTAAATACATCTTTTAAAGAAAGCATTGGAATAGAATGAGTTACTTTTTGAAAGGAATCAATGACTTCTCCTCCAACACGTTTGGTGGGAGAATCTTCTTTTACATAAGAAGGATACTTCTCTTCTAACTCTTCTAATTCTCTCAAATACTTATCATATTCTTGATCGGTAATATTTGGATGATCAAGAACATAATAATCATAATTGGCTTGATTTAAAATTTCAGTGAGTTCTTCTATTCTTTTTTCAACGGATTGTTCTTCTCCCATGATGATATCCTCCTTTTCATTTTTTCCTAAATTTTTATTTTTTTCCCCACAATGGACTTGGATAAATTCCAGCCTCTACTTTTTTAGCAATTTCAGAAACAACTTCCTCTTTATCTTCTCGATAAGTCACTCCATGCCAAAGAGCACTGGTTGGCATAACTTTGACAGGATGAAGATTTTCTTCCTTGGCCATTTGTACCACATCAGGAATTAAAAATTCTTCTTCAATGAGTTTTTCCTTTGGAAGGGATAAAAATGCATGCCATTTTTCTTCTAAATAAGGAAACAAGTTTGGATAAAAAAGAAGCATATTCATAGAAACAAGTTGATCTTCTGAAACATGAAAAGAGGGACTTCCATTTAAAGGTTCTGCTAAAATTCCATTTTCTGTTTTCTCTACTTTACTTTCTATAATCTCTTTTAAATATCCATTTTCAATTTCACAAACACCTCTTTTTGCAGAACCATTTTTAGAAAGTGTTTTAGATACTTGATATAAAACAAGTCCATAAATATTTTCATCCGAATTCGTCTCAAAAAAAGAACTTGCTTCTTCAAAAGCTTCTTTTCCATAAAAATCATCAGCATTGATTACACAAAATGGTTCTTTTATTTTTTCTTTAGCGCATAATATTGCATGAGCTGTTCCCCATGGTTTTACTCGTTTTTCTGGAACTTCATATCCTTCTGGCACATTATCTAAAGATTGGAAAACATATTCTACTTGTATTTGATCTTCTACACGACTTCCAATGGTTTCTCTAAAAATTTTTTCATGTTCTTTCTTAATAATAAAGACAACTTTAGTAAATCCATTTCTTTTAGCATCATAAATAGAATAATCAATTAAAAATTCTCCATTAGGTCCAAAAGGTTCAATTTGTTTTAATCCTCCAAATCGACTTCCCATACCAGCAGCCATTACCAATAGTGTTCTGTTTTTATTCATATCTAACTCCTCCATTTCTAAACACTTTTCGTTTTTGTTTTGATGGTTTTATTTTTCTACATTCTTTTTCTAATTGTAAAAGTGCATCCTGAAAATTTTCTCCTATTGCTTCTTCTTCTATTTCAAAAAATTCAGGTTCTTTATAAGAAGGTCCTTCCTTCTTTTTCGTTCCTAGTTGAGCTTGCACTTGTAAGCGGATCAAATTAGGACGTAAACTTGTATACATCTGAAGAGTTTCTCCTTCTTTAAGCTTTTGTAGGAGAGTAGAATGAAGCTGAATAAAATCTTTTTCTTTTTCTCCAATTTCAATAGGATGAACTCCTCGATTCGTATCTTTAAGATAGACACCTGTTGGTTGTTCTTTTTCTTTACTATAACTTAGAAATAAGGTATAGCCTCTTCGTAATAAATCATTCATTTTTAATCACCTACTTTCGATAAACTTCTATGATTTTTCATCAATTTTCTAATTCCAATAGGATGCTTAAAAGCAACCGTTACTAAAGTGTTACTTACTTCAACTACTCTTCCTGCTCCAAAATTTTCATGATAGACAAAATCTCCTGCTTGATAATCCACTGGTTTTTCGTAAAAAATTTCTTCTTTTTCAAAAGAAGGAGGTGCCTCTTTTTCTTCCATATGAATTTTTTCAACTAAATCTTCATCAATTTCTCCTAAAAATCTTGATGCAGGATTTACTTGATCTTTTCCATAAAGGACTCTTCTTCTTGCACATACAAAATATAAATCTTCTTTGGCTCTTGTAATAGCTACATAACAAAGTCGTCTTTCTTCTTCTAATTCACTATTATCCATTAAAGCATTCAAATGAGGAAAAAGGCCTTCTTCCATTCCAATCACAAAAACAATATCATATTCAAGACCTTTTACAGAATGAATGGTCATAAGACTGACTTGCCCTTCTCCTGTTTGATATTCGTTTTTATCTGTAACAAGACTGACTTCATATAAAAAATCTTCTAAGGAGACAAGGCCTTCTCTTTCTTCAAATGTTTTTGTAATTGATTTAAATTCTTCTAAGTTTTCAAGTCTTACTTCTGCATCTAGACTCTTTTCACTTTCAAGTTCTTTTTTCATTCCAGAAGCTTCTAAAACTTTTTCAATGAGTTCTGTTAAAGTAACTTGTTCTTTTAATTGAGAAAGTTCTTCAATTAAACGTTTAAACTCTAAAGGCTTTCCGCTTTCAATGGCTTCATAAAGACTTGTATTAAATTGATCTGCTTTCTGATTCAATTCTTCCATTGTTTTTAGGCCTATTCCTCGTTTAGGTACATTGATAACTCGTTCTAAACTAACATTATCTGATGGATTATGTAAAAGTCTAAGATAGGAAAGTAAATCTTTGATTTCACGTCTTGCATAGAAGGAAACACCTCCAACGACATGATGAGGAATTCCTTCTTTTAAAAAAGTTTCTTCAATCGTTCTTGATTGTGCATTCGTTCTATATAAAACGGCAATGTCTTCATATTTTTTTCCTTTTTCATGAAGTTTTTTAATTGTTGCAGCAACATAATGATTTTCATCTTCTCCATCATAAGCACGATAGATTTTAATCTTTTCTCCTGTTTCTTTAGTACTAAATAAATTTTTTTCTTTCCTTGCTTTATTATTTCGAATGACAGAATTGGCAGCATCTAAAATTCTTTTAGTAGAACGATAATTTTGTTCTAATTTAATTACTTTTGCCTCTTGGTAATCCTTTTCAAAATTTAAGATATTTTGATAATTAGCACCTCTAAAACTATAAATCGCTTGATCATTATCACCTACACAACAAATTTTTCTATACTTGGCACTGATTAGTTTTGATAACACATACTGAGCTTCATTTGTATCTTGGTATTCGTCAATTAAAATATATTGAAATCGCTCTTGATATTGTTGTAAGACAGAAGGATATTCTTTAAAGAGTCGAATTGGTAAAATAAGCAAGTCATCAAAGTCAACTGCATTGTTACTAGCAAGTTTTTTTTCATAGCGTCTATAAATTTCTAAAACAACTTTTTCAAATTCAGAAATAGCATACCTTTCATATGCATCTGGAGAAATAATTTCATTTTTACAACTACTAATTTTATTTTTAATAGCCCTTGGATTATAAATTTTAGGATCATAATTTAATTCTTTTAAAATTTTCTTAATAATAACTAAAGAATCATCACTATCCATGATAGAAAAATTAGAGGTATATCCTAATTTTTCACTATTTTCTCTTAAAATACGAAGTCCGAAAGAATGAAAAGTAGAAATTTGCATTTTCCTTGCATCTTCTCCAACTAATTGATAAATTCTCTCTTTCATTTCTCGAGCTGCTTTATTTGTAAAAGTAATCGCTAAAATTGCATAGGGAGAAATTTGTTTTTCACGAATCAGATAAGCTATCTTAGTAGTCAAAACTTTTGTTTTTCCACTTCCTGCTCCTGCTAAAAGAAGAAGAGGTCCCTCATTATAAAGAACAGCTTCTTTTTGTTGCTCATTTAATTCCTCTAACTGCATCGAACCACTTCTTTCTATATTTATTGTATCATACGCAGTAGAAACAAGAAAAGAAAAAGTGAAGGAATCCTCTTCACTTTTTATAAATTAAGAAGCAAGGATGACACGAAACGAACCGACTCCATCGATGCTACCGTTTGTTGTATTGAAATAGAAAACACCTGCACTCACACCGTTACCATAGTGACCGCCACGAACGAACCATGGGTAATTAGCATTCACTACGTAGGAATAATCACTGTACCACCCGGCAATTTCGTTCATTGCATGCCCTTTACAAGGAAAACCTCCACAAGCTGTGT
>CANQEE010000063.1 GCA_947594595.1 uncultured Bacilli bacterium
AACCTGTTGTAACACCTACTGTAACAGAAATGCCTGTTACAACTCAGACACCAATGACGGAAGAAAAAGAGGACTTCCCTTCAACAGTTCCTATGGAGACAGTAACACCTACTATTGAAACAGCTCCAGTAGAGGTTCCACAAGTACAAGAGACTCCTGTAGTTCCTACTACAGAATCAACTCCTGTGACTGTAACAACACCGGCTCCAAGTGTAGAGCCAACGATTTCTTCTACCCCTGCAGTAGAGATTCCATCTATTCCTGTGGAGCCTGTATCACAGGATACTATTATGATGCCAGAAGTTCATATAGAAGAACCAGTAGAAGCTTCTGTACAACCAACGAGTGCACCTACAGAACCAGTTATGGAGCAACCTACTTCTGTTCCTATGCAAGAAGAAGTTAGAAACGTACCTATTTATGGTGGTGTTAGTTCTGTTCTTCCTAATATTGATGTAAATCCACAAGAAGGGGAAAGACCTATTTATGGTGGTGCAAATCCGCTTGAAAATACACAAAGTGTACCAGTTGTTCCTTCTCCTGAAACAGTTGTTGATCAACCTGTTGTCACAAATCCATCTGCTGTTCAACCACAAGCACCAGTAGTAAGTGAAGCAGTTTCTGTTCCTACAGAAATGCCTCCTGTGATGCCAATGCCTGAGGAAAAACCTATAGAAGCAGTACCAACAGAACCAACCGTTGTTCCTTCTCCTATAGAAAATCCTTCTGTTGCAATGCCAACAGAGGGTGTTGTTTCCACACAGCCTACACAAGAAGTTCCACAAACAACTGCTCCACAAACTCCATTACAACCAGAACAATTATTCTAGAAAACCTTATCGAAAGATATAGGTCTTTTTTTTCTCTTTTTTTCATACAGTAAATTAGATGAAAGAAAGGAATGATAAAAATATGGAAACACTTAAAGTTTCATCCAAATCAAATCCAAATTCAGTAGCAGGAGCACTTGCCAATGTATTTAGGGAGAAAGGAAGTGTCGAAATTCAGGCGGTAGGAGCAGGAGCACTTAATCAAGCGATCAAAGCTATTGCAATTGCAAGAGGTTTTTTGGCTCCTTCTGGAACTAATTTAGTTTGTATTCCAGCTTTTACAGATATAGCAATTGATGGGGAAGAAAGAACTGCAATTAAGTTGATTATCGAAAAAAAGTAAAGGGCAATTGCCTTTTTATATAGTAAGCACTTTTTATAGAAAGAGAAAAAGTTTAAACCATTTCTTTTCTCTTTTTCTTTTTAAATAGATTGTTTTCAATACAAAAAAATTTGACAAGAAGCAGAAAAATGGCTATGATAAAGACAAATCCAAGATTAGGACTTATAATAAGAAATTTATCTCAAGAGAGTTCGTGGAAAAGGTGCAAACGAATGATAAAACTTATTTAATCTACCCTATAGATGACTGAAAGGTTCGGAGAGATTCCGTTATCAAAAAGAGAAAGAAAAAGGATGGTACCGTAGAGAAATCTACTCCTTGGTGCAATCCTTTTTATTTGAAAAAAGGAGAGATGAAAATGATTGATATCAAATTGATACGAGAAGAAAAAACAAGAGAGTTAGTAAAAGAGAATATTAAAAAGAAATTTCAAGAAGAAAAACTTTCTTTGGTAGATGAAATTTATGAAATGGATCAAAAGTATCGACAATTGAAAACAAAAGTTGATGATGCAAGAAAAAATGTTAATCAATCTAGTAAAGAAATCGGAATTTTGATGCGAGACAATAAAAAGGAAGAAGCTGAAAAATTAAAAAAAGAAGTAGAAAAAATTAAAGAAAGCATTCAAAGTATAGAAAAAGAAGAAACTACTTTAGAAGAAGAAATTCGAAAAAGAATGCTTCAGATTCCAAATATTATTGCTGAAGATGTACCTATTGGAAAAGACGATCGTGAAAACGTTGAACTTGAAAGATTTGGAGAACCTATTGTTCCAGATTATGAAATACCTTATCATGCAGATTTATGTGAAAAATGGAACGGATTAGATAAGGAAGCATCTGGAAGGACAAGTGGAAATGGTTTTTATTATTTGATAGGTGATTTAGCAAGAATTCATTCTGCACTTTTAAGTTATGCTAGAGACTTTATGATTGAGAAGGGATTTACTTATTGTGTTCCACCTTTTATGATTCGCAGTGATGTTGTTACAGGAGTCATGTCTTTTAAAGAGATGGAAAATATGATGTATAAAATTGAAGGAGAAGATTTGTATCTAATTGGTACTTCTGAACATTCTATGATAGGTAGATTTAAAGGACAAATCATTAAAGAAGAAGAATTGCCAATTGCATTAACTTCTTATTCTCCTTGTTTTAGAAAAGAAGTCGGATCTCATGGAATTGAAGAAAGAGGGCTTTATCGAGTTCATCAATTTGAAAAACAAGAAATGGTTGTATTGTGCAAACCTATAGATGCTATGGATTGGTATAATAAGATGTGGCGTTATACGGTAGATTTTTTTAGAAGTTTAGACGTACCTGTTCGCACAATAGAATGTTGTAGTGGTGATTTAGCAGATCTTAAAGTAAAATCTTGCGATGTTGAAGCATGGAGTCCAAGACAAAAAAAGTATTTTGAAGTAGGTTCTTGTTCCACATTAGGAGATGCCCAAGCTAGACGATTAGGAATCAGAGCAAAAGGGGAGAAAGAAAATTATTTTCTTGCAACGTTGAATAATACAGTAGTTGCTTCTCCAAGAGCACTGATTGCTCTCATTGAAAATAATTATCAAGAAGACGGAAGCATCAGGATTCCAAAAGTATTACAACCTTATATGGGAGGAAAAGAAAAAATAGGAGTCTAAAAGCAAATAATGAATATAGAATATATAAAAAGTAAAGTAAATAACTATGAATCTTGTTCTATTGAAGAAATTGAAGAAATTATAAATTATATAGTTTATACAAAAAAGAAAGAGTTGGGTATAAACTTTGAATTTGAAATTGTTTACGATGAAGGTGGAAGAATAAAAGGAGAACGTTCAATAGATGGATCTTGGCAGTTAGAGATAGGTGAGTTGCCTCTTGCTGAAATAAAAAATAATAAAGAATTAGGTATAAAAGTAGATTCTGATGAAGAAAGAAAATGTTTCATAGAGCTTGTTTTACAAACATTTCATGAATTAAGACATATAAAACAAAATAATGATATTCAAGACAATCCAATATTCAATGAAGAAACATCAAAAATGACAAGGGAATCGATCATCAATGATTCTTTTATAGGATTTAGAAATAGATTTAATTATGAACAATCAATGACAGAAATAGATGCTATGAGAGCATCATTACAAGAAACTGTATTTTTTTTTAAGACTATGGAAACTGATATAACATCTGATGAAGTAGTTTCTGTAATGAAAGAGAAAGAATTAAGTTATTTAAATTATAATTTATTAGAATTAGGAGATTCTTATGAGTCTGTAATGGCATATTTTAATCAAATATATGGAAAAATTATAGATATTAAGGGAATTCCAGCTATAATACAGAGTTTGCCAGAAGATAAAAAAGAAATACTTTATAGTCAATGTCAAGATTTAATGAATTGTTATAATTTGGAAACCGATGTAGAAAAAAAGATGGATTTATTACAGGAAATGTCACTGATAATGAGTCCAGAATTAAGACAAAAATATCCATTGATTGATTTTAAAATAAATAAAAAATAATATTATGATTCCAATTTATTGTCCTCATTAAAATAATTTCTAAAAAGACGGAAGTATCAAAATTCCAAAAGTATTATAACTTTATATATAAGGAAGAAAAAGATGAAATAGAATGTCTGAAAAAGAAAAAATTTGTCTTTTTCTTTTTTGTATAAAGAAATGGAAAAGTCCTCAATTTATAGATAGGTAAGTCGTAAAGATTTGACAAAAATTAAAAAAATCTTTATAATATATACTTGCCAGTGATAAGAGGTGTTAAAAATGTTTTATAATGAAGTACAAGCAATTAAAGCTTGTGAAGAAGATCCCTCGTTAATTTTTCAGTTAATGAAGGAAGGTTATTTTGAACTGGTTCAAGAATGTTTAGCAAAAAAGAAAGTACCCCTTTCTCAAATTGATGAGCAAGGAAATACGATTCTTATGCAATTACTTCGCTATAAGCAATATGATTTAGTTTTAAAATATATAAAAAAAGAAGAAGTGGATATTAACCATCAAAATCAAGATGGTAATACTTTTGCTCATATTCTTGTTTCAAGGGACTATATTCATGTTGCCAAAATAATGAAGGAATTAGAAAAAAAGAAAGATTTTCTTCCTAATATCAAAAATAATGAAGGAAAGACAATTTTAGACCTTTCTATTGAAAAAAATTATTTTTGTACAACATTAAATGTTTTAAAAGATAAAAGATTTGATAGTATTGATATTGTTTCTTTTAAAAATTTATATTTGACTTATATAAAAAGCAATGTATATGGTAAATATACAAAGGTTTCTAATTTAGAATCTATTGTCAGCTCTTTAGGAAAGAAAAATACTTTACTTCCAAGAATAGAGAGATTAGTAGAAACAATTCGGAAGGAAATGAAGTCTATTCAAGCAGAAATTATGAAAAATCAATCTACTTTATTGGATTTATATATTCAAGAAGCAATCAATGAGACTAATTAAAACTAGGTTATCTAGTTTTTTTATTTTCTATTATATACGCGTTTTCTATTGTGCCTTATGCGAAGTTGGAATAAAGGCCTGGGGGGGGTAAATTGTAGTAGAATGAACCTAGGAAACTAGGTGAAAAAGATGGAAATTAAAAAAGAAAAGATTAC
>CANQEE010000064.1 GCA_947594595.1 uncultured Bacilli bacterium
CATTCTTTTCACCTAGTTTCCTAGGTTCATTTTACTATAATTTACCCCCCCCCAGGCCTTTATTCCAACTTCGCATACATACCAAAAAAGTAGGAAATATCCTACTTTAAGAAATCATCAATTGTCATCAATCTTTGATCAATATCTTCCAAAGAAACTTTTTCTTTGAAAGGAATTTGTTCTTCTTTCTCTTCTAATAATGTAATTTCATAAAATACATTATTCAATCCTTTTTTCTTAATTGTACTTCCTGTCGAATAACGATCTGTAATTGGTAAATCACTCGCTTTGATCCAATCTATTTCTCCACTTTGAATACCAATTTTATCTCTACTCTCTACTAAGAGTGTTTTGATTACATGATATGGATTTGTCTTTACTTCGCGTAATAATAGAAGTCCTCTTCTTGCACGGGATGATTTTTCAAAATCAGATAATTTTATTCTTTTTCCTGTTCCTTTATCAGTAAATACTGCTAAAGTTTTTTGTGTATCTTTTGAAAACAAATGCATACTTACAACTGCATCTTCTTTTAAGTTAATTCCTTTAACTCCTGCTGCTTTTGAACCAACAATCGGAATTTCTTCTATTCCAAACCATAAGCCATAACCCTTTTGAGTACTTAAGAAAACTTCTTCTCCATTCTCTTTTAAAACTGCAACCAAAGTATCTTGTTCTTTTAATTTCATACAGCAAGAAGGTTTCGAATATCTTGTTACTTTCAAATCTTGAATAGCACTTCGCTTAACCATTCCATTTTTACTTACAAAAACCAAATTTTCTTTCGTATCAAAAGTAGAAACAGAAATAGCTCCCACTATTGTTTCTCCTTCTTCCATTGGAACTAAATTACTAACATGTTTTCCAATTTCTTTCCATTTCAAATCATAGATCATATGAACTGGTAAATAAAGATAATTTCCTTTTGATGTAAATACTAAAATCACATCTTGTGTATTTAATTTTTCTAAAAAGAGTAAATAATCTCCTTCTTTTAAAGCAATTTCTTCACTTGCTTGATAACTTCTAAGACTACTACGTTTCATATAACCTTCCTTAGAAAGTGTTACAATAACATCTTCTTTTGGAATCATCACTGTTGTATCAATTTTTATATCTTCAATTTCTTTTCGAATTTCACTTCTTCTTGGATTGGCATATTCTTTTTTTACTTTTCGAAGATCTTCAATCATTACTTTCTTTAAAATTTCTTTCTCATTGATAATTGCAGAAAGTCCTGCAATGATTTTTTTCAGATTAGCAAGTTCTTCTTCTAATAAAGTAACATCTGTATTGGTTAACTTATAAAGCTGTAAAGTTACAATAGCTTCTGCTTGTGCTTCTGAAAATTCAAATTCTTTCACCAAATTTTCTTTAGCATCTGCTTTATTTTTAGATGCACGAATCACACGAATTACTTCATCTAAAATTGAAATACATTTAATAAGTCCTTCTACGATATGAAGTCTTGCATTTGCATGAGATAAATCAAATTGGCTTCTTCTTAAAACGACTTCTTCTTGATGTTTAATAAAAGCATCCAATGCTTCTCTTAATCCTAATAACTTAGGCCTTTTATTTACAATCGCAATATTGTTAAAATGATAACTAACTTGAAGGTCTGTATTTTTATAAAGATAAGCAAGAATTAGATCACTTTGTGCTCCTTTTTTTAAATCAATAACGATTCGAATATCTTTGGTAGATTCATCCCTTACTTCTAAGATTCCATCTACTTTTTTATCAAGTCGAATATCATCAATTTTTTTTACAATCATTGCTTTATTTGCTTCATAAGGAATTTCTGTAATTACAATTTGAGCTCCATTTTTTTGTGGAAGTATTTCAGCTTTACTTTTAATAACAATTCTTCCTCGACCCGTTGTATAGGCTTGTCTAATTCCATCCAATCCTTCTACAATGGCTCCAGTTGGAAAATCAGGTCCTTTCACATACTTCATTAAAGTTTCTAGTGTACAATCTGGATACTGAATACGATGAATGGTTGCATCAATGACTTCTCCTAAATTATGAGGAGGAATATTCGTTGCATATCCTGCAGAAATTCCTGTTGCTCCATTGACAAGAAGTGCTGGAAATCGAGTCGGAAGAACAGTTGGTTCTAGAAGAGAATCATCAAAATTAGGAGCAAACTCTACTGTATTTTTCTCAATATCTCGTAGCATTTCACTACTAATTTTAGAAAGACGCGCTTCTGTATAACGATAAGCTGCTGCTCCATCTCCATCAATAGATCCATTGTTTCCATGCATATCAATATAAGGCTCTCTCATTTTCCAATCTTGGCTCATTCGTACCATTGCATCATAAATAGAAGTATCTCCATGTGGATGATAATTTCCAATGACATCGCCTACTGTTTTTGCACTTTTTCGATAGGGTTTATCATATGTATTTCTCTCTTTATTCATTGAATATAAAATTCTTCGCTGTACTGGTTTTAATCCGTCTCTTGCATCTGGAATTGCTCGATCTTGAATAATATATTTAGAATAAATAGCAAAACGTTCTCCCATGATATCTTCAAGAGAGTAATCATAAATTTTCTCTAAAATTTCTTGTGTTTTCGTTTTCTTTGGCACTCTTCTTTCCTCCCTTAAATTTGATAATCATCTTCAAGTGTAAACTCTACATTTTCATCAATCCACTCTTTTCTAGGTGCGACATCATCTCCCATTAAGATACTAACACGCTTCTCAGCAAGGAGGGCATCATTGATATTTACTCGAATTAAAGTCCTAGTTCCTGGAGCCATTGTCGTTTCATTGAGTTGATCTGCATTCATCTCACCCAATCCTTTATAACGTTGCACTTCACACTTTTTTCCTTCTGTTTTCTTTTTCATCTCTTCCACAGTATAAGCATACTCAATAGATTTACCACTTTGAATTTTAAAAAGAGGTGGTAAAGCTACATAAAGTCTTCCATCTTCAATTAAAGGTCTCATATAACGATAGAAAAAGGTAAGAAGAAGGCATTGGATATGTCCTCCATCTTGATCTGCATCACTCATAATAATCACTTTATTATATTCAGCTTCTCGAATATCAAAGTTAGAACCATATCCCGCTCCAATGGTATAAATCATTGTATTGATTTCTTCATTTCTTAAAATATCTTCTACTTTAGCTCGTTCGGTATTGACGACTTTTCCCCGAAGAGGAAGAATTGCTTGAAACTTTCGATCTCTTCCTTGTTTTGCAGAACCTCCTGCAGAATCTCCCTCTACTAAAAAGAGTTCTTTGATCGTTTTATCTTTTGTCTGAGCAGGAGCAAGTTTTCCAGATAAAGATCGTTCTTTTGCATTTTTGCTTTTTCCTTTTCTTGCTTCTTCTCTTGCTTTTCTAGCAGCTTCTCTTGCCCCTTTACTTTTTAAAGATTTCGTCACAATTTCCGTTGCAATTGCTTTATTCTCTTCTAAATAAAATTGTAATTTTTCAGTAACAATCGTATCTACAATTGTTCTTGCTTGTGGGGTTCCTAACTTTCCTTTGGTTTGTCCTTCAAATTGTAAAAGTGCTTCTGGAATCTTTAAACTAATTACAGCAGTAAGACCTTCTCTAACGTCACTTCCTTCAAAGGCTTTTTCTTTTCCTTTTATAAAACCATTTGATTTAGCATATTCATTAAAAACACGAGTTAAAGCTGTTTTAAATCCAACTTCATGAGTTCCTCCATCTACAGTCTTTACATTATTCACAAAAGAAACTATATTTTCTTGATAAGTATCTGTATATTGCATCGCAATTTCTACTTCTATTTTTTCTTTTTCTCCATGAATAGCAATTCCTTTATGAAGAGGTGTTTTCCCTTCATTTAAATAATCAACAAAAGCTTCTATTCCATTTTCATAACAATATACTGCTTTTTTTTGATCTTCTTCATCTATCACTTCAATTGTAAGTCCTTTGACTAAAAAGGCTGCTTCTTGCATTCGCTCACAAACTGTCGTGAAAGAAAAATGTGTGGTTGAAAAAATCTCTGAATCTGGTAAAAATCTTACTTTGGTTCCCGTTTTATTGGTCGTTCCAATTTGAGTAAGTGGAGCGACTGTATGCCCCCCATTTTCAAAACGAATGGTATAGATTCCACCTTCTCTTTTACTCGTTACTTCCATCCATTTAGAAAGAGCATTGACAACAGATGCTCCTACTCCATGAAGCCCTCCTGAGACTTTATATCCTGCTTCTTCAAATTTTCCTCCTGCATGTAAAACTGTATAGATCACTTCTGGCGTTGTTTTTCCACTTTTATGGATTCCAATGGGAACTCCTCGTCCAAAGTCTTCTACAGAAACACTTCCATCTTGATGCAGAATAATTCGAATTTGATTTCCATATCCATTCATTGCTTCATCCATAGAATTATCTACAATTTCCCAAATTAAATGATGAAGTCCTCTTTTATCCGTAGAACCGATGTACATTCCAGGACGTTTTCGAACAGCTTCTAATCCTTCTAATATTTTAATGGAATCTGCATCATACTTTGCACTCATCCTACCATTCCTTTCTTCCATAAAAAAGAGATAATATGATGAAATCATTTATCGCCTTTTCGATTCTTTTCTTTTTATATTATAACAAAAATTTAAAATTCTGTTTCAAAAAATGTAAAGTATAATGTCAACTAAAAAGAAGCTTTTTAGGCTCCTTATTTGGGTTCTTAAACATTAAGGAGTGGTGAAAGAAATTTTACCACTCCTTAAAATATAAAAAAGACATTACAACACAAACC
>CANQEE010000065.1 GCA_947594595.1 uncultured Bacilli bacterium
ATGTCCCCTGTTCAATACAGAGAACATTCCAATCTAGTTGCCTAATTTATACTGTCCAACTTTTTGGGTTCAGTACAATTTGGATAAAGTCTTTATTCTTTGAAATGACTTGAAAAAGAGTAAAAAAAATCATATAATAGAAAGAAAGCAAAAGAAATAAAAGGAGATTAGCATGCCAAAATTTTTTGTAACAAGCAAGCAAGTAAATCAAGAACAAATTAAAATAGTAGGAGAAGATATTAACCATATCAAAAATGTCCTAAGAAAAAAACAAGGAGATCAATTAACTATATGCAACCAAGACACTTTAGAAGACTATCTTTGCCAAATAGAACAATACCAAGAAAATGAAATAGAATGTAAAATTCTAGAAAAATTAGAAACAAATGCAGAATCAAAAGCAAAAATAACTATTTTTCAAGGACTTCCCAAAGCAGACAAAATGGAATTTATCATTCAAAAAGCAGTGGAATTAGGAGTATATGATATTACACCAGTAGAAATGAAACGATGTGTTGTAAAATTAATAGAGAAAGACAAAATAAAGAAATTACAAAGATGGCAGAAAATAGCAGAGGTGGCAGCCAAACAAAGTGGTAGAAATATTATTCCTAAAATCAATGCGATAATTTCTATGAAAAATATTTGTAATTTATGCCAAGAGTATGATATAGTAATAGTAGCTTATGAAAATGAAAAAGAAAATAAATTAAAACAAGAATTAAAAAAATTAAAGTTAAAAAAGAAAGAAAATTTAAAAATTGCTGTGGTAATTGGACCTGAAGGCGGAATGGACACAGAAGAAATACAAATGTTAAAAGACAATGGCGGAAAAATAGTAACTTTAGGAAAACGAATTTTAAGAACAGAAACAGTAGCATTGAATGTCCTTAGTATTATTTTGTATGAACTAGAAGAATAGGATAGAAGGGAAAGAATAAAAAATGGTAAATGATACAATAGAAAAAGAAGAATTAGAAGAAAAAGGCAAAAATAAAAAGAAAAAGAAAGGAAAAAAACTACCAAAAGAAATCTCACAAGAAATTTTGAAGAAAATGTTTGCCAGTTTATTAAGAGCGATAGGAATTATGCTATATTTTATCGTATTAAATTTAGCTTATTCTACGATGAAACAAGAAAGATTAATAGAAGATATCAAAGTATTTGCAGCTGTATTTTTAATAATGGGAATGGTCTTTTTAGAAAAGGCCTATAAAAAAGATAATGGAAGTAAGGCCATTAGTGGAATAGAATTTTTAGTTTTATCGCTACACAGTTTATCCATCATGCATGTTATTACCTTATTTCAATATAATTTTCAATTTTATTTACTAACTTCTTCTTATATTTTTTCTATCTATTATGTATTTAAGGCAATTGTATTATATACAAAAGGAAGAAGAGACTATTTAAAAGGATTAAGTGATGTTTCAGAAATTGTAAGAAAAGAAGAACCAGTAAAAAAAGAAGCTAAAAAAAGAAGCTTAGAAGAATCACAAGGAAAAGCACATCAAACGAAGAAAACAAAATCTAAAACGCTAGCTACAAAAACACATAAGAAAGAAATCAGAGAAACTAGAAAGAAAACATCTTCTAAAACAAAACGAAAAACAGCAGAAAAAGAAATAAAAGAAATGCCTACTAGAAAAAAGAAAATTGTTCCACAAACTAAGACGAAAACAGTAAAAAAAGAAAGTACGCCAGAAATAAAAGCTACTAAAAAAAGAACAACAAAACCAAAAAGTGAAGGAGAAAAGGAAACAGGAAAGAAGAAAACAACTTCAAAAACAAAAAAAGAAAAGCAAGAAGAGATAAAAGTACCACAAGAAAAAAGAAAAAGAGGAAGACCTAAAAAAGAGGTAATAAAAAATGATTAAAAGTATGACCGGATACGGTAAAGCTAATTTATCCGAAAATTTAAAAGAATATCAAGTAGAAATAAAAAGTGTCAATCATCGATATTTAGACATTTCTGTAAAAATGCCAAGAGTTTTAAGTTATTTAGAAGAAGAAGTAAAAAAAGAAATTTCTTCTCGTATAAAAAGAGGAAAAGTGGATGTTTTTATTACATTTCAAAATAATTCTGCAGAAGGAAAAGAAATTAAAATCAATGCACCATTAGCTAAAATCTATATTGATGAATTAAGAAAATTAGCCAAGGAAGAAAATCTTTTAGCCAATATCGAAGTGACAGAGATATCCAAATTCCCAGATGTTTTAACTATTCAAAATGATCAAGAAGATGAAACCATAAAAGAAGAATTATTAAAAGTAGTAGGTAAGGCAAGCCAAAACCTAGTGCAAATGAGAAAGCAAGAAGGAATTAAAATCGCGGAAGATTTATTATTAAGAATTGAGAGCATTCAAGAAAAAGTAAAACAAATATCTGTACTTTCTACTGGACTTATTGAAGAATATGTAGTAAAATTAGAAGGAAGAATGAAAGAAATCTTAAAAAATCAAGAAATCGATGAAGCAAGATTAGCACAAGAAGTGGTGATTTATGCGGATAAATGTTCTGTAGAAGAGGAAGTTACTAGATTAAAGAGTCATATATCACAATTCAAAAAGCTTTTAAAAGAAGAAGAGTCAATCGGAAAGAAATTGGATTTCATGATTCAAGAAATGAATCGAGAAACCAATACCATTGGTTCAAAAGCAAATAATTTGGAAATTACGAATCAAGTGATTGATATCAAAACAGAGTTAGAAAATATTAGAGAACAAATACAAAATATTGAATAAAAGAAAGGAAGGAATTAAATGCAATTAGTTAATATAGGTTTTGGAAATATTGTTTCGGCCGAAAGAATTGTTGCCATTGTAAGTCCAGAATCAGCGCCGATCAAAAGAATGGTACAAGAGGCAAAAGATAATAAAACAGCAGTAGATGCTACTTATGGAAGAAGAACAAGAGCCGTATTAATCATGGATTCCGGACATATTATATTATCTGCTGTTCAGCCTGAAACAGTAGGAGGAAGAATTGATAAAACGATTTCGCAAGAAGAGATCAATAAGCTTTAAATAGGAAAGGATGGAAAAGAAAATGATGGTAAAACCAAATGTAGGAGAATTATTGACCAAAGCAGAAAACCGTTATGAATTAGTCATTGCCACAGCGAGAAGAGCAAGACAAATAGCAGCAGGGGATGAAGCAAAAACAAGTGCGAAAGAAGAATCACCTGTAACATTAGCTGCTAATGAAATAGCAGAAGGGAAGGTAACGATATGTTAGTCATATTATCTGGAGTAGCAGGAGCAGGAAAAGATACCATAAAAAAAGAATTAATCAAAAGGATGGAAAATGTAGAATCACTTCCATCTTTTACTTCTCGACCTATGCGAAAAGGAGATGTAGAAGGAGAAACTTATCATTTTGTAAGTAAAGAAGAATTTGAACAAAAGATAAAAAACAAAGAATTTTATGAATATGATGTTCATCATGATCAATATTATGGAACTTCTAAAAAGCTACTAAATGATAAGATAAAAAGTGGAAAAATTATTGTAAAAGATATTGATGTAAATGGAACAGAGCATTTAAAAGAATTATTAAAAGAAGATACAAAAATAGTTACTATCTTTTTACGAGTGCCAAAAGAAGAATTAAAAAATCGATTAGAAGCAAGAATAGATAAGCCTAGCCCAGCAGAAGTCAAGTTACGATTAAATCGTTTTGATTATGAAGAATCTAGAATAAATTTATATGACTATGTATTAAAAAACGATCATTTAGAAAAAACGGTGCAAATCATTATGGCTATTATAGAAAATGAACAAAAAATAAAAAACAATTAAAAAGAAAAAGATATCACATTTTGATATCTTTTTTAAATATAGAAAATAAATGAATAAAAGATAAAAAAATAGCACATAACTAATAAGGAGAAAGAGAGTGTGCTATTTTTATGGAAAATAAAAAGAAAAGAGAAGAAAAAGAAAAACAAGTAGAAGAAGCGGTGACAGAAGTAGGAGAAGATGCTACTAAATATGGGGAATTTATTTCTTCTTATTTTGCTTGGGTATCTTTACCAGAACAAAAAGAAAAGGTGGAAGAATTACAAAATATGACAAAAAAAGATGAAAAATAAAGAAAAAAAGAGAAAAACAGAGAAAATAAAACAAGAAGATAAGAAAAAGGTCAAAGAAAGTCAAAAATAGTTCTTGAAAAAAGAAAGAAAGAGAGTATAATAATCTTGTAGGTCAAAGAAAGTCAAAGTCAACAAACAAAAAAGGAGATGAGAATATATGAGAATGTCAGATATCATAGAAGAATTTATCAAAGAACTATTTGATGAAACAGACTCCATTGAAATTCAAAGAAATGAACTAGCAGAACAGTTTAATTGTGTACCATCTCAGATTAATTATGTAATAGCAACTAGATTTAAACCATCGCAAGGTTATTATGTAGAAAGTAGAAGAGGTGGTGGAGGCCATATCTTAATCAAAAAAGTAAATCATACAAAATCAGATTATATGATGCATATTATAAATAATATAGGAACAGAAAT
>CANQEE010000066.1 GCA_947594595.1 uncultured Bacilli bacterium
AATGGATATAGTTGGGTAAAGGGAGCGAAAGATAGAAGTTGGTATAATTATGAAAGACAGATATGGGCGAATGCAGTAATAGTAAAAGAAGAGAAGAGGGAAGGATATAAGAGTGCACCAGAAGGAACAAAGATACAAATGGAAGATATCCTACAGATGTATGTATGGATCCCAAGATATAGTTATACGATCAAGAGTGAAGATGGAGTAAATTACTATGGAAAGGGAGGAAAAAGTAAAACAAATCCAGGGGAGATAGATATAAAATTTATAGAAACAACGACACAAGAAGAAGGAAGTGGAAAATACAAACAAGAAGAAGAACCAAGTGGATGGTATACGCCACCAGGATTTAGTTTTGGAGGAAAAGAGATAGCAGGAGTCTGGGTAGGGAAGTTTGAGACAGGAAGTATAACAGGGAAAAGCCCAGGGGATGTAGAAACAGATAACATAGCAGTAATCAAACCGAATATAACGAGTTGGAGAAGTATCCGAGTATCAACTTTAGATTTAGTCGCAAGAGGATTAACAAAAACTAGTAATATTTATGGATTTGATGAAACATATGATAGTCATGCGATGAAGAATAGTGAATGGACACTAGTGTCATACCTTACACAAAGTAAATATGGAAAATATGGAAATACATTGTATGAAGGTGCTAATAAAGAAATCTATATGAATAACAATAGTGGGTACATCACAGGATGCTCTTCAGGACTCCCAAATGCATCTTCATCTTCCAGTTGTGAATATACCTATGATATAGAGGAGAAAGGAACAGGAGCGAGTACGACAGGAAACATTTATGGAATTTATGATATGAGTGGAGGAAGTTGGGAATATGTGATGGGAAATTACAATCATTATTCAGGGTATTCTAGTGCAAGTTATGATGCAGAGACAGCAAAACAAATGGGAAGAACAGATGGAGAAACAGTAGGGATATGGAATTCAGGGTATACAGGAAAGACAGGATTCGATAATAAGGAATGGACAAAAGAATTAGGAGGAAGAGATTGGCCGAATGAGAAATACTATGACTTATATACAAGTGATAATTATAATACAGCTTGTGGAGGAAGTCCTTGTAAAGGGCATGCAATAAATGAAATTGACGGTTGGTATAGTGATTATTCCTACATGGTGAATGCTTCTCACCCATGGTTTCGGCGTGGCGGGAGCTATGGCAATGGTACAAGTACGGGTGTTTTCAGTTTCGTCGACGATTACGGTAGTGCAAACAGCAACTATTCGTTCCGAATCGTTCTTACATCTAATACAATTTAATAAAAAAGAGTATTGATCAATCATATTTCAATACTCTTTTTCTATCAAAAACTCTCTTGTTTCTTTTTTTTGAATCCTTGAAAATAAAGATGGGTGAAAATATGCAAATAAAGAAAAGAAAAAATGGTACTTATTATGTAAGGTACATAAAAAAAGAAAAGAAAACAGGAGGATTTATTTATGGATATTTAGAAGGAAAGACAAAAAATCAAATTTTGAAAGAAATAGAAAAAGCGAAAAAATATTTACCATATGATGTATTTTATCTAAATCGAAAAGATACTTTTTTTGAAATGGTTTCTTTGTTTCTTACAGCTCAAAAAATTAAAGTAAAACCTTCTACTTATTCCACTTATTTTTATACAATAAAAAAATATATCTTGCCCTTTTTTGCAGATTTAAAAAAAGAAGAAATCAAAGAAGCTTATGTTTTACAATTTACAAACACACTTTTTTCAAAAAATCTTTCTCCAAAAAGAATAAAAGATATTCTAGTACTTTTAAAACAAATCTTTTTGTTTTCCAAATTAGATTGCTCTGTAATTTTTCCAAGAGTTCCTAAAAAAGATATTCTAGTATTTACAAAAGAAGAACAAGAAAGATTAGAAGTATATCTTAAAGATCATTTAAATTTAGAAACTTTAGGTATTTTGATTTGTCTTTATACAGGGGTTCGTATTGGAGAAATTTGTGCGTTGAAATGGGATGACATTGATTTAGAAAAACATAAAATAAAAATAACTCATACCATTGTAAGAGTTGTAGATTTATCTAAAGGAGAGAAAAAAACAAAAATATTATTGGACACTCCAAAAACGACTCACTCTAAAAGAGAAATTCCTCTTCCTACTTTTTTAGGATCTTATCTTAAGTTATTTCAAAACAAAGCAGACTTTTTTCTTTTAACAGGAAATGAGAATCCAATGGATTCAAGAAATTTTTTTAATCATTATAAACAAATTTTAAAAGAAAATTCATTAGAGTTCTATAATTTTCATGCTTTAAGACATACTTTTGCAACAAGATGTATTGAACTTGGATTTGATGCAAAAACAGTGAGTGAATTATTAGGACATGCAAATGTAAAGATCACACTAGATCTTTATGTTCATCCAAGTATGGACACAAAAAGAAAACTAATGAATCGTCTTTCTAGTTCGGTTTTTAAAGGGTAGATATAAAAAAATAGGTGAGTGAATTTTGAAAAAAAGTGCAGGTATTTTAGTTTATCGAAAAAAAGAAAAAGAAATTGAAGTGTTTTTATGTCATATGGGAGGTCCATATTGGAAAAATGTAGAAAGAAGTTGGTCTCTTCCAAAAGGTGAATATAGTAAAGAAACCCCAAAAGAAGCAGCTCTTCGAGAATTTCAAGAGGAGACAAGTTTTAAAATAAATAGCCCTCTTATATTTTTGAAGTCAGAAAAACAACCATCAGGGAAATTAGTTACTATTTTTTCTACAGAAACAGATTTAGATGAAAGTAAAATGAAAAGTAATACTTTTGAAATGGAATGGCCTAAAAAATCAGGGAAAAGGCAAAGCTTTCCTAATGGATCAGGCTGCTTGGTTTTCTTTGGAAGAAGCAGAGAAAAAAATATTAAAAGGACAAATTTCCTTTTTAAAAAAAATAAAAGAAAAGATCGAAGAGTAGATTTCTATCATAAAAAAATAGCAGGATGAATTTTATAGAAATCGTTTCTTTCAATTGAAAAAGAAAAAAAGATATGTTATATTGATAATAGGGTGATCAAGGTGAACGTAATTTATTCTTTGTCAGGGGTAAGTGAGGTTATTTATCTTGTTTTAATACCATTATTTGTAACACTTGTATTTTATGGCTTGTTTGTCTTTTTTTATTCAATGAAAGTACAAGATAAAAGTAGAAAGAGTTATGTAATTTCTTTTTGGAGTAATGTCATTGGAATTTTATTTGGAGCAGTTTTACTTTCTGTTTCAATTGGATTTGTGATTGCTCTTATTCGAAGAGTAGAAGTGGAAGGATTGGTTGTAAATAATCAAATATTGTATACATTATTTTGTTTCTTTCCAATTATTCCATTCTTATTTCTTTGTAATTTTATTCGAAAATTTATTCAAATCTTACACAAAAAAGGGAAGATAGATGAAGGAGAAGAATCTTATGAAGAATAAATCCTTAGATCTTAAAGCTTTACTTGTTTATATTGCTATGTTATTTTTAATTCTTATTATAATTTCTCCACCACTTCTTCGAGCTTTCGTAAGGGAAGGTGAACCAGTAGAAGTAGATAATGTTCCTAAAATTACAGCACTTCTTTGTAGAAAACAGCTAGTATATCAAAATATACAATATGATATTACTACCAATAGTACTTATCAAAACAAAGCTTTACAGAAAGTTACATTTACCTATCGTTCTAGTGATCTTTTTGAAGAACAAACAGAGGAAGAAAATTCCATAGAATCATCCCAAGATGAAAATACAAATGTCTCTCCAGAAACACAAGAACCTTCTACTAATACGAACACTGTAGAAGAAGAACTTGCAGCCTTGCAATCTATTCCTGGAATGGAAATGGAAACGGATGAGGATACAACGAAACTTACTTTAACAAAAGATATTGTAAGTACTTTTGAAGAAAATTCACCTTATTTGAGTTATTTCCAAGAGCAAGAAAAACAAAAAGAATTTTTTCAAAATCAAGGATATAGTTGTCAAATTATGAAGACATAGAAAATAATAAAACAATGAGTGTAAAATAGAATGTTACACTCTTTTTTATTGTGATATTTTTATATTTCCAAGGGATAATATGCGAAGTTGGAATAAAGGCCTGGGGGGGGGTAAATTGTAGTAGAATGAACCTAGGAAACTAGGTGAAAAAGATGGAAAAA
>CANQEE010000067.1 GCA_947594595.1 uncultured Bacilli bacterium
CGCCATTTTTTTTGGCCAGTTGGTGAAGTGGCTTAACACACTACCCTTTCACGGTAGCATTCACGGATTCGAATTCCGTACTGGTCACCATTTTGAAGTAAACTTCTCAGGATTGAGGAGTTTTTTTAAAGCTTTCATTACTTGACAAGTGTATCATATTCTTGTAATATTATAACTACGGATGTCTGGAGACATACTCAAGAGGCTGAAGAGGCGCCCCTGCTAAGGGTGTAGAGCGGGCAACTGCTGCGAGGGTTCAAATCCCTCTGTCTCCGCCATAAAAAAATGAACTCACCATTGGTGAGTTTTCATTATGCTTGAGATTTTTTTCTAAAAAGAAGTTCTTTTTTCTCAAGTAAAACAGCAAGCAATTTCGTAAAAGTTTGGTATAGTTCATTGGAAATAAACGTAAGTATAAATGTAATTCCAATCATTAAAAAGTCAAAATGAGTAATTGAAAAAATGGAAGTCATATTGAAAATACCAAAGACAAATCCATAGAACATAAATAAGAATAAAAAGAAACGAAGACGATTAAATGGCTTACAAATAGTATAAAGTAAAAGGAAAGATGTATATCCTGTTAAAGTAAGAGAAAGTGTGGAAGTCTTGGCATAAGATAGATGAAATATAGAACTTGCTAAAGTGATTAGCAAAATATTGATCACAATTACAATCGCAGGTGGAATTGCTTTTTTTAATACATTGTTTAAAAAATGTCCTTTCACTCGTTCTTTATTTGGTTCTAAAGCAAGTACGAAAGATGGAATTCCAATGGTAACAACCGATGCAAGAGTCAATTGAATTGGAATAAATGGATAAGGAGATTCTATAAAAAGAAAGAGAACAGCTAATATAGTTGCATAAACTGTTTTTACCAAGAATAAGGAAGCACTTCGTTCAATATTATTGATGGTTCTTCTTCCTTCTGCTACAACATGAGGCATAGAAGCAAAGTTCGAATCTAATAAAACTAATTGAGAAACACTTCTTGCTGCATCACTTCCAGAAGCCATAGCAACAGAACAATCTGCTTCTTTTAAAGCAAGGCAGTCATTAACTCCATCTCCTGTCATTGCTACAGTATGTCCTTTTTCTTTCAAAGATTTGATTAACAAATGCTTTTGTTCTGGTTTTACTCTTCCAAATACATCATATTTCAAAGCTGCTTCTTTGATCTGCTTTTCGCTTTTTAAAGTAGATAAATCAATTGCTTTTAAATTTTCTCCTACCCCTGCTCGTTTTGCAATATTTAAAACAGTATCCTTATTATCTCCAGAAATAATTTTTACAGTAACTCCTTGTTCTTTGAAGAAAGAAAGGGTATCCTTTGCTTCTCTTCTAATTTTATCTCGAATAAGAAGAAAACAAAGTGCATTTTTCGCTTGGATAAACCCTTTCTTTAAAATCTTTTTTTCATCTATTTCTACCATCGTTACCACTCGATGTTCCTTCGTGTATTCTTCTAATTCTTTTTCATATTTTTTTCCATGATCTTCTAATAAGAATTCAGGGGCTCCTATTAAGTATGCCTTTCCGTTTTGAAAAATTGCTCCTGAATATTTCTTCTCACTAGAAAACGGAATGATCTCTTTAATTTCTTCTACATGATGATCATAAAAAGCATTTCGAATCGCTACTGAAGTTGGATTATTATCTTCGCTTTTAGCCATGATCTTTCCAAGAATACTAGTAAGATCATCTTTTTTATTTTTTTCAAGGGGAATTAAATCAGTAACTTCCATAACCCCTTCTGTGATGGTTCCTGTTTTATCTAAACAAATGGTATCCACTCTTGCTAAAGTTTCAATGCAGTATAAATCTTGCACTAAAACTTTATGTTTACTTAAACGAACAACAGAAACCGCAAGAACCGTTGAGGTAAGAAGAACTAATCCTTCTGGAATCATTCCAATTAAAGCAGCTACTGTATTCACTACAGCATTTTGAAAAGAATTATTTTCTAGAAAGAGTTGACGTGAAAAAAAGAGAATTCCAATAGGAATAATTGCAAAAGAGATGGTTTTTACAATTTTATTTAAAGAACGCATAATCTCAGAAGAAATAGGTTTAATATATTTTGTATCCTTTGCTATTTTAGCTGTATAGTTTTCATATCCTATATGAACCACTTTAGCATAACAGTCTCCACTTACAATAAAACTTCCTGATAAAAGCATTTCTCCTTCTTTTTTCATAATCGTTTCACTTTCTCCTGTAATAAAGGATTCATCTACTTCTACAACACCTTCTAAGATTTTAGAGTCTGTAACAATTTGATTTCCTAAACGAAAGTGAAGAACATCATCTAAAACGATTTCATTGATCCCAATTTCTTGTTCTTCCTGTTCTCGAATAACATGCACCTTTGTACTTGAAACAACGGATAATTTATCAATAGTTCTTTTAGAACGAAGTTCTTGAAAAGTACTGATTAACGTATTGATGATAATAATTCCTATAAAGGTTACATTTTTATAGGAACCTACTAAAATTACAGCCATTGCCAAAATAAGGTTAATGATATTAAAAAGAGTCAATGCATTTTCACGAATGATCTGTTTTGTTGATTTTGTTTTTAAGGAAGTATCAAAGTTAATAAGTCCCTTTTCAATTCTTTCGTTTACTTCTTTTGTACTAAGTCCTATGTTTTTTTTCATTATGATATCAGCCTTCTTTTTCTTAATTTACTATACCATAGGCAATTTACTTTTGTCTAATTTTTCGTTATACTAAAAAAGAAAGAGAGGTATTTATGAAAAAATTTTTTGCAGGGATCTTTTCTGTTTTACTTATTTTAACACTTTGTCTTGGAATTTGTCTTTTTACTTTTGAAAAATCTCTTGAAAAGAAAAGTATAGAAAAAATAGTTTCTCAAACAGATTTGACAGTTTTGATTGAGCAAGAAAATATTGATTTAAACTCTTTTTATCAAACTTTTGAAGAAGTTGGAATTGAAAAACAACAAGTAGATAAGGTAATAAACTCTAAATTAGTCAAAAATACAGCAACAGAAATAACTAATAATATTCTTGATTATTATTTAAGAGGAGAAGAAGGAAAAAAAATCTTAACAGAGAAGCAATTAGATTCTTTTTTAAAGGATTTTTTACTTACATGTGAAGATCTTTTACAAGTTTCTCTTAAGGAAGAAGAAGAAAATCAAATTTATAACATGACTAAACCTATTTTGCAAGAAATTGAAAAGGAACTTCCTACTGTAGAGGAAATACAACAACAAGATCCAGAATTAACTTCCCTGGTTCAAACAAGTCAGTTCATTTTTGGGAAAGAATTAAAATTTGCTCTTCTTCTTATAGGAGTCATCTCTTTTCTTGGAATTTATCTTTTAAGACGAAAAAAACATGCTTACCTAACTTGGTATGGAGTGGATACGATTATTTCTAGCATTCTTCTTGCTCTTCTATTTGGAATTACTTATTTCGCATTAAGCAGTACAACTTTTGACGAAACAGAAAAAGTGATTTCCTTTTTAACAAATTCCTTTGTAACAAGAGGATGGATTATATCAAGTACTTTATTTGTTATTGGAATTATTTTATTGATACTTCATCATTTCGTTGAAAAAAGAGGAAAAGAACAAATTGAAAACAAGTAAACAAACAGGAAGATTCTGTTTGTTTTTCTTATAAAAAGGTATTTCCTTTTTTTTCTTTTTATGTTATACTAAACAAGTAAATTCAGTTTGGGGCGTTAGCTCAGTTGGTAGAGCAACTGACTCTTAATCAGTGGGTCTAGGGTTCGAATCCCTAACGCCCCACCA
>CANQEE010000068.1 GCA_947594595.1 uncultured Bacilli bacterium
CTAGAAATTTCACTGGTTGCCTTCGTATCACCATGATGAGATGCAATGGCGTTTAGTACAACTTCTCCTTCATGATACTTCTTCGCCAAATCTTTTCCAATATCTACATGACTTCCCTCTAATTCATGATCTACTGCTTTTCCAATATCATGAAGAAGACCTGCTCGCTTAGCTAAGGTTACATCCTCTCCAATTTCTCCTGCAAGAAGACCTGCTAAAGAGGCAACCTCCTTGGAATGGGCAAGTGCATTTTGACCATAACTTGTACGAAAATGAAGTTTTCCAACTAACTCAATCAATTCAGGAGCCATCTTAGTAATTCCAAGCTCAAATAAAGTATTGTTTCCATATTCTAATGTTTTATCTTTCATTTCTTTACATACTTTATCATAGATCTCTTCAATTCGAGTTGGATGAATTCTTCCATCTTTAATCAATGTTTCCAATGTTACTCTTGCAATTTCTCTTCGAAATGGATCAAAACTTGATAAAACAACTGCTTCAGGTGTATCATCGATAATTAAATCGACTCCTGTTACAGCTTCCAAGGTTCGAATATTTCTACCTTCTCTTCCTATAATTCTTCCTTTCATATCTTCACTTGGAAGAGAAACCACTGTAACCGTTTGATCACTTGCAATATCAGCTGCATACCGTTGCATAGAAGATACAATTAACTCTCTTGCTTTGGTAGAAGCATTCATTCTTGCTTCTTCTTCTTGTTCATTCATATAAATTGCAATTTCCTTTTCCATTGCATCTTTTACATTAGTCATAATGCTTTCTCTTGCTTTTTCTCTACTATATCCAGAAATATTTTCAAGGATATCTAGTTGCTGTTTTTTTATCTCTTCCACTTTAGCTTGTTCTTCTTGAATTTGTTTTCCTCGTTCTGTAAGTTTTTCTTCTCTTTCATCCAAAGCAGTTTCTCTTTTTTGATAAAGTTCATCTCTTTTATCCATACTGCTTTCTCTTTGTAAGAGACGGTTTTCTTGTTCCTTTAATTCATTCTTTTTTTCTTTGATTTCTTTTTCTGTTTCCAATTTTAGACGATGAGCCTCTTCTTTTGCTTCTAAAATGGCATCTCTCTTAATTGAATCAGCTTCCTTTTTTGCTTTTTCCAATTGCTTTTCAATTTTTTTAGTTGTATTTCCTTCTCTTAATGAATTGATAACAAAAACAATGACAAAACCAATGGCAAATCCAATGATTATAAGTAAAATGGAGAACATAACTTGATTCATATATACCTCCATCTAGAATCATTTTTTATGATAATTCTAATTTCATTTTAAAATGAAAGAAGATTCGTGTCAAGGGTTGAAAAAATCAATGAACTTGATTTTACTAATTTCAACAAAATAAAAAAAGAAACATACCTTTTTATAGTTTCTTAATTTGGTCTTCTGTTAAACCTGTTGCCTTCTTAGTATTGGTCATTGATAATCCCATTGCTTTTAAATTCTTTCCAATTTCTCCCATTTTTTTGAAATAGATCCTTGTTGGATTCCTTGCTTTTCCCCTTCTTCATATGCCATCGCTTTCTCTTTATTCGCTACAATCCTCATATCTTATTCTCGGCTCATCCAACTCTGAAAGGTTTCATCTTCATTTAATTGATTTATTTTCTTCTCAAATCTTTCCATAAATTCTTCTCCTCTTTTTTAATTTTTGTAGTTCTTTATTTATTCTATTTCCATTTTATGACTTACAATTTTAGAGAGAAAATAAGAAACAAGTAACAATACCACAACTATCATAATTGTTGTAATATCTGTTACACTTTCAATTAAACTTGTTCCAACAAATCCCCAAAAAAATACAATTGATAGTTTTCCCAAAAGAATAGCCATTATAAATTTTTTTGTCGGAATTTTTGAAAGTCCACAAGCAATATTGATTAAAAAAGCAGGTGTAAATGGAAGAGCAATTAACAAAACTAAATTAGAAAAGGGAAGTTTACAAATCTTTTTTTTCATTTTTTGTAATTGTTTATGATGCTTTTTTACAAGACGATCTAAAAAAGAACTAACCCAATGTGAGAAGATAAAATATGATCCAAAACATCCTAAACAAGTGGCAAGCCACGATAGAAGAAAACCAAATATTTTTCCAAACGCATGCATATTAAAAGCAATAAATACTCCTAAAGGAAGAATAGGAAAAATAGATTCTAACAAAATAATAAATACTCCAAAAAAAGGCCCACCTTTTGTTAATAAATCTGTAAAATAAGTAACAACTTCGTCCATAAAGTTCATATAAATATCGAGCAAATAAACTCGACTACACCTTCCTTTCATTTTCAAAAAATCAATCTAAAATAAGTCTTCTATCCTTTTTATCTTAATATTAGTTTTTCCTTTTTTAGTTTTTAATTTCAATATTTTTCTCTTTCATTATTTCATATTTTTTTGTAAGGTGCTAGTTTTGAGTCATTTTATTTTGTAAAACAGAATAACTCTTTATCTTCCCTTTACAGTTTTTGATGGTTCATCTAAATAGATACCTCTTTTTTTATTATAACAATTAAAGTGCTTGATAACCACCCTCAATCTCAATAAGATGATAATTTTGATCTTTTAATTCTTCAATTAACTTATTTGTATAATACCCTTCTTCACAAAAAATATAATAAGTTTTTGAATGTTCTAAATATTTAGATGGAATCTTTCGAAGAATGCTATAAGGAATATTTTTAGCTCCTTGGATACTTCCCTTTAAAAAAATGGCATGAGGTCTAATATCAATAAGAAGTAATTTTTCTTTTTGAAATTTTTTTCTAAATTCTTCTGGCGTAATACGCATAGAAATCACCTAATTTATTCTATGCATGCAAAAAAAAGAATGTCTCAGCTTTCCTGGACAAAAGCCCAGAGCGCTGAGACATATAGATTCTTTCAACATTTCCATTTTCAAAAAACGCCCATCTGCAAAAAGAGGCAGATGGGCTACAATCTTACTCACTTAGTTTGAAAAAATTTCTCATGACTCACTTTCCCTCAGCAAGAGGGAAAAGAGTTTTAATGAAGTCTTATCAGACTTCATTAAGGAGCAAGGACGACGCGGAACGAGTAGTTGACGTTTGCGTAACCGTGGTTGCCGTTGAAACTGAAAACACCTGCACCCGTACCATTACCATAGTTACCGCCACGAACGAACCATGGGTACGTAGCGTTCACCATGTAGGAATAATCACCGTACCATC
>CANQEE010000069.1 GCA_947594595.1 uncultured Bacilli bacterium
TATTATATTCATTGAGAAAACAACTCCTTAAAACCTTTTAAGCTTCGAGCTTTTATTAAAGGTCTGTTTATTTTTTGGATAAATTAATTATATAACAGTTTTAAAATTTTGAGTGTTTTCTCTTTTTTTATATAGTTTTACATTTTCCCACATCTAGTTTACTACATCCCCTTCAAAGAAAAGTTTTGACAATTGAGGGAAAATAAGATATAATCATACCTAGAAGAAAGGAGTGGGAAAGAATCCCACTCTTTCTAGTTATCGAGGAGGAAAAAATGAAAGAAAAAATCAGCGCATTACTCGATTCTAAATTAAAAGATTTGAATGTATTTGTGAGTGCAGTTCAAATTGTAGAAGATGAGGGTGTAAGATCTTTTGAAATTGAATTAGACAGCAAAGAAGTTATAGATTTAGACAAAGTAACAAAAGCAACCGAAATTATCAACCCTTTATTAGAACAAGCAAAAGTAATTGATGAAAGCATTGATGTGGTTGATATTTATGGAAAAAGTAAAGGTGAGGTAGAAAATGAACGGTAAAGAATTTATACAAGCAGTAGATCATATTGTCAAAGAGAAAAATATTGATAAAGAAGTTGTTTTTGATGCAATGAAATTAGCACTTTCTTCTGCTTATAAAAAAAATACAGGAAATAAAAATAGTAATGTCAAGGTAACTATTGATGAAAATACAGGAGAAATTAAAGTGTATTCTTATTTAACAGTCGTAGAAGATGAAAAAATGACTAAAGAAGAATATGAAGATTATCTTTTTGAACATTATGAGGAAGAAGAGGAAGAAGAAAAGCAAGAGGAGGAACAAGAAGAAAATCCTGAAGAAAAAATTTCTTACTTCAATCCAGATTGTGAGATTAAATTAAAGGATGCAAGAAAAATAGATAAATCTTTAAACATAGGAGATTCAATTGATACAGAAGTAACTCCTAAAGACTTTGGACGTGTCGCAGCTTCTACTGCCAAACAAGTTGTTGTTCAAAAGATTAGAGAAGCAGAACGAAATAGTATTATGGAAGAATTTGGAGACAAACAAGATGAACTGTTAATTGGAACTGTTGCATTAGAAGATACAGACAACTATTTCATCGATCTTGGAAGATGTAATGGAATTTTACCAAAGAAAGATATTATTCCAGGAGAGAAAATTGAAATGGGTTCTCAAATTAAGGTTTATGTGACAAAAGTAGATAATAATGGAAGAAATCTTTTAATTCTTCTTTCTAGAAGGCATTATGGATTTGTAAAACGTCTTTTTGAATTAGAAATCCCAGAACTATCAGATGGAAGTGTCCTTCTTTATAGTGTGGCTCGTGAAGCAGGAATAAGAAGTAAAGTAGCTGTTTATTCAGAAAACCCAAAGATTGATCCAATAGGTGCTTGTATTGGAGAAAGAGGAAGTAGAATTGCTAATATTATTACTGAACTCCATGGAGAAAAAATTGATGTTGTAAGATATGATAGTGACCCTGCTATTTTCATTGAAAATGCACTTTCTCCTGCAAAAGAGTTAACGGTTGCCATTACAGATCCTAAAAAACAGGAAGC
Organism: uncultured Bacilli bacterium; assembly: GCA_947594595.1. Lineage (GTDB taxonomy): Bacteria > Bacillota_I > Bacilli_A > RF39 > UBA660 > CANQVB01. The sequence continues at coordinate 1,563 of CANQEE010000069.1, forward strand.
ACTTGTAATTGCAGATGGAGAAAATTTCTCTTTAGCCATTGGTAAAAAAGGAATGAATGCTCGTCTTGCTTCTAAGTTGACACACTTTAAAATAGATATTAAAACTAAAGAACAAGCAGAAGAATTAGGAATTAACTTCCGTTAAAAGGAGGCATTTGATGAAACCAAGAAAGATTCCCATGCGAACTTGTGTTGTAAGTGGAGAAAAATTAGAAAAAAGAGAACTCCTTCGTATTGTAAAATCCAAAGAAGGAGAAGTCTTTATTGATTTAACAGGAAAAAAGAATGGAAGAGGTGCATATATTAAAAAAGATCTTTCCATTTTAGAAAAGGCAAAGAAATCAAATGCTTTAGGAAGAAAGTTAGAATGTGAAATTCCAGTAGAACTTTATGATGAGATCAAGAAAATAATCGAAAAAAATTAAGAAAAAGAGGTGATTTGATGACCCTTCAAGAGTATGCATTAGATGTTGGAAAAACAGTAGAAGAAATTATGAAATTATGTGAACAATTATCCATTGATGTTCAAAGTGAAGAAGAGTTATTAAGTAATGAGGCCATTACAATATTAGATAATCAACTTGCAAGTTTAGAAGAAGAGTCAACTGATTTGGAAAAGGAAACTCTTGAAAAAATTGAAATGGATGAAAAAGCAGAAGCTTTGGCTGATTTAGTTGTTCAAGAGAAAAAAAGTTTTACAAAAGTAAAAAAGAAAAAACAGGATGGAAAAAAGCTGGAAGACTCTAAATTCAAAGAAGAAAGAAAGAAACTTTATAAGCATCGAGAAAAATTACAAAGTAACAAGGAAGAAGTAGATGAAAATGTTATTCTTTATAAAGAAGGAATGACTGTAAAAGATCTTGCAGAAGCTCTTTCTATTTCTGCAGGAGAATTGATTAAAAAATTGATGCTTTTAGGGGTTATGACAACTTTAAACCAATCTCTTTCTTTTGAAAATGCAGAATTATTGGTCGTTGATTATAACAAAGTTTTAAAAAGAGAAGAAACTCAAGATATTTCAAATTTTGAAAATTATGAAATTCATGAAAATGAAGAGGATTTAATTCCTCGTTCTCCTGTTGTGACCATTATGGGTCATGTAGATCATGGAAAAACAAGTCTTTTAGATTATATTCGAAAAAGTCATGTAGCTAGTAAAGAAGCAGGAGGAATTACACAAGCTATTGGAGCTTATCAGGCAAAATATCATGATCAACTGATTACCTTTATTGATACCCCAGGGCATGCGGCTTTCACAGAAATGAGAGCAAGAGGTGCTTCTATTACGGATATTGTTATCATTATTGTTGCTGCAGATGATGGAGTTATGCCACAAACTAAAGAAGCCATTGATCATGCAAAGGCAGCAGGAGTC
>CANQEE010000070.1 GCA_947594595.1 uncultured Bacilli bacterium
TTCTTTTGATGGGAATGCTTCATATTCCTCTTTCAATTTGTTTGCTTGATTTTCTAGATTTTCTATTTTTTCTACAATTTTTTCTTTTTCCTTTTCTATTTTGGCTATTTGTTCTTCTAACTCTTTTATTTGTTTTTCTTTAAATTGCCTTCTTGCTTCACTTCCAATGTATTTTGCTTTTTCTTCCTTATCTGCTATACCTTGTAAAATTCCTATTTTATACTCGCCTTTTTCATTGATATATGTACTTTCAGATTTGTCTTCTATCATTATGCTTTTTAAAATAGATGATACTAATTCTGGTTTTATTTTGCTTTCTTGTGGTAATTTTACTTCTAACAAATGGCTTAAATCATGCTTAAATTCTATAGGACTTTCATACAAATACTTGTCTACAAATTCAGTATCTAGCTCTTTTATTTTGCTACTATATTCTTTTGGAATAATTAAAGCATCTAAAATTCCCATGTCTAATAAAGCTGACTCAATTCTTCCTTTTTGTGCCTCATCTAAATCTTTTTTAAAGTCAATGCTATTATAAAATTCAATATATGGTATACCTTTTTCTTTTAGCCTTTTCCTATTTTCCTCCACCTTTTTACTTCTTACAGGTTCTGGTTCTTTTTTGTTTTTCCATTCTGTTAATTGTTCTTGTAACTCTAGTTTTTGGTTCTGCAATGTTTCTTTTTGTGAATGTAAAATTGCCTTTTCATTTAATAATGCTTGATTTTTCTGCTCAAATGGTGCATGCATTGCTAAAATTATATCATCATACTGTGCCTTTTCTCCATAGCTTTGAACCTTTTGTGCAATTTTTGCCATTTCTTCTTTTTCTAATTTTAAAATTTCATTTTGCCTTTCCCATACATACATTTCTTCTGTAAAATTATCTTTAGTTTCTTCTAAATTTTGCCTTGCTTTATTTGTTAAATTATCTTGCTTTATCTTTTCATTTTTCTCTTTATCTAGATTTTCCAATGCTGTTTCATATTCAAAACTGACTATCTTTTCATGCTCTAAAGCTTTTTTTCCATTTTCTATTCTATTTGCATAACGTTTAATGTCTTCTTTAAAATGCTGATAATTGTATCTTTCTTCTAGTTTGATTTCATCCATTTTAAAGAAAAATTCGTCATAATCAATCGCTTTTGCAATTTGTGCCATTTCATTTTCAATATTTTTAAAATTATCTTTTTCTAATTCATAATTTTCTTTTGCTTGCTTTTCTTCCAATTCTTTTTTTCGAATTGATTCTTTCTTATCGTTCTCAATTTTTTCCTTCTTTTGCAATTCTTGCTGAATTTCTTCTACCTCTTTTTCCATTTGTACTTGCTTTTCTTTTTGCTTCCACAATTCATTTGACTCAAGTTCTTTTTTCTTGTATTCATATACTTCTATTTCCTTGATTACATCTTGCCTTTTTGCTTCATTTTCTTCATAACTTTTTTGTGTATCATTGATTTTTTTCATCAATTCATTAGATTCTTTTTCTGTCTTTTTGCAATCTTTTTGCTTTTCGTCATAATTTTTCGCTTTATTAAATAATACACATTGATTATAATTATCATAAGGAGTTATCATTTGTTTTAATGCCTTTTGACTTTGATATAGCATTTCTAATTGTTCTTTTGTTTTGTTCATATTTTCAATTGATTCTGAAACTGCTTTTAAATCGTCATCTGAAAGTCCTCTTAAACTGTTCGACATAATTTCTGTTATGATTGATGGTTTAAAACCATCTTTAGAAAGTTTTGGTGTTCTAATTTCTATCAATAATTTGATAAATTCTTGATATTCGGAATATGTTTCAAAGCCAAAAATGTTGTCATTAACTAACATAGCATATTCCTTTTGACTATCTACTACTTGTCCACCTTCCCCTATCCTATTTTTTAATTCCTGCTTTGATAATGGAATTTTATTTCCTACATCTTTATATAAAAAGATGTCTTTTCCAATTCTTCTTCCATCTTTTATGATAAATCCCCAGAACTTAACACCATTGTTTCTTTTACCTCTCAAGCCCATTCCTATTGTAAGATAATTTCCAGTTTCTTTTTTGTAAAATTCCATATATAAATAACTTGTGTTTTCTTCTTTTATATCATCTCCATATCCAAGCACGTAATCTTCTATTTTTCTAGCTTTGGTATTAAAAGGATCTAATCTTTCTGGAGATTTATTTCCATCTAATAATAGAGGAATAAAACTTTGCATAGTAACACTTTTTCCTGAACCATTTGTTCCTCTTAAAATAAGCCTTCCACTTGCAAATTCAAATTCTTCCTCATCATACCACCAATAATTTAGCAAACCTATCTTTTTTATTTCCCATCTATTTTTTTCCATATTCTACTTCTCCTATTCCACTACAAAATCTTTCGGATATTTACCAATAATCTTAAAGCACATTGGCATAATGATATATTCGTTTGTTTCATCATTTTCTCTAATCATATCAAATTCTTTCATATAGTTTACAACTTCTTTTAATAGTTTTTCTTCTTCCATTTCTCGATATTCCTTGCTAAAACCTCTTTGGTATTTTTCTTTTACTTCTTTTA